>JBAXVO010000519.1:0-1933 GCA_037129355.1 Deltaproteobacteria bacterium | reverse complement strand
TGGTGGCGGCGGCTGGCAAAAAGCGGCGTCCTGGGCGCGGGTTGACCGCGCTGCTGCCTTTTTCATTTTTCCCGATCCGGCCGGGAAGCGCCGCGGGGTGCCGGGCGGAACGAGCGAGAGGCAGAGCAGCGCGATGGCGGCGAGCACCGCCGAGGTCACCGGTGCGAGCACCGCGGGGGAGACCATGTCCCGGATGGCCTCGGGCATGTAGGCGTGGAGCAGGTGCGGCGGCGTCAGCGGGGGCACGATCCGCCCCAGGAGGTCGAAGAGGAGGTTCTCCGTCCAGGCCCCGAGGAAGAGGATGACCCCTCCCGATCTCCATCCGCTCGCCATGGTCCTTTTCGCGCCTCCCGAGGCGCGGGAGTGTGCCACAGGTGGCCTCGCCAGGGCCAAGGACGGGTAGGATGTGGCCCATGCCGGGGAAGAGGCCTGCCGGGGTGCTCCCCGGACTCGAGGTGCTGGCGCGGCGGCGGTTCGCGCCGCTGCGTGGACTGCGCGTGGGGCTGGTCTGCAACCCCACCGCGGTCGACCGCCGGTTGCGCCACGCCGCCGACCTGCTCGCGGCCGCGCCCCGGGTGCGGCTCGTGGCGCTCTTCGGCCCGGAGCACGGCGTCCGCGGCGACGTGCAGTACATGGCCAAGGTGGACGACGGGCGGGATCCGGCCACCGGCCTCCCCGTTCACTCCCTGTATGGGTCGGAGCCCGAGTCGCTGCGCCCGGGGGCGTCGCTGCTGGCCGGGCTCGACGCGCTGGTCTTCGACGTCCAGGACGTCGGGTCGCGCTGCTACACCTACCAGGCGACGATGATGCTCTGCATGGAGGCCGCCGCCGCCGCGGGCCTGCGCTTCGTGGTGCTCGACCGGCCCAACCCCATCGGCGGCACGGAGATCGAGGGACCGGCGCTGCGCCCCGGCTTCGAGAGCTTCTGCGGCCTGCACGACCTGTCGGTCCGCCACGGGATGACGGTCGGGGAGCTCGCCGCGCTCTTCCGGGAGGAGCGCCGGCTCGACCTCGACCTGGAGGTGGTCCCCTGCGAGGGATGGCGGCGGCGACGCCGGTTCGAGGGGACGGGGCTGCCCTGGGTGTTCCCCTCGCCCAACATGCCCACGCCCGACGCGGCCCTGGTCTACCCGGGGATGTGCCTTCTCGAGGGGACGAACCTCTCGGAGGGGCGGGGCACGACCCGTCCCTTCCACCTGTTCGGGGCGCCCTGGCTCGACGGGCGGCAGCTCGCCCATGACCTCGACGCGGAGGGGCTGCCCGGCGTCCGTTTCCGGCCGGCCGGCTTCACGCCCACCTGGGACAAGCACGCCGGGAAGGGCTGCCACGGCGTGGAGCTCCACGTGCACGATCCGGAGGCGTTCCGGCCGTTCCGCACCGGTCTCGCCTGCGTGGCGGTGGCGCGGGCGCAGGACCCGGACCGCTTCGCCTGGCGGGACGAGCCCTACGAGTTCGTCTCCGGCGTGCCCGCCTTCGACCTGCTGTGCGGCTCCGACCGGGAACGGCGCGCCATCGAGGCGGGGGACGGCTGGCGCCAGATGGCCCGCGCCTTCGCCGGGGAGGAGCGCGCCTTCGCCCGCAGGCGGCGCCGGTTCCTCCGCTACGCCGACTGAGGCAGGATGGCCGCATGAGACCCACCGCGATCCTGGGCGGCTCCTTCAACCCGCCGCACGTGGCCCACGTCATGGCCGCCTACTGGACGCTCGCCACCCAGGGGGTCAGCGAGGTCTGGATGCTGCCCAGCTTCCGGCACCCCTTCGGCAAGACGCTCGCTCCCTTCGCGGACCGGGTGCGCATGTGCGAGCTCGCCGCCGCGCCGATCCGCGGGCTCCACGTCTGCACCGCGGAGGCCGACCTGGCCGACGACCCGCTGGTGGGGAAGACGGCGCGCACGCTGGAGTACCTGGTGGAGAAGCACCCCGACCGGGCCTTC
>JBAXVO010000518.1:0-1939 GCA_037129355.1 Deltaproteobacteria bacterium | reverse complement strand
GGGGGCCGGCCGACGGGCCGGTGGGCGGGCACCCGGAGGGGGTCCGGGTGCCCGCTGTAGTTTGCTCGGTTGGGATCCGGTCTACCCGTGTCGTTCAACCCGCCCCGTCGAAGCACCTGGGGACGCCGCCTCGCCCTGGCGGGGCCCTGCCTCCTTCTCCTCCTGGTCCCGGGCGCCTTTCGGGTCCTGGATGTACAGCCTCCCGGGCCCCCGGACGCCGTCCCGTCAGTGGAAGCGCTGGAACTCGGGCCAGACCTCCCGCAGCGTCCGGCCTTCCTTCGGTTCCCGGCAAAGGAGAATCGGGACGTCGTTCTCGTGCGGCTGCGCGTACTTCGTGTGGGCCACCCCGACCTGCTCGACCTCGCCGTAATAGCGTCCCATCACCCGCGCCGGGATCCCGACCGAGATGACCAGCTCTCCGGAATGGCCGCCCGGGCCCCAGAGCGCGTAGGTCTCGTGGCCGCTGATCGCCTTCGGAAGCCCGAGCTTCGGACCCAGCAGGTCGATGGCTCCGGCTTGCGCGTAGCTGTTGGCCAGGAGCGCGGTCCGGCCTCGCTGTTCTGACGGCAGGGCCTGGTAGGCCCGGGCGACCGTCTCGACCAGGTTCTCCCAGCCGATCATGCTCGCCAGATAGGAAGGGATCTCGCCCCCGTCGACCTTCTCGAACTTGAGGCCGCGGAACCGGATGAGGTCCTGGTAGCGGACGAGGGCCTCGGGCGAGAGCACGGGCAGCGCACCCGGAGCCAGGGCGACACCGCTCGCGACGAGCAGGGAGACGATCACCGGCTTCTGCCAGCTCCACCGGCGCATCTCGGCGAGCTTCCCGATCATCACCGCCCCACCGGCGAGCAGGGCCGGGTATGCGGGCAACGCGTAGTAGACCTTGCCCTCGGAAAGGATCACCACCGCGACGGTGACGACGAAGGAGGTTCCCAGGACGCGGATCTTCCCGCCGAATCGCGAGAAGTAGAAGACCAGCCCGGCGATCGCGATGGGCACGAGCAAGGGCCCGGTCATCATCACGTTGCCGAGCACGAAGTCCGCCAGGCGGAACGGCAGGCGATTGAACTCCTTCGACTGGCGCATGGCGTCCAGCGTCACCCACCCGTTCTGCGCCTCCCACACCAGGTTGGGGAGGAAGATGAGCAGCGCGATCAGGGCTCCGACCCAGATCCACCGGTTCGAGAACTGGCGGCGCGCGGAGACGAGGAGGCCGACCACGATCGAGAAACCAAAGATCAGCATCGAGTGCTTGTTGAGGAGCCCGATGCCCATCACCAGCCCGAAGAGCACCCACAGCCTCGGGCTGCCCCCCTGGAGGACGACGATGACCACGTCGGCACCCAGGAGCCAGAGGAGCGGCTCGAACGCGTTCATGGTGAGGACGGTGCCCGTGAAGAGGAAGCCCGTGCCGACCAGGGCCGACAGCGCGGCGAGCAACTGGGCGAAGCGGTCGCCACCCAGCCGGCGCGCCGTCCAGCCGGTCATGAAGACCAGGACGGCGTGGGCGACTCCGGGGAAGAAGTGGATCGCGAACACCGAGTCGCCGAGCAGCACCCGTGTGAACCGGGCGATGAAGGCGATCAGGGGCGGCTGATCCACGTAGCCCCATGCCAGGTGGTCGCCGCAGGCGATGAAGTAGAGCTCGTCGCCGAAGTACCCGTAGCGCCAGTTGGTGAGGAAGTGGACGAGCAGCGTGCAGAGGGAAAGGGCGATCAGGATCCCGGTCCCCCCGTTCGCGGAAGCGACGGGTGGCATCAAGTCCACGCCTGCGAGGAGTTCGGGTTCGTTGTTCATGGGACGCCCCGCCAGGGGAGGGGATCATTCCCGGACGGGATCCGCCTGGCAAGTTCGCTCCGGAGGCCAGGCCATGGTGAAGGGCGCGTGACGGGCGGGCAACATGTCTCGCCGGGGTGCGCGTGGAACTGGCTCTTCACTC
>JBAXVO010000517.1:0-1953 GCA_037129355.1 Deltaproteobacteria bacterium | reverse complement strand
CCTCCGACGAGAAGGCCCGCCAGATGAGGGGGCGCCACCAGGCCACCGTCACCAAGCTGAAGAACCACTTCGCGGCCCTCGACAGCCCGCGATTCGGGGCGGTGCAGGCGGCCCTGCAGAACCTGGCCGGCAACGATTCGGCGCTGCGCACCCTGCGGGGAGGGTTCCGCAACGCCCGGGTGCGCTACCTCAGGAAGGGAGAGGACCAGCCGGATGCGGCGGGGATCCCCGGCCTCCACGTGCGCATCCTCGGCCCCGGAACCGACGCGGCCTTCCTCCGGCAGATGGATCCGCCCTCCAAGCAGCGCTACCTGCGGGCGACGGGCGGAGGGACGAAGCACGTCGACGGCATCCATCCGTTCGAGAGGGGCTGGAAGGCGAAGCTCAACGAGGGGCATCGGCTGCTCGAGCGGGAGCGCAAGCAGCTCGCCGAGGCCGCCAGCGATCCCACCGCGGGACTGGCGTTCGCGATCGACCAGGCGGTCAACAACACGAGCCTCGTCACCCTCTTCGAGTTCCGGGGCCGGTCGCTCCTCTTCCCTGGCGATGCGCAGTACGGGAACTGGAGGGAATGGATCGACGCCCCCGGGGCGTCCGGCCTGCTCGCGAAGCTCGACTTCTACAAGGTCTCACACCACGGGAGCGTCAACGCCACGCCGAAGTCGGCGCTCGAGCGGATGACCTCCGGGTCCCTCGCCGCCATGGTCTCCACCCAGTCGGAGCCCTGGGAATCCATCCCGGAGCCGAAGCTCATGGCCGCGCTCAAGCGGAAGGCGGGGCGTGGGGTGGTCCGCAGCGATTCGCTGCGGATCGAGGGGGGGCCCAAGGGGCCGAAGGCGGGCCGGCTGCCCCGGGGCTTCTCGTCCGGGAAGCTCTGGTTCGACTACACGATGCCGCTCGAGAGCTGAAGACGCGCGGGAGGAAGCATGGCGCAGGACACTCAGGGAATCGATCGCGCTTCGGCCCCCGTGGGCTTCATCCCGGAGGACGAGGGGCGGCAGGTGGAGGACGGCGTCGCGCTCTGCCTGTCGGGCGGCGGCTACCGGGCGATGGTCTTCCACGTCGGCGCCCTCTGGCGCCTGAACGAGCTCGGGATGCTCCGCCGCATCGACCGCTTCTCCAGCGTCTCCGGCGGATCGATCACCGCGGCGACCCTGGGGCTCCACTGGGACGAGCTCGGGTTCGACGACAAGGGCGTGGCCGCCAACTTCAAGGAGGCGCTCGTCATCCCGATCCGGAGGCTCGCCTCGGTCACGGTGGACGTGGGGGCCATCCTGGGAGGCCTCCTCTGGGGCGGGATCGCCGCGCGCGTTCAGGCCGCCTACCGGAAGCACCTCTTCGGCAAGAAGACACTCCAGGATCTCCCCGACGAGCCGCGGTTCGTCATCAACGCGACCAACGTCCAGTCGAAGGTGCTGTGGCGCTTCTCGAAGCCCTACATGGCCGACTGGCGCGTAGGGCGGGTCATGAAGCCGCGGGTGCCGCTCGCCGTCGCGGTCGGTGCGTCGTCGGCCTTTCCGCCGTTCCTGTCGCCGGTGAGGCTCGACCTCCGCCACGAGAAGTTCGAGCCCGGGACCGGCGCCGACCTCCAGTCGCCTCCCTTCACCACCCGGGCGGTCCTCACCGACGGCGGCGTCTACGACAACCTCGGCCTCGAGACGGCCTGGAAGCGGTACCGGACGGTGCTCGTGAGTGACGGCGGCGGCGCCACGCCTGCCGAGCCGGAACCCGCTCGCGACTGGGCGCGGCATACCTATCGGGTCCTGAACGTGGTCGACAACCAGGTGCGGAGCCTCCGGAAGCGCCAGATCATGGACGGATTCCAGAGCGGGCTGCGCAAGGGCGCCTACTGGAGCGTCTGGTCAGACATGCAGTCGATGGCGAACGTCCAGCCGCTTCCCTGCACGCCCGCCCACTGCCAGGAACTGGCCGGCACGCCGACCCGGCTGAAGG
>JBAXVO010000516.1:0-1961 GCA_037129355.1 Deltaproteobacteria bacterium | reverse complement strand
CCTCGTCGAGGTGGGCGCCCCCGGGCTGCCCGCGGAGAATCCCGGCCCGTCGCCCCCTGGATCCGGCGCGGTCGCCGTCGCACTCCGGCCGGTGGCCGGCGTGGCCCTCATCGCAGCGATCTTCGGGTTCCTCTACCTGCGAGGAAGGAGGAGGGCGCCATGAACTGGCCCGGAACCGGGGCCCGGGCGCTGGGCCTCGCCCTGCTCCTGGCCACCGCCCTCCCCGCCCTCGCCCACCACGGCGGCGCGGCCGTCGGCATGGCGGGCCCCGAGGGTCCAGGCGCCGCCATCGAGACCTCGTCGCCCCTCCCGATCCCGCAGAACAGCCTCTTCTTCATGGTCAAGTCGGAGTACGTCCCCTTTCGGCAGTTCGACTGGGCCCAGCCGGAGAACAAGACCTGCTCGCTCTTCGACACGCTCGTGGCGGGCTACGGCATCACGCCCTGGCTCACCGGCTACCTCTTCATCCCGTACAACGTGAAGTCCCAGGACGGCGTGGGAACGAACGTCGGGTTCGGCGACCCCGGGCTCTACGTGAACCTCGCCTTCAAGTACGACGAGGGCTTCAAGCTGGTGCCGCCCAGGGAGAGCCTCGACGAGCTCATGGACTGGCACTTCTCGGTCTTCGGCTACCTGACCGTCCCCATGGGTCCGACCGTGTCGGCCACCCGTTCGCTGGAGTGGTTCGCGCCGGACATGCAGACCGGCTTCGGCTCCCCGAGCTTCCAGTTCGGCGTCGCCGCCGCGAAGCAGCTCTCGGCCGACTTCACGTGGCTATCCGACGCGAGCATCCAGTACTTCCTGCCCCACACCTACCCGTTCACCCGCTACCAGTTCGGGATGGAGTCCAGGGTGAACACGGCCGTCGCCTGGCGGGCCATCGCCTCCCCCGGGTTCCGCTTCGACATCGCCGGCGAGGTGAACTTCCTGAACCTCCAGCGCGACAAGGAGTCCGTGGAGGGTGGCCCGTTCGAGCCGCTCCAGGCCTCCGGAGGCAACATCCTCTACGCGGGCCTCGGGGTTCGGGCCTACATCGGGCGCTTCTCGGCGGCGCTCGCGGCACGAACCTCCTTCGCCCGCTGGCTGAACGAGGGCGCTGACCAGCAGGGTTCCGAGGGGCTGGAGTGGGTCCGCGTCGCGCTCAGCCTGTCCTACGTCCTCCCGCTCTAGCCATGCACGTCCCCGACGGCTTCCTCTCCCCGACCATCACCCTCCCGGCCTGGGGCGCGGCAGCGCCGCTCTGGTACTGGGCGGCCCGGCGGAACTTCGGGGCATCGTCGACCGATTCGCTCCCTGTGCTCGGATCGCTCACCGCCCTCGCCTTCGTCGTGCAGCGCCTGATGATCCCGGTGCCCGGCGGGACCTCGGCCCACCTCACCGGCGTGGCCATCCTGGCGGTCCTCTACAACCCGGGCGTCGCCTTCGTCTGCGAGTCGCTGGTGCTGCTCCTCCAGGCCCTCTTCTTCGGCGCCGGGGGCATCACCGTCCTCGGCGTGAACGCCCTCGCCATGGGGCTCCTCGGCCCGGGGGCGGCCTGGCTCACCTACCGCGCGCTGCGGCGGCTCTCGGAGCCGGGAGCCGCCTTCCTCGGCGCCTACGTCGGCATGCAGGTGGCGACCCTCGCGGTGGCGCTGGTGCTCGGACTGCAGCACCGGCTCGACCCCGCCTTCATGCCGGTGCCCTTCGAGGTCACCGCCACCGCCATGATGGTGCCGAGCCTCACGGTCCTGGGCGTGGTGGAGGGGCTCTACACCGTCGCCACGATGGCCCTGCTTCGAAGGGCGAGGCTCCTCCATGCCCGCTGAGCCCCGCCGGAGCCAGGCAATCCTCGCCGCATGGACCCTCTCGGCCTTCTCGCTCTCGGCGGCCACCGACCCACGGGCGCTCGGCGTGGCGGCGCTGGCGTCGGTCCTGCTCTTCCGGCGCGGGGCCTGGGTCGTGGCCCGCCGGGTGGCCGTCGG
>JBAXVO010000515.1:0-1971 GCA_037129355.1 Deltaproteobacteria bacterium | reverse complement strand
AGCCGGAAGAAGAGGATCGCGTCCGGGTACCTCGCCTTCACCTCGAGGTACTGGCGCATCATCGGGGTCGCCGGCTGTGCGATCTCGGCCACGGGGAGCTTCTAGCACGCCGGTCCGCCCGCGTGGCGGGTCCGGGGCCCCGGTGCTAGCATCGACCGGTGCTGCGCGAGGCGATCCACGACCTGAACCGGCTCCGCGAGGTCTCCTCGGTCATCGCCCGCCACGGCTTCGGGGCGTATCTGGAGCGGGTTCGGCTGGGTGCCGCGGCTCCCCGCCCCGCCCCGGTCGACGGCTCCCCGCCCGGGCCGGCACCGACCGACGGGCGCAACGCCGCCCGCTTCCGGCAGATGCTCGTCGACCTCGGCCCCACCTACGTGAAGCTGGGGCAGCTGCTCTCGAGCCGTCCGGACATCCTCCCGGCCGCCTGGATCGCCGAGCTCTCGCTCCTCCAGGACTCCTGCGATCCGGTGCCGGTCGCCGACATCCGCAGGGAGATCGAGTCGGGGCTCGGCCGCCCGGTGGGAGAGCTCTTCGCCTGGCTCGACCCCATCCCCGTGGCGAGCGCCTCGATCGCGCAGGTCCACCGCGCCCGGACCCACGGCGGCGCCGACGTCGCGGTCAAGGTCCAGCGCCCCGGCGTCCGGGAGCAGTTCGAGTCCGACCTGGGACTGCTGACCTACGTGGCCCGGCTGCTCGAGGCCCTGGTCGAGGAGACCGGCGTCTACACCCCGTCGGACATCGTCGAGGAGTTCGATCGGGCCATCCACGAGGAGCTCGACTTCGCCAACGAGGCGCGCAACGCCCGGGACGTCGCGGCGGCGTCGAAGGACCTTTCGTTCGTGGTGGTCCCCGCGGTGCACGCCTCCCTCTCCTCGGCGACGGTCCTCACCCTCGACTTCGTCGATGGGCTCAAGGTCACCGACCTGGCCGGCCGGGAGGGCTACGACCCGCAGCGGGTGGCCCGGAACCTCATCGACGCGGCGTTCCGGCAACTCTTCACCGGCGGCATCTTCCACGGCGACCCGCACCCCGGAAACCTGCTCGTCCTCCCCGGGGACCGGATCGCCTACCTCGACTTCGGCCTGGTGGGGCGCATCGGCCGCCCCATGCAGGAGGCGCTCGTCACGCTGCTCGTGGCCGTCGCGCTGCGCGACCCGGAGACGGTGGCGCGCGTCCTGTACCGCATCGGCGTGCCCGAGGCCCACACCCCGATCACGTCCCTGCGGGACGACATCTCCCGCATCCTCGACCGCTACCTGGGGCTCAAGCTCGACCAGATCCGGTCGTCGACCCTGCTCACCGACATGCTCGACCTGGCGGTGCGCCACAAGATCAAGGTGCCCCGGGAGTACGCGCTGCTCTGCAAGTCCTCGGTCACCATCGAGGGGGTCATCCGCGGCCTCTACCCGGAGCTCGACATCATGGAGGTCGGGCTGCCCTACGCGAAGGAGATGCTCTTCTCCCGGTTCCAGCCGGGCGACGCCTCCGGCGCGCTCATGAAGTCGATGCTCAAGCTGCAGGGGCTCGCCGAGGACGTCCCCTCGCAGCTCTCCCAGATCCTGGCCGACCTCGAGGGCGGAAAGTTCCGGGTCCACGTCCGCTCCGAGTCGATCGACCGGATCGCCGACAACGTCCGGTCGCTCGGGCTCACCATCTTCCTCGGCCTGCTCGCGAGCGCGCTCGCCCTCGGGGGGCTCTTCGTCGTGGCCCGGCAGATGGCCGGCTCGCAGGTGGTGCTCCTGCTCGGCTTCTCCGCGCTGCTCTTCGCCGGGTTCCTGTTCGGCGCCTCGCTCACCGTCTACTGGCTGGGCGGGCGGATCCCCAAGCTCTCGCTGCGAAAGCTCATCGCGCGATTCTCCCGCCCTTCCTGAGGCGCGAGGGAGAGCACGCCCACCGCGGCGAGCCGCCAGAGTTCCGCGCCGGCCGCGAGGAGCGCCCCCAGGACGGCGAGCATCGCATCGGGGACGACCA
>JBAXVO010000514.1:0-1977 GCA_037129355.1 Deltaproteobacteria bacterium | reverse complement strand
GCGCCCGCGCGGCCCGGCCGGACGGTGCGGCGTCGTGGGCCTCCAGGGTGTCGGCGATCTGCTCCCCCACCGTGAGCACGGGGTTGAGCGCGTCCATGGCGCTCTGGAAGACCATGGAGATGCGCTCCCAGCGGGTCCGGCGCAGCTCCTCCTCGTCCATCTTCAGGAGATCCCGCCCCTCGAAGATCACCTGGCCGCCGCTGATGACCGCGGGGGGCGGCAGGATGCGCAGGATGGCCTGGGCCATGGTGGACTTGCCGCAGCCCGACTCGCCGGCCACGCCGATCACCTCGCCGGGGGCGAGGTCGAGCGAGACGTGATCGAGGGCGCGGACCGGGCCGGCCGGCGAGATGTAGTCCACGCACAGGTCGCGGACCGACAGGATCGGCTCAGCCATGGGGGGTCACCACCGGGGTCGAGCGGGTCGCCTTCTGGCCGGCGGCGGCCAGGTGGGCCCGCCAGGCGCGCTCCATCTGCAGGCGCGGGTTGGTGATCTCGTCGAAGCCGGAGTTGAGCATCACCAGGCCGAAGCCCACCAGCGCCACGCAGAGGCCGGTCGGCACGTAGGTCCACCAGGCGCCGGTGAGGAGCGCCGAGTCGTTGCTGGCCCAGTAGAGGTTCGTGCCCCAGGTCACCGAGGAGACGTCGCCCAGCCCCAGGAACTCGAGCCCCACCAGCGCGCCGATGGCGTAGACGCTGCTGCCGATGACCTGGGCCACGAGGAGCGAGGTCATGTTGGGCAGGATCTCGCGGGTGATGATGCGCAGGCTCGACTCGCCGCTCACCAGCGACGCGGCCACGAAGTCGCGGCGGCGCAGGGCCAGCGTCTGTCCGCGCACCACCCGCGCGTTCCAGGCCCACCCGGTGAAGATCAGCACCGCAGCCACGGTGAGCGGACCGGACGGAAGGTAGGCGGCCATGACGATGGCGAGCGGGAGGCCGGGGATCACCAGGAACACGTTGAAGAGGAGCGACAGCGCCCCGTCGACCCGCCCGCCGAAGTACCCGGCGGTCACCCCCACGAGGGAGCCCACCAGCACGACGACGATCCCCACCGCGAAGCCGATGACCAGCGAGACGCGCGTCCCCACCACGGTCTGGGCCAGCACGTCCTGCCCCTGGCCGGTGGTCCCGAGCCAGTGGGCCGCGTTGGGCGGCTGCAGCGGCATGGCCACGAGCGCCGTGGGGTCGCCCACGAGCAGCGGCCCGATCAGGGCCACGAGCGCGAAGCCCAACAGGATGAGGGCCCCCACGGTGGCCTTCCGGTCGCGCCGGATGGCCTCGAGCCAGGCGCGGGCCCCCGTCGACCGGCGGCTCGACGGCGCGCTCACGAGGCCTCCCGGGTTCGCGGGTCGAGCCACAGGTAGGCGATGTCGACGAGCCAGTTCGCCCCCAGGACGGCCAGCGTGATGACGAGGAAGATGCCCTGCATGAGCGGGTAGTCCTGGCTCTGGACCGCCTGCAGGAGCAGGTACCCCTGCCCGGGGTAGGAGAAGATGATCTCGGTGAGGAGCGAGCCGCCCAGCACGAAGCCGAGCGCCATCCCGAAGCCGGTCACGCTGGGGAGGAGCGCGTTGCGGGCGGCGTAGCGCAGCACCACCCGCGACGACGGCAGCCCCTTGGCCCGCGCCAGGTTCACGTAGTCGGAGCCCAGGACCGACACCATGGTGTTGCGCATGGAGAGCATCCAGCCCCCCAGCGTGGCCACCACCACCGTGCCGATGGGGAGCGCCGCGTGCTCGAGCACGCTCCTCACGAAGGGCAGGTTGAGGCCGGGCGTCAGGTCGTCGGCGTAGGCGTGGCCGAGAGGGAACCAGCCCAGCTGGAAGCCGAAGACGTAGAGGGCGACCATGGCGAGCCAGAAGTACGGGAAGGCCCCCAGGAGCGCGAGCGACGGGGGGAGCAGCGTGTCCATCCAGCCGCCCCGCCACCAGGCGGCGGCCACCCCGAGCAGCGTGCCGATGGCGAAGCTGACGA
>JBAXVO010000513.1:0-1982 GCA_037129355.1 Deltaproteobacteria bacterium | reverse complement strand
CCCAACCCCTTCACCGAGGAGAACTGCCAGTCGTGCGGTATCTCCCTCGCGGCCAAGCGGCTGCGCGTCGTCGTGCTCGCAGTTGTCATCGGGATCGTCCTGCTGGCAGTCGGCGTCTTCTTGTCGTGACGGGTGGGCACCGTGCGATTCGCAGGTCCAGTCTTTGCCGCCGTCGTCGTTGCGCTGGTTCTCGCGTGGGTCACCCACCGTCGTTCCGGCGACTCCTGAAAGGCTTGTCGTGCCGGCCAGTGCGGCTACCGTGGACGGAGCGCTGGGTCCTGGAACGGGGATGGGAGGCGCTCCAGGTGGCCCTGGCAACGCGTGCAATCGCATCCCCAGGGTCCAGGGACACGGGACAAGGGGACACGATGTCGTTCACCATTGGACCGCTTTCACACTCTCCGTCAACCGGGGCGTCCCCTCAACCCTGCTGGGCCTGCGCCCGCTCCACGAGCTCCCGGATCTCGAGTCGCCGGATCGGGGCGCCGGCCATCGCGGCGAGGAGCGCGCGGATCGCCTCCGGGGGCGAACCGCCCTGCCGGGCCCGGACGGCGAGCAGGATCAGGTCGGGGAAACCGAGCTCGCCGATGGCGCCCGACCGGACCAGCCCGGCGATCCGCTCGAGCATGGCGGCGTCCAGCCGGTATCCGGCAATCGTCTGCAGCGCCACCGCCTGGACGGGCCGGTCCGGGTCGGACGCCAGCCGGACGAGCAGTTCCTCGGCCTCCGCGGTCTGGGTCTGCCTCACGGCGTTGGCGACGGCGGCCCGGACCTGCGGCTGGGGGTCCGCGGCGTGGCGGGAGACGTCGGCCACGTTCTCGACCCGGCCGACGTTGGCCATCGCCGTGAGGAGCACCTGGCGTCGATCGGGGTCGCCGGTGGTCGCCAGTTCGGAGCGGAGCCGGGAGTTGAAGTCGGTCGCCAGCGGGGCGGACTCCCCCTTCGCCGCGTGGATCGCGGCTCCCAGCGCGGCGGTCGCCGGCCCCTGCCCCGGCCCGGCGGCAGCGGACTCCTCCGCGAGGAGCCGGAGCGTCTCCGGCTCCGGATCCCTCAGGTACGAGAGGGTCGAGAGCCACATCGGTCGTCCCTCGTCGGCACGGAGCCCGGCGTCCTCCATGAGCCGGCGCAGCACCCCCTGCGCCTGCGAGGTCCCGGTGGCGACGAGCAGCGTCACGGCGCCCCGGCGTCCGTCCGCCGGCAGCCCGCGGAAGCGGGCCGCCAGCCGCGCGCAGTCCTCCGGATGGAGCTTCATCCACGCCGAGCCGCGCCACATGAAGTCGCGGGGGAGGTGCTGCCCCGGGCCGAGCGCCTCGAGCTGCTCCAGCATGGACGACAGGTCGTATCCACCGGCGACCCTGGCCAGGGCCTCCTCCTCCCGCTCCGCCGTGGCCGGAAGGTCGAGCCGCGCCGGAGGTGCGCCCGCGACCGAGGCGAGCAACCTCTCCGCCGCCTGCTCCACCGGCGCCGGCAGCGCTCCCACCCGGACCAGGTCGAGCGAGAGGCTGCTGCGGGAGTTCTCCGCCAGCGGACGCATCAACGGCGACGAGTTCTCTATGGGGTGCACGCCCACTGCGAGCACGATGCCTGCGAGCACCAACAACGCCGCGTAGCGGCGCTGCACCCATCGTGTGCACGCGAGCCCACCGAGGCAGAGCACGACAATGCCGACGCTGAGCAGGATCGCCTTCGCGGACTCCATGTACGTCTGGGCAGCGGTGGTGGTGAACGCGTACGGGTCGCGTACGTAGAACAGCCAATACCCCATGCCTCGGAGGGCTTCGGTGGCAGTGGACGTGAACGACGTCGCCTGCAGGCTCTCGCTGTAGGCGAGGACGTCGGCGCCGAACTTCCCCTGGGCGCGCAGCATCAGGATCCACCACAGGGAGACGCCGATGGCGAGCACACCGATCCGTGTCGCCGCGGCCAGCGCTCGTCGCCAGGTGATGTTCCGCTGCGCGACGGCGTGGAGCAACCACAGGATC
>JBAXVO010000512.1:0-1987 GCA_037129355.1 Deltaproteobacteria bacterium | reverse complement strand
CCGGGTCGTAGATGGGATACAGACCGGCCATGCCCTTGTAGACGTTCGCTCCGGTGTGCCCCTCCCGGTGATCGTGGAACCAGAGGAACGACTGCTTCTGCGACTCGTCGTTGCCTGCCGGGTAGTTGAGGTACAGGTTGTCGCACCAGTCCCCGGGCTGGTAGGCCTCCGGCTTGTGGTGGGGGTTGCCGTCCGATTCGGGGGCGGTGTGGCCGTTGTGGAGGTGGGTGAGGAACCCCATCGCCGGATCCCCGAAGTCCATCCGGTCGAGCCCGAGGGGGTTCTGGTCCAGCTCGTTCAGGAACCGGACGACGTTCGGCTGGCCGTACTCCGCGTTGATCATCGGGCCCGGGAAGGTGCCGTTGAACCCGTAGATGGTGGTCGGCGGAAGCGAGGGGATGACGGTACCGGCCGAGATGGTCCTGCCGTTCGCCCGGTAGCTGACGAGGTTGCGCACCGGCGAGCTCGAGTAGCTGTGGGGCGCGACGCGGAGGGGAAACCGGTAGATGAGCGGGGCCTTCATGGCCTCGCACACGGTTCCTGCCTGCCCGGGGTAGAGCTGGTGGGTGCCGCCGTCGCAGTCCTGGGCGCCTTCCTGCGCCCCGGGCGTCGAGGCCCAGGTGGACATGTTCGCGGCCGTCTCCGGGCGGGCTGCAGTGGGCACCGGGAGCGGATCGGTGAAGGGCTTCAGGATGAGCGGGCTGACCGGCGAGGCCTCGATGGCGCCCAGCCCGGTGCAGGTCGCGGCGCGGGAGCGCTTGGGGAGGCCGATGGCGACCACGGCGCCGGCGGCGGCGCTCCACTGGAGGAGCTGGCGGCGGGTGATCCCGCTCTTCTTCGGGGTCTCGGTCGGCGTCCGGACCGTCTTCGAATCCTTGCTGGCCATCCCGCTCTCGCTCTCCGACGATTCGTCGGTCATCGGGTTGTCCCGTGACGAAGGTCCCGGGTGTCACCGGAGCAGTGCCGCTGGCGGAAGGCTGCCCCTCGAAGATGCAGACACGTGAGGTCGATTTTCTTGTGCCCCACGAAGGCAGGACACCGATCTGGTCGAGCAGGCCCCGGAGCGCGGCGGTCCCCGGGCGCTAGATAGAGTCCCCGGGAGAACCGATGGAGCCGCCGCGGAGCAGGAGCAAGGCAGGGATCGTCGTGCTGGGCGCCATTTCCGTGGTGCTCGCCGGCCTGTGGCTCGCGGCCGGGAGGACCTCCCGTTTGCCCCCGGAGACCCCCGGTGACGCCCGTCCCTCGCTTCCGTCCCCCGCCAGCGACGGGGCCCTGTCACGCGATCGCGGTACGAGCCTCCCTGGCCAGGAAAGAGTGTCCGTCGCGCCCCCGCCCCGGGAGGCAGAGGGGCCGGCTGGGGCGCCGCCGACCGAGGCCGAATCGCGGGAGGCGGAGCGAATGGCCGGGGAGATGGGGCGGCTCGTCCGAGACCTGGAATACAGCCCCGGCCTCCGCGAACCCCCGCAGCAGACGGTGAGGCCCCCGCCCGAACCGTGGCGTCCGGATCCGGTGCACGAGGGCCCGCCGCCAGTCGTCGAGTCGGTGGAGCCCCGGCGGGGCAGGGTGACGGGCGGCGACCGGGTGGTGCTGCGCGGACGGAACCTGCGAATCGTCCAGGTGATGTTCGGTCAGACCGTCGGGACGATCGTCGCCGCCACCGGGTCGGCCGTCACCGTGGAGACGCCGCCATCGAGCGCCGGGCCGGTTGCGATCGCCGTGACGAACGACGATGGGACCTGGGCCGTCGTCGACGGGTCATTCATATTTGGTGAATGACCCGCGGCCCGCCTACCTCGGGGGCGGGGGTGGAGCGCGGCACGCCGCGCTGGCGTCGGCACGGCACAGCCAGGTGACCCCGGCGGGCGACACGAAGGGCAGCCCCGATGCCCGCTCGAGAGCTCCGGGTTCGCCGCCAGCGTCTCCTTCAGGTCGGTCTTCCCGGCGGGGCAGAAGATGCAGCCGCCGCTCGAGCCCCGGAACTCGAGGT
>JBAXVO010000511.1:0-1988 GCA_037129355.1 Deltaproteobacteria bacterium | reverse complement strand
TGCTCGTCGGCGAGGCCGGCGTGGGGAAGACCGCCATCGTCGAGGGGGTGGCGCAGCGCCTGCTCGCCCAGGCCTCGCCACGCGTGGTCGTCGAGCTCGACATGGCGAGCGTGCTCTCGGGCACCCAGCTGCGCGGCTCATTCTCCGAGAAGCTGCGCGGGATCCAGGACGAGGTGCGGCGCGCCGAGGGGCGCGTCGTGGTCTTCATCGACGAGGTGCACACCGTCATGGGGGCCGGTTCCACCGGCGAGGGACCGCAGGACGCCGCCAACGAGCTCAAGGCCGGCCTGGCCCGCGGCGAGTTCCCCTGCATCGGCGCCACCACCCACGACGAGTACCGCAAGCACATCGAGAAGGACCCGGCGCTGGAGCGGCGCTTCACGCCGGTCCTGGTGCGCGAGCCGTCGGTCCCCGACACGCTCCGCATCCTCGAGGGGATCCTCCCGCGCTACGAGGCGCACCACGAGGTCCGCTTCTCCCCCGACGCCGTCGAGGCGGCCGCGGCCCTCACCTCCCGCTACGTCCGCGACCGGTTCCTGCCCGACAAGGCGGTGGCGGCCATGGACCTGGCCGGCTCCCGGGCAAGGCGGCAGGGGGTGGCCCAAGTCGGCGCCGCCGACGTGGCGCGGGTGGTGGCCCAGATGGCGGGGATCCCCGAGTCGCGCCTCCTCTCCGGCGACCGCGACAGGCTGCTCGGCCTCGAGGACGCGCTCGCCCAGCGCGTCGTGGGGCACCCGGAGACCATCGCCCGCGTGGCCCGCGTGCTCCGGCGGAACTACGCCGGCTTCGCCTCGCGCCGGCCCATGGGGAGCTTCCTCTTCCTCGGCCCGACCGGGGTGGGCAAGACCGAGCTCGCCCGGGCGCTGGCCGACTCCCTGTTCGGCAGCGACCAGGCGCTCGTCCGGCTCGACATGAGCGAGTGCAGCGAGCCCACCGGCGTGGCGCGCCTCGTCGGCGCGGCGCCCGGCTACGTGGGCTACGGCGAGGGAGGGCAGCTCACCGACGCCGTCCGGCGCCGCCCGGCCAGCGTCGTGGTCCTCGACGAGATCGACAAGGCCCACCGCGACGTGCTGCTGCTCCTGCTTCAAGTATTGGAGGAGGGACGGCTCACCGACGGGCGGGGGCGCCAGGTCGACTTCTCCTCCACCGTGGTGGTGCTCACCACCAACCTGGGCGGCTTCGAGGCCACGCGGACCGCGTCGGGCGTGATGGGGTTCGCCGGCGCGGAGCCGGGCCCCACCCGGGAGGACCGGGCCAGCCAGGCGGCGCGCGCGGCGCTCCCGCCGGAGCTCTGGAACCGGCTCGACGAGCGGCTCGTCTTCCCCGCCCTCTCGCGGGAGGACCTCGCCCACGTGGCCTCGCTGCTCCTGCGGCAGTCCTCCGAGCGGCTCGCGGCCGAGCGGCGGATCCGCTACTTCGCCGGCGACGACGTGGTGGAGCACCTGCTCCAGAACGGCGGCTTCGATCCCTCGCTGGGCGCCCGCCCGATGCGCGGGGCGGTGCAGCGGCTGGTGGAGGGGCCCATCGCCGAGCGGATCCTGGCCGGCGAGCTGGTGCCCGGCGACGAGCTCGAGGTGACGGTGGAGTCGGGCGCGCTCGCCTTCCGGCGCATCGGCTGACCGACGCCCCGCCTCGTTCACTCCACGTAAAGTCCGCGCTCCCTCACGTACTCGAGCACCCGCGCCGGCAGGAGCGAGGAGACGTCCTCGCGCCGCAGGAGCCGGTCCCGCACCTCGGTGGACGACACGTCGGGGAGCGCCGGGCCGTCGGCGAACCCCGTCTCCCCGGCCCGCCCCACCACGATCACCCGGGCCAGCTCCCGCACCCGGTCGAAGCGGTACCACTTGGGCGTGTCGGCGACGATGTCGGCGCCCACCACCAGCGTGAAGGCCCGGTCGGGGTGCTTCTCCACCAGGTACTCGAGGGTGCGGGCCGTCTTCCCCACCAGGGGGTCGTCGGCCAGGTCGGCCTCCGCGGTGCAGACGTGG
>JBAXVO010000510.1:0-1997 GCA_037129355.1 Deltaproteobacteria bacterium | reverse complement strand
GAAGGGGTGGGAGTACCTGAACCTCAAACTCGAGCTCGGCATCAACGCGGCCAAGTCCTTCGCGATCGGCTCCTACGTCGGGTTCTTCATGGGGACGTACGCGAACATCGTGGCCACGGGCGCGTCGGATGGATGGGGTGGCTCCGTGCCGTCCTATGCCCGCGCCTTCCACGGCTGGTTCCAGGTCGGCGTGAAGGGCACGCTGAACCTCTGACGCAACCGCTCACTCGCACCATTCCTGATAGACCCATAGGGGTATAACTCCCTGACAGGTCTATATTTTCCACCCTTCCGGTACGCGACAGAGCTGTGGACGGCTCGCGTTTTTCTGCCACGCTGTCCAGGCCATGTCGGCATGCGGGCACCCGCGGACGCGGGCGCCCAACCAACGGGAGGCAATACATGAAGAAGGTCCTGAGTACGGTGGTGGTGGCGGCGGCGCTCGCGTTCGCCGGGACGGCCCAGGCGCAGTTCGCGCTGGATCTGAAGGCTGGTTACGCGTTCCCCACCGGGAGCGTCGGGTCGGGCCAGACCATGTCGGACTTCTGGAGCGGGTCGCTTCCCCTCGGCGTCGACGCGCGGTACCGCTTCACCCCGAACATCTCCGCCGGCGTCTACTTCCAGTGGAACCCGGCCTTCGCGGCATCCGCCTTCTGCAACAACGTCGACCTGGGCGCGACCTGCTCGGGTTCGGACATGCGGCTCGGACTCGAGGTCATGTACGGGTTCAACCCAGCCGGCATGAATCCCTGGGTGAGCCTCGGCACGGGCTGGCAGTGGACGAACATCTCCGACTCCCTGGGCGGCGAGACCGCCGGCTTCACCTTCTCCGGCTGGGAGTACTTCAACGTGCAGGCCGGTGTCGACTTCCCGCTCTCGAAGCTCTTCTCCATCGGCCCCTACCTCGGCTACTTCGGCGGGACCTACACGAACGTCACGGGCACGGGGAGCAACCCGGTCGGCTCGCAGACGATCGACTCCGCATTCCGCACCTTCCATGGCTGGTTCCAGATCGGCGCCAAGGGAACCTTCAACTTCTAGCTTCCCGCCTCACTCCCGCCGCGCGTGGTCGGTCCTCCGCCCCGCGCGGCGTTCGTGTATCCGGCGCCGCCTACTGCCCGGGGCCGCGGAAGAAGCGGAACCCGCCGCCGCCGGTGGAGACGTGGAACCCGAAGGTGAAGCGGATGTCGCCACGCGAATCGGCCAGGCCGGGGGGTGGGTTCACGAAGGGCTGGGCCTTCTCGAAGGCGTCGATGGCGGTCTGGTCCAGGAAGTCGAGCCCGCTCGACCGCGCCACCTTGATCTCGGTGATGCCCCCCTGCGGGTTCAGCACCACCGACAGGATGGTCGTCCGGTCCTTGCTGAAGTAGCGGGAGCCGGTGGGATCCCGGGCGCGGGCCGCGTCCATCGGGTTCCAGATCTCGGCCACGTTCTGCTTCACCCGGTTGAAGAACCCGGCGTACTTCCACTCGCGGGTGTTGAGGAAGGTCGCGTCCCCGACGTCGACCCCCTCGACGTGGTCGGGCGCCGGCGCTGCGGTGAGCTTGTCGTAGAACGCGGACGACGGCGTGAGGATGGGCTTGCCGCCCGAGCTGCCGGGGACGGTTGCGCCCTCGCCCCCTTCCCCGCCCTCCCCCAGCTCCTCGAGCGGGGTCTTCTTGCGGTCGGCGCCGATGGGGACGGCGTTCTGCTTGGCCTCGAGCCGGCCGTCGGGGGACACGGCCATGGCGACCTTGTCGGGCGACGGCTTCGGCGCCGCCTCCGGGACCTTCCCGATCGCCCCCGCCTTGCGCGTGTCCCCGCCCTTGGCGCCGGTCGCCGCATCCCTGGCCGCCTGCTCGTTCCGAGGGCCGGGCGCCTGCTCCCTGGTCCGGTTCTGCGTGGGCGACGGCGCGGCCTTCTCGTAGTCGAGCTTGCGGAACCGGGAGATGGTCTCCTTGTCCACCGAGTTGGTGCTCTCGGCGAGGAAGCGGGTGTCCTTGGGCGTCTTGTCGGTG
>JBAXVO010000051.1:0-16714 GCA_037129355.1 Deltaproteobacteria bacterium | reverse complement strand
ACCTCCACGGTGATCGTGAAGGAGACCTGGACCTACGACTTCGGGCCGCGCGCGCTGGTGCGCCACGTTCTCGTCCGGGACGGCCGGGTCACCGGGGTCAGGACCGGGGGCTACGGTTACTCGGAGTGAACATCGTCGCGAGGTTGCGACCCCCCACCCCGCATGCTACGAGACCTCGCCATATGTCCGAGATCGTGAAGGTGACGCTCCCCGACGGGACGCAGAAGGAGGCCGCGCGCGGCACCCTCGTCGGCGACTTCGTGCGCGAGAAGATCGGCCAGGGGCTGGCCAAGGCCGCCTACGTGGCCCGGCTCGACGGCGAGCCGGTGGACCTCTCCCGCCCCATCGAGCGGGACGTCCGGCTCGAGGTGGTGACCACGAAGAGCCCCGAGGCGCTCGAGGTGGCGCGGCACGACGCCGCCCACGTCATGGCGAGCGTGGTCCAGAAGCTCTACCCCGGGACCCAGGTCACCATCGGCCCGTCCATCGAGGACGGCTTCTACTACGACTTCGCCCGGGAGACGCCCTTCACCCCGGAGGACCTCGAGCGCATCGAGCGGGGCACCAACGAGGCCATCGCCGCCGACCACCCCTTCGTGCGCGAGGAGGTGTCGATGGCGGACGCCCTCGCGCTCTTCGAGAAGCTGGGGGAGGGGTACAAGGTCGAGATCGTGAAGGACATCGCCGCCCGGGGGGCGACCACGCTCACCCTCTACCGGCACGGCGACTGGGTCGACTTCTGCCTCGGGCCCCACGGCCCGTCCACCGCCCGGATCGGGGTGGTGAAGCTCACCTCGGTGGCCGGGGCCTACTGGCGCGGCGATCCCAGGAACCCGATGCTCCAGCGCATCTACGGGACCAGCTTCTTCAGCAAGAAGGATCTCGACGCCTGGGTCACGCGGATGGAGGAGGCGCGCAAGCGCGACCACCGCAAGCTCGGTCCGGCGCTCGGTCTCTTCACCTTCCACCCCTACGCCCCCGGCGCCGCCTTCTGGCTCGACAAGGGGACGACGCTCTACCACCTGCTCGGCGACGCCATGCGCCGGCTCACCCGGAAGAACGGCTACCTCGAGGTGAAGACGCCGCTGCTCTTCAACAAGAAGCTCTGGGAGACCTCCGGGCACTGGGGCAAGTACCGCGAGAACATGTTCCTCGTGGTGGACAGCGAGACCGACGAGAGCCTGCCGCTCGAGGACCGCTGCACCCAGTCGCTCAAGCCCATGAACTGCCCATCGCACCACCTGCTCTACGCGATGCAGAAGCGCAGCTACCGCGAGCTGCCCATCCGCTACCACACGCAGGACGTGCTCCACCGCAACGAGGCCTCGGGCACGCTCTCCGGCCTCACCCGGGTGCGACAGTTCCAGCAGGACGACGCCCACATCTACCTGGCCGAGTCGCAGATCGTCGACGAGGTCCGCTCGCTGGTCCGGCAGATCGACGTCGTCTACAAGGCCATGGGGCTCGACTACACCGCCAAGTTCTCCACCCGGCCGGCGGTGAAGCTCGGCGACGACGCCACCTGGGACCGGGCCGAGGCGGCGCTGAAGGGCGCGCTCGAGGCGGTCGGCCTTCCGTTCGAGGTGAAGCCGGGGGAGGGGGCCTTCTACGGCCCCAAGATCGACTTCGACGTCACCGACTCGATCGGCCGCAAGTGGCAGCTCGCCACCATCCAGCTCGACTACCTGGCCCCCGATCGCTTCGACCTCTCCTACGTGGGGGACGACAACGCCGAGCACCGGCCGGTGGTCATCCACCGGGCCATCTACGGGTCGTTCGAGCGCTTCCTCGCCATCCTCACCGAGCACTTCGCCGGCGCCTTCCCCACCTGGCTCGCGCCGGTGCAGGCCCGCGTGGTCACCGTCTCCGACCGGTTCAACGACTGGGCCGCCGAGGTGTCGGCGCGGCTGGAGGCCGAGGGCTTCCGCGTCGAGCTCGACCGCACCAGCGAGAAGCTCGGCGCCAAGATCCGCGACGCCCAGCTGCAGAAGATCCCCTTCACCGTGGTGGTGGGCGAGAAGGAGGTCGAGTCGAAGGGGGTCTCGCCCCGGCGCCGCGGCGGCGAAGACATGAAGACCATGCCGCTCGACGCCTTCGTGGAGCTCCTGCGCAAGGAAGGGGCGGCGCCGTACTGAGCCGATCGGGCCCCGCCCGGGGAGGGTGGCGCGCGGCGTGTTGACACGAACGGATGGGATCCGTATCCTGCTCAGTCCGTGTCTTTCGTACGCAGAGCGCATCGACTTCTTCGCCCGGCGGGAGAGGACTCCCGGCGAGGCTGAACCCTCTGCCGCGACCTCTTCCGCCTGAATGGCCGGAGGGGTCGATCTCGATGGCGAGTTCGCTCCTGCGGCCCCCCAACCGGAGCCCGAGAAACCGCCATGTCGAGTGAGAGCCAGAAGCCCGCCGCCCCCCCCGGTCGCATCCCCGATCGCGTGATCGTGTTCGACACGACCCTTCGCGACGGGGAGCAGAGCCCCGGCTTCTCCATGAACCTCGGGCAGAAGCTCCGGGTGGCGCGCGCCCTCCAGGAACTCGGCGTGGACGTCATCGAGGCCGGCTTCGCGGCGGCCTCCCCGGGCGACCTGGAGGCCATCCAGGGCGTGGCGCGCCAGATCGAGGGGCCCATCATCTGCAGCCTCTCCCGCTGCACCCGCGGGGACATCGAGGCCTCCTGGAAGGCGCTGCAGGACGCGCCCCGGAGGCGCTGCCACGTCTTCCTGGCCACCAGCCCCATCCACCGCGACTTCAAGCTCAAGATGGCCAAGGAGGAGATCGTCCGCCGCGCCGTCGAGGGCGTGAAGATGGCGCGGGAGAAGTTCGACGACGTCGAGTTCTCCACCGAGGACGCGGCCCGCACCGAGCTCGAGTTCCTGGCCCAGGTGGTCGAGGCGGCCATCGAGGCCGGCGCCACCACCCTCAACATCCCCGACACCGTCGGGTACGCGCTCCCCTCCACCTACGCCGAGACCCTCTCGTACCTGCGCAAGAACGTCCGCGGGATCGACCGGGTGGTCATGTCGGTCCACTGCCACAACGACCTCGGCCTCGCCGTCGCCAACAGCCTGGCCGGAGTCCAGGTGGGCGCCCGGCAGGTGGAGTGCACCCTGAACGGCATCGGCGAGCGGGCCGGCAACGCCTCCCTCGAGGAGGTGGTGATGGCCATCAAGACCCGCGCCGACGTCTTCGGGGTCCGCACCGGCATCCACACCGAGAAGCTCTACCCGGCCAGCAAGATGGTCCAGCAGGTCACCGGGAACCCGGTGCAGCGCAACAAGGCCATCGTGGGGCAGAACGCCTTCGCCCACGAGGCGGGCATCCACCAGCACGGCATGCTCACCCACCGCGAGACCTACGAGATCATGCGCCCGGAGGAGGTCGGCTTCACCAAGTCGCAGCTCGTCCTGGGCAAGCACTCCGGCCGTCACGCGCTGAAGGAGCGGCTCACCGAGCTCGGCTACCGGCTCACCGACGAGCAGCTCGACAAGGTCTTCGCCGACTTCAAGCTGCTGGCCGACAAGAAGAAGGAGATCTACGACGCCGACCTGGAGGCGCTCGTCATCCACGGCCAGCTCCTCAAGGGGCTGGCGATGTGGGAGATGACCGCGCTCTCCACCACCTCGGGCACCGGGACGCTTCCGGCGGCCTCCATCTCGCTCGTCAAGTCGGGCGGTCAGCGGTTCCAGGACGCCGCGGCGGGCGACGGCCCGGTCGATGCCGTGTTCAAGGCCATCGAGAAGATCACCGGCATCGAGGTGCGACTCCGTGACTACCGGATCCAGGCAGTCACGGTGGGTGAGGACGCCCAGGGCGAGGTGAGCCTCGAGGTGGAGCACGAGACCGGCGTGTACCGCGGCCGGGCCCTCTCCACCGACGTCATCGAGGGGAGCGCCCAGGCCTTCCTCGACGTGGTGAACCGCATCGCGCTGCGCATCCGTCCCGAGGAGCAGGTTCAGGAAGAGAAGAGTGCGCTCGGGCGCGTCTAGGACCACGAGAGGGACCATGGCAAAGGAAAAGATGACGGGAGCGAAGGCGGTCGTGAAGGCGCTCGAGGCCGAGGGCGTCGAGTGGCTCTTCGGAGTCCCGGGTGGGGCCATCCTGCCCATCTACGACGCGCTCTTCGACTCCAAGAAGTTGAAGCACGTGCTGGTCCGCCACGAGCAGACCGGCGCGCACGCCGCCGAAGGATTCGCCCACGCCACCGGCAAGGTCGGCGTGTGCTTCGGCACCTCGGGGCCGGGGGCCACGAACCTCGTCACCGGGATCGCCGACGCCTACATGGACTCGGTGCCCATGGTGGCCATCACCGGGAACGTGTCGTCCGCCCTCATCGGGAGCGACGCCTTCCAGGAGGCGGACATCACCGGCATCACCATGCCGATCACCAAGCACAACTGGCTGGTGACCGACGTGAAGGACCTCCCCCGCATCCTCAAGGAGGCCTTCTACATCGCCCGCACCGGCCGGCCCGGCCCGGTGCTCGTCGACATCCCCAAGGACATCCAGAACGCCGAGTTCGAGTTCGAGTACCCGGACTCCGTGAACATCCCCGGCTACCACCCGCCGGTCCGGGAGGAGCCGCGCCTCAAGGACGCGGCCGCGCTCATCCGGGCCGCCAGCCGGCCGGTCATCTACCTGGGCGGCGGGGTGAGGACCTCCGGCGCCTACGACGAGGTGAAGGAGTTCGCCGAGCTGGTGGGGGCGCCGGTGGTGACCACGGTCCACGGCAAGGGGGCGCTGCCCGAGAACCACCCCCAGTGCCTGGGCATGTTCGGGATGCACGGGGCCAAGTTCGCCAACTACACCGTGCAGGATGCCGACCTCATCATCGCGCTGGGCGCCCGCTTCGACGACCGGGTCACCGGCAAGCTCTCCACCTTCGCCCCCGAGGCGAAGATCGTCCACCTCGACGTCGACCCGGCCGAGATCTCCAAGCTGGTCACGGCCACCGTCCCGCTGGTGGGGGATCTGAAGCTGCTCCTTCCCCAGCTCACCGAGGAGACCCGCAAGGCCTTCGCCGCCGCGGGTCGCGCCAATCTCGCTCCCTGGCTGAAGAAGGTGGCGGACTGGCGGGAGAAGCACCCGCTCCACCACGCCGTCCAGGGAGACGAGTTCATCGAGCCGCAGCACGTCATCGAGCGGATCTGGGAGAAGACCCAGGGCAAGGCGCTCGTCACCACCGGCGTGGGCAAGCACCAGATGTTCGCGGCCCAGTACTGGAAGACCATCTGGCCCCGCCAGTTCATCACCTCGGGCGGCCTGGGGACCATGGGCTTCTGCCTGCCGGCCGCCATCGGCGTGCAGCTCGGCAAGCCCGACGCGCTCGTCATCGGCATCGACGGCGACGGGTCCTTCCAGATGACCCTCCAGGACCTGGCCACCGCGGTCGACCTCAAGCTCAACATCAAGATCTTCATCCTCAACAACCTGTTCCTGGGGATGGTCCACCAGTGGCAGGACCTGTTCTACGAGAAGCGGCTCGCCGAGACGCCGCTCAGCGACCTGCCCGACCTGGTGAAGCTGGCCGAGGCCTACTCCTGCCTGGGGCTGCGCGCGCGCAAGCCGTCCGAGCTCGAGGACGTGCTCGACCGGGCCCTCGCCCACAAGGGCGGCCCGGTCATCGTGGACATCCGCACCCGGCCCGACGCGCACGTGTATCCGATGGTGCCGGCCGGGGCTCCCCTCAACGACATGATCGACGGCGAATAGGAGGACCGAGATGGAACGCGACGAGAAGCTGCCCACCGGCAGCAGCCACACCGTGAGCCTCCTCGTGGAGAACAAGCCGGGCGTGCTTCACCGCATCGCCGGCCTCTTCTCCCGGCGCGGCTACAACATCGCCAGCCTCACCGTGGGCCCCACCGAGCGCCCCGAGTACTCGCGCATGACCATCGTGGTCCTCCTCTCCTCCAAGACCGTCGACCAGGTCGTCCGGCAGGTGCAGAAGCTGGTGCCGGTGGTGGAGGTTCGCGAGCTCTCCCCGGTGGACCTCATCGAGCGGGAGCTCCTGCTGGTGAAGATCCGCACCCCGGAGAGGAACCACGCCGAGCTGCGCGCCCTGGCCGAGACCTACGAGGCCAAGATCGTCGACGTCTCGCCGGACGCGCTGGTCATCGAGGCCAGCGGCAACGCCGGAAAGCTCGACGCGCTCGAGGACCGGCTGGCGACGTACGGCATCCAGGAGATCTGCCGCTCCGGGCGAATCGCGCTCGAGCGCGGCTTCAAGACCCTCGCACCCCCCAACCTCAAGTGATCGGATAGACCATGGCGACCATCTACTACGACAAGGACGCGAATCCGGAGCTGCTCAAGAACCGCAAGGTGGCCGTCATCGGCTACGGCAGCCAGGGGCACGCCCACGCCCTCAACCTCAAGGACTCGGGCGTGGACGTCCGGGTCGGACTTCACGCGGGGTCGAAGTCGCGGGCCAAGGCCGAGGGGGCCGGGCTCCGGGTGACGAGCGTGGCCGAGGCCGCCCAGGAGGCCGACGTCATCATGGTGCTGCTCCCCGACCAGACCCAGAAGAAGGTCTACGAGGAGGAGATCAAGCCGCACCTCACCAAGGGCAAGGCGCTGATGTTCGCCCACGGGTTCAACATCCACTTCGGGCAGGTGAAGCCGCCCCCCGACGTGGACGTGCTGCTCATCGCCCCCAAGGGGCCCGGCCACCTCGTCCGCCGCCAGTTCCAGGACGGCCGCGGCATCCCCTGCCTCATCGCGGTCCACCAGGACGCCACCGGCCAGGCCAAGGCCATCGGCCTCGCCTACGCCCGCGCGGTGGGCGGGGGCCGGGCCGGGATCCTCGAGACCACGTTCAAGGAGGAGACCGAGACCGACCTCTTCGGCGAGCAGGCCGTGCTCTGCGGCGGGGCGGCCGCGCTCGTGAAGAACGGGTTCGAGGTGCTCGTCGAGGCAGGCTACCAGCCCGAGAGCGCCTACTTCGAGTGCCTCCACGAGCTGAAGCTCATCGTCGACCTCATGTACGAAGGCGGGCTGGCCTGGATGCGCCACTCCATCAGCGACACCGCCGAGTACGGCGACTACACCCGCGGCCCCCGCGTGGTGAACTCGGCCAGCAAGGACGAAATGCGCAAGATTCTCAAGGAGATCCAGGATGGGACCTTCGCCCGGGAGTTCATCGGCGAGCTGAACGGTGGAGCGGCGAGGTTCCAGGGCTTCCGGGACGCCGAGAAGGTCCACCCCATCGAGACGGTGGGCAAGGAACTTCGAAACATGATGAGCTGGATCCGCGACGCCCGAAAGGACTCGTCGGACCCCAACGCGCGTTGACATCGGGCTGGAAATCCTTATCATCACGCCGCTTTTTCCCGGCCCCGACCAGGGGACGAACGGAGACCGCCCATCAACGGAAAAGACCAGAGAGCGACGAGCCGCGACGCACGCACCAACCGCCGGATCAAGGCCCGGGAAGTGCGCTGCATCGGGCCCGCCGGCGAGCAGCTCGGCATCCTCACGATCGAGCAGGCGCTGCGGATGGCCCAGGAGAACGGGTTCGACCTCGTCGAGGTCAGCCCGCTCGCCAAGCCACCCGTCTGCAAGATCATGGATTACGGGAAGTTCAAGTACACCGAGAAGAAGAAGCAGAGCGAGGCCAAGAAGACCCAGGTCGTGGTCCAGGTGAAGGAGGTCAAGTTCCGGCCCCGCACCGAGGAGCACGACTTCGAGACGAAGATCCGGAAGATCCGGGAGTTCCTCGAGGAGTCGAACAAGGCCCGCGTCACCGTGATGTTCCGCGGCCGTGAGCTCTCCCATCGCGAACTCGGCACCAAGGTGCTCGAGCGCATCGTGAGCGAGCTCAAGGAGGTCGCGGTGACCGAGGCGTCCGCCCGCATGGAAGGGCGCCAGATGTTCATGATCCTCGCGCCCAACCCGCGCATGCTGCAGTCGCAGCGCGACAAGGCCAAGTCCGCAGCGGCCGCAGCGGCCACCGCCACCCCCGCACCCGCACCCGCGGCCGCACCGGCTCCCGCCGCCGAGGCCCCGGAGCCGGCCGCCCCCACCGACAGCGAAGGCGGCGCCGCCTAGCGCCGCATCACAGGAGAACGAGGAAGATGCCGAAGCTCAAGACCAAGAGCGCTGCCAAGAAGCGCTTCCAGGTGAAGAAGGGCGGGGCGGTGAAGTTCCGCCGCGCCGGCTCCCGCCACCTGGCGACGTTCGGGAAGACCCCGAAGCAGAAGCGTGGGCTCCGCGGTACGGCCCACCTGTCCGACAGCGACGCAAAGAAGATCAAGGAGAACTTCCCGTACGCCCGATAGGGTGAACGGGAACCAACGCCCCAGCGGGGCTCTCGAAGCGCTCGGGAGGGAGTCCTCCCGGCCCCCCGCCGGCACAGCAGGAGAAGAGCATGCGCGTCAAGAAGGGTGTGAAGGCTCGCCGTCGTCGCAACCGCGTCCTCAAGCTCGCGAAGGGCTTCCGCGGACGCCGCAAGAACGCATACCGCCGCGCCAACCAGGCGGTCGAGCGCGCGCTCGACTACAGCACGCGCGATCGCCGCCGCCGCCGCCGTGAGTTCCGCGCGCTGTGGATCGTGCGCATCAACGCGGCCGCCCGCGCCAACGGCACGACCTACTCGCGCCTCGCAGGGGCGATGAGGAAGGCCGGCGTGGCGCTCGACCGCAAGGTGCTCGCCGAGATCGCGCTGGCGCTCCCGGCCGACTTCGCGGCCGTGGTCCGCGCCGCCCAGGCCTAGGGCCGGCGGGATCGTGGACCTGGTCCGAGACCTGGAGGCCCTGGCAGAAGGGGCCCGGCAGTCCATCGCGCAGGCGCCGGACGATCGCACGCTCGAGGAGCTGCGCGTCCGGTACCTCGGCAAGAAGGGCGAGATCTCGGCGGTGCTCCGGGGCATGGGGCAGCTCGCGGCCGAGGAACGTCCCCGCGTCGGCGAGGTTGCCAACCGGGTCCGCGACGAGGTCGAGTCGCTCCTCGTCCGGGCCAGGCAGCGGATCGAGGACACGCGCCTCGAGCAGGAACTCCAGGGCGCGCGCATCGACGTGACCCTGCCCGGGCGACGGCTGCTCCCGCGCGGCCATCGCCACCCGGTCACCCGGACCACCGAGGAGATCGTCGCCATCTTCTCCCGCCTCGGCTACGAGGTGGCGAGCGGTCCGGAGATCGAGCTCGACTGGTACAACTTCGAGGCCCTGAACATCCCGGCCGACCATCCCGCCCGGGACATGCAGGACACCTTCTACGTCGACGAGGCCGCGCTCGGACGCGTGGGGGGGGAGGGCGCCGTGCTCCTGCGCACCCACACCTCGCCCATCCAGATCCGGGCCATGAAGCGGGCCGGCGCGCCGCCGGTCCGGGTGGTGGCGCCAGGGCGGGTCTACCGCAGCGACTACGACCAGACCCACACCCCCATGTTCCACCAGGTGGAGGGGATCTGCGTCGGGCCGGGCATCACCTTCGCCGACCTGAAGGGCACGCTGGCGGCCTTCGCCCGCGCCTTCTTCGGCCCGGGGACGCGCACCCGCGTCCGGCCCAGCTACTTCCCGTTCGTCGAGCCCGGCGCCGAGGTCGACGTCTCCTGCACCATCTGCGGCGGCGTGGGCAACCGGGCCGGGGCCCGCTGCGGCACCTGCAAGGGCACCGGCTGGCTCGAGGTGCTCGGCTCCGGGATGGTCCACCCCAAGGTCCTCGAGAACGTCGGCTTCGATCCGGCGGAGGTCACCGGCTTCGCCTTCGGCATGGGCGTCGAGCGCATGGCGATGCTCAAGTACGGCATCGGCGACCTGCGCCTCTTCTACGAGAACGACCTCCGCTTCCTCGAGCAGTTCTGATCCGTCATGCGCATCTCGCTCGCCTGGCTCGCCGCCTACGTTCCGCTCCCGCCCCCCGAGGAGCTGGCGCGTCGACTCACGGCCGTGGGGCTGGAGGTGGAGGCGGTGGAGCGGGTGGGGGCCTCCCTCGACGGCGTGGTCGCCGCCCGCATCCTCTCCTCGCAGCGCCACCCCAGCGCCGAGAAGCTGTCGGTCTGCCAGGTGGAGGCCGGCGCCGGCACGGTGCAGGTGGTCTGCGGCGCCACCAACTGGAAGGTGGGCGACGTGGTCCCGCTCGCCACGCCGGGCACCCGCATGCCGGCCGGGCACCGCATCGACCGGGCCAGCCTCCGCGGAGTCGACTCGCAGGGGATGCTCTGCTCGGCGAAGGAACTCGGGCTCGACGAGGACGCCTCCGGCCTCCTCATCCTCCCCGGAGACGCCGAGCCGGGGACGCCGCTCGCCCGGGTGCTCGGGATCGAGGACGTCGTCCTCGAGGTGAACGTCACCCCCAACCGCCCCGACGCGCTCTCCCACCTGGGCATCGCCCGGGAGGTGGCCGCGGCCACCGGCGTCGAGGTGACCTCCCCGGAGGCGGGGCTCCGCCAGGAAGCGCCGGCGGCGTCCACGCTGCTGAAAGTCATCATCGAGGCGCCCGACCGGTGCTTCCGGTACTCGGCCCGGGTCATCGAGGGCGTTCGCATCGGGCCATCGCCCGCCTGGCTGGCCCGGCGGCTCGAGGCCTGCGGCGTCCGCTCCATCTCCAACGTGGTCGACGCCACCAACTTCGTGCTCCTCGAGCGCGGGCAGCCCCTCCACGCCTTCGACCTCGACAAGGTGGCCGGCGCCCAGATCGTGGTCCGCATGGCGAGGGCCGGCGAGAAGATGGTCACCCTCGACGGCGTCGAGCGGACCCTCTCCCCCGACGACCTCGTCATCGCCGACCGGGACCGGGCCAGCGCGCTGGCCGGCGTCATGGGCGGCGGCGACTCGGAGATCTCCGCGGGCACGAGCCGCGTGCTGCTCGAGTCGGCCTGGTTCGAGCCCACCGGCGTCCGGCGCACGGCGCGCCGCCACGGCCTCCACACCGAGGCGTCGCACCGGTTCGAGCGGGGCGTCGATCCCGAGGGCGTGGTCGCCGCGCTCGATCGCTGCGCGGCGATGATCGCGACCCTCTCCGGAGGGACGGTCCGGCGCGGCGCGGTCGACGCCCACCCGCACCGGCGCAAGCCCGTCGACGTGACGCTCCCCTGGACGCGCCCCGGCGAGGTCCTGGGCATGCCGGTCAGCCGGAAGGAGGCGCGAGCGGCCCTCCTGTCGCTGGGGTTCGAGCTCACCGCCACCGGCCCCCGCAGCGGCAAGTTCCGCGTCCCCAGCTGGCGGCTCGACGTCACCCGCGAGGAGGACCTGATCGAGGAGATCGTCCGCCTGCGCGGCTACGACGCCATCCCCGAGACCCTGCCGGTGATCGTCTCCGACACCCCGGCCCCGCCGAGGGAGGCCGTCGTCACCGAGCGCATCCGCCAGGCGCTCGAGGGGGCGGGCTTCTCCGAGGCGGTCAACTTCAGCTTCGTCGCGCCCGGCGACCTCGCTCCCCTCGGGGCGAGCGGCGGGAAGGGAATCCCGCTCCGCAACCCCATCAGCGCCGACCTGGCGGTGATGCGGGGCAGCCTCGTCCCGTCCCTCCTGAAGGGGCTCGCCTACAACCGGCGGCAGCGGGTCGAGGAGGTCCGGCTCTACGAGATCGCGAACACCTACCACCCGCGCGCCGCCGACGCGGCCGACGACGCTCCGGCACGGGAGGAGATGCGCCTCGCCGGGGTCGCGAGCGGGAGGCGCCACCCGGTCGGCTGGTCCTCGGGCGGCGACCCGCTCGACTTCCACGACGTGAAGGGGGCGCTCGAGTCGGTGCTCGAGACCCTGGGCATCGAAGGGGTCCGCTGGGTCTCCGGCGGGGCCTCGTGGCTCCACCCCCGGTCGGCGGCCACCCTCTCGTGGGCCGGCGCGGACGGCGCCCCGGTGTCGCTCGGCGTGGTGGGCGAGGTCCACCCCCGCGTGGCCGCGGCCTTCGATCTTCCGCGCGGCGTCTTCGCCTTCGACCTCTCCTTCGCCGCGCTCTCCGCGGCGGCCCGCACGGTGCGCGGCCATGCCGACGTGCCGCGCTTCCCCGCGGTCCTGCGGGACCTCGCGGTGGTCGTCGCCAACGAGGTGGAGGCTCGGGCGGTCCTCGAGGGCATCCGGGCCGAGCCGCTCGTCGAGGACGTGACCCTCTTCGACGTCTACCGCGGGGCGCCGATCCCGGAGGGGCGGAAGAACCTGGCCATGGCCATCCGCTACCGCGCCGGGGACCGGACCCTGACCGACTCCGAGGCCGATTCGGCCCACGCACGGATCGTGGAGCGGCTCAAGGCCGACCTGGGAGCCGAGCTCCGGGGGTAGTCGGTCGGGTAGATGAAGCGTTCGTTTGACAGGTCGCGTCGATTCAGCTAACGAACACGAGCACTTGGGCGCTGCCGCGCCCGAAGGGACGAGGTGAGCGTGACCAAGGCCGACATCATCGAGAGCGTCTACGAGAAGGTGGGCTTCTCCAAGAAGGAAGCGGCCGACGTGGTGGAGATGGTGTTCGACACCATCAAGGAAACCCTCGAGCGCGGCGAGAAGATCAAGATCAGCGGCTTCGGCAACTTCATCGTCCGGGAGAAGAAGTCCCGGGTGGGCCGCAATCCGCAGACCGGCGAGGAGATCGAGATCTCGGCGCGCCGGGTCCTGACCTTCCGGCCCAGCCAGGTCCTGAAGAACGCCCTGAACGGCGCCGAGGAGATCGGCACCGTCGCTCCTCCCGCCCCGTAGCCGGGCGGAAGCGCGCCGTCAGCGGTCTTCCCGCTCGCCGAGGATCCGGTACAGGGTCTTGCGGTCGATGCCGAGGATCTCGGCGGCGCGCGTCTTGTTGCCGCCCGTCTCCTGGAGCACCTGCGACGCGTAGCGCGCCTCCAGCTCGGCGAGCGACGGGCGGTCCGACACGTCGGGCAGGGGCGCCGGCGCCGGCGCAGCCCGCGCGGCCCGGACCCCGTCCGGCAGGTCCTCGGGAAGCACCACGCCCGAGGGGTTGAGCGCCAGCGCCCGGGCGATGACGTTCTCGAGCTCGCGGACGTTCCCCGGCCAGTCGTGGGCGAGCAGGATCTCCCGCGCCTCCGGCGAGATGGCCGATCCCTCGGCGCGCCCGTGCTTCTGGGCGAAGTGCTCGGCGAGCAGCGGGATGTCCTCGCGCCGCTCCCGCAGCGGGGGGATGCGGATGCTCACCACGTGCAGGCGGTAGTAGAGGTCCGCCCGGAAGGTGCCCTGCTTCACCGCCGTCTCCATGTCGCGGTTGGTGGCCGCCACCACCCGGACGTCGACGGCGATGGGCTCGTTCGCGCCCACCCGCCGGATGGTGCCCTCCTGGAGCGCGCGCAGGAGGCGGGCCTGGAGGTTCGGGCCGATGTCGCCGATCTCGTCGAGGAAGAGGGTCCCGTGGTGGGCCTCCTCGAAGAGCCCCCGCCGCGCCGTCTGGGCGCCGGTGAAGGCGCCGCGGGCGTGGCCGAAGAGCTCCGACTCGAGCACCCCCTCGGCGATGGCGCCGCAGTCGACCGCCACGAACGGGCCGGAGGCGCGGGGGGAGGCCATGTGGATGGCCCGGGCCACGAGCTCCTTGCCGGTGCCGCTCTCCCCCTGGATGAGGACGGTCGCGTCGGTGGACGCCACCCGGGCGGCGGTCTTGTAGACCTGGAGCATGGCCTCGCTCCGCCCCACCACGTTGTCGAGCCGGTAGCGGTCGCGCAGGCCGCGGCGCAGGGCGCGGTTCTCCATGGCGAGCTCGCGGTGCTGGAGCGCGCGGGCCACGACGATCTGGATGGCGTCGACGTCGTAGGGCTTGGAGAGGTAGTCGGCGGCGCCGCGGCGGATGGCCTCCACCGCGCCGTCGATGTTGCCGAAGGCGGTCACCAGGATGACCGGGGTGTCCGGCGCGCGTTCGCGGAAGGCGTCGATGACCTGGAGGCCGTCCATCTCGGCCATGCGGATGTCCGAGACCACCAGGTCGGGCGGATCCCCGGCGTCGAGCGCCGCCACCGCCTCCCGGCCGTCGGTGAGCTGGGTCACCCGGTGCCCGGCCCCGGTGAGGATGCGGGCGAGCAGTTCCCGGCTCGACTGGTCGTCGTCCACCACGAGGATGCGGGCGGGTTCCATGGGCGGATCCTAGCGCGGGGGAGGCGAGGGGGCCGGCGACGAGGGAGGCGCGGGGAAGAGGAGGGTGAAGGTGGCCCCGGCGCCCGGGCTCGACTCCACCTCGATGCGGCCGCGCAGCGCGCCGGCGATCTCCCGCGAGATGGCGAGGCCGAGCCCGGTGCCCTTGCCCGGGTCCTTGGTGGTGAAGAACGGCTCGAAGATGTGCTTGCGGGCGTCGGGGGAGATCCCGCTGCCGGTGTCGATCACCGAGAGGGAGAGCTGATCGCCGGCGCGCCGGGCCCGGACGGTCAGGCTGCCGCCGCCGGCCATGGCGTCCACCGCGTTGGAGATGAAGTTCCCGAGGACGTGGCGGACCAGCGACGGATCGATGCTGGCCGGGCCGAGGTCGGCGGGGACGTCGCGCCGGACCTCGATCCGGTGGCGGGCCTCGGCCGACACGTTGAGCGAGAGGGCCTCGTCGACGAGGGTGGAGAGCTGCACCGGTTCGGGGCGGGGCACCAGCGCCCGGGCCGAGTCGAGGAAGCGCCGGATGATGGAGGTCATGCGCTGGACCTCCCGCTCGATCACCTGGAGCTGCTCCCGGATGTCGGGCGGGCAGGCGGGGTGGCGCGCCAGCAGCTGGACGTTCCCGGAGATGGCGTTGAGCGGGTTGCCGAGCTCGTGGGCGATGGTGCCGGAGAGCTGCCCCAGCGCGGCGAGCCGCTCCTGCGCCGAGCGCTCGCGCCGCGCCTCCATGAGCAGCTCGTTCAGCTCGGCGAGCTCCCGGTTCTTGCGGGCCAGGTCGGCGGTGGCCTCGAGGACGCGGTCCTGGAGCTCCCGGTTGAACCCGCGCACCCGGCCCAGCATGGCGTCGAGGCCGCGGGCCAGGGTGCCGATCTCGTCGCGGCGCCCGGTGCCGGGGACCGGGTCGGTGCCGAGGGCGCCCGACTCGATCCCCCCCACCGCGCCCGCGAGCTCCGAGAGCGGCCGGACGAGCATCCGGTTCAGGATGATGGTGAAGGCGAGGAAGACGAGGATCGCGGCGAGCGCCGTGGACGCGGCGAAGATGAGCCCCTGTCCCCGCCCCAGCCGCTCGGCGTCGGAGAGGCTCGCCTCGAGCCGGATGGCCGCGACCGGATGGCCGAAGGAGTCCTTCACCGGGAGCTCGACCTGGACCACGCGGTCCTCGCCGTCCCCCACGATCTGCGAGTTGGTCTGGGCCGGGAAGGAGTAGTCGACCTCGCCGAAGCTGGTCTCCGGCCCGTTCGGCCCGTACTGCATCCGGACCACGTCGTCCTTGCCGGGCTTGCGGATGATGAGCTCGGCCGAGCGGACGCCTCGGTGCTGCCGGAGGGCAGCCGCGAGCCGGTCGGCGGCACGCGCCGGGTCGAGGTCGCGGGAGAGGTCGAGGTCGGACCGGACGGCCCGGGCCACCTCGACGGCGCGGTCGCGAACCGCCGACTCGACGGCGCGCGCCGCGGCGCTCGCGCCGAGGGCGGCGGCGATCCCCATGCTGAGCACGAGGATCACCGTGAAGAGGGCGATGATCTTGGCTCGGATGGACGACACGGGACCCGGGGCGGCGAAAAGGAAAGGGCCGGCTGCGTTGGCAACCGGCCCTCGAAGCTACCAGAATCGCAGTTCGACTACTTGTTCATGTTCGGCTGCGTCGTGGTGTCCGGCGGGGCCTTCTTGGCCTTCTTGGCCTTCTTGGTGTCCTTCTTCGCGGGGGCGGCGGCGGGAGCAGCCGGGGCAGCGGCGGCCGGAGCAGCCGGCTTGGCGGCAGGAGCGGCCGGGGCGGCGGGAGCAGCCGGGGCAGCGGCGGCGGGAGCGGCCGGCTTGGCGGCCGGGGCGGCCGGAGCCTGGGCGAGGACGGGGATGGCGAAGGCGACGGCCACGAGGGCGCTGAGGATCTTCTTCATTGGGTTCTTCTCCTTGGGAGAGGGGTGCTGCCTGGCGGGGAAACCGTACGAGGGAGGGATTAGCAGCCCACGTGCCAAGGTACGGGCGGGGGCAGGGCCCGTGAAATCAGCCGTTTACGCCGGCCGTCCGATCTCGGGCCCCTGGAGGTCGTGGAGTTCTGGGACGCCCCCCCTCGGGCGGGTGGGTAGGAGTTCCACGGGGTTCGCGACTATAAGGCGCGGATGGCCATCGACTACACCGACACGAGGCGCATGCGGCTCGACGTCGAGTTCTACTTCGCCGCGGCCCACCGGTTGCCCCGCTACGAGGGGCCCTGCTTCCGGATGCACGGGCACAACTACAAGTTCTTCATCACCGTCGAGGGGGACGTGGACCCGGCGACCGGAATGATCGCCGACTTCGGGAAGATCAAGGAGGTCGTCGCCGAGGAGGTCCTCACCCGGACCGATCACCGCAACCTGAACGACGTGCTCGACAACCCCACCGCGGAGAACATCGCCCGCTGGATCTGGGAGGCGCTCGCGCCGCGGCTGGCCGGGCTCTGCGAGGTCCGGCTCTACGAGATCCCCGACTGCTGCGTCACCTACCGGGGGCCAGGTGGGCGCTAGGCGGCGCCCCGCCAGTCCCGGGGCGGCGGAGGCGGTCGCCCGCTTCCTCCGCGCGGTCGTCCCCGCCGCCGAGCTGGCGCGCGCCGACGTCCGGGGCACGCCGCGCCGCGTGGCCGAGGCCTTCCGGGACGACCTGCTCGACGGCTATGCCATGGACCCGGCCGAGGTCCTCGGGGAGGCCATGGAGATCCCGGGCAGGGACCT
>JBAXVO010000509.1:0-2005 GCA_037129355.1 Deltaproteobacteria bacterium | reverse complement strand
CCGTCATGCTCACCGCACCGGCCGAGGGGAACCTCTCCGTGACCCTGTCGGCGCAGGACGCGGCCGGCAACGCTCCATCGGTGGCCGCGCTGACGGTCCTCGTCGACCTCTCGTTCCCAATCCTGTCGATCGAGCGGACGGGCGGCGCTCCCTTCCTCGACGGAGCCCGGTTCGGGCCGCAGGCGGGGAACGCGCTCCCGTATGTCTTCCGCGCCGACTCCCTGGCCGCCACGGCGACCGTCCTCCCGGGAGGAAGCACCGCGCGCTTCGCCCGGGGAGGTGGCACCTACCTCGGCACGTTGCCCCTGCTCGAGGGGACGAACCTCTTCACCTGGCGAACGACCGACGAGGTCGGCCGCGCCAGCACCCTCTCCCGCACCCTCGTCTACGACACGACTCCTCCCACCGGGTCTCTCGACTCCCCGGCCGAGGGGGCGCGGGTTCGTGGCGCCCTGGATCTCGCGGCCAGCGCCACCGATGCACTCTCGGGAGTCGCCCTGGTCGAATTCCAGGTGGATGGCGGCCTTCCCTTCCCCGCGGCCCCGGCCCCGGACGGGGTGACGTGGATCGCGCCACTCACCACCGTCGCCAGCGTCACGACGCCTGGTCTCGCCGACGGCGTTCACACCATCACCGCTTCCTTCACCGACGGGGCGGGCAACCGGGCCACGTCCAGCCATGCCATCCTCGTCGACAATACCCCTCCCGTCGCGAGCCTCGTCGCCCTCCCCGCCCTCGTGAGCGGCCTCGTCGACGTCATCGCCCTGGCGACCGATGCCGGTAGCGGCATCGCCGCCCTCTCCATCTCCGTGAACGGCGCCGTCCGGGCCTCCTGCGCCGGGGTCACCACCTGCACCGCCTCGGTGGACACCACCACCCTCCTCGACGGTCCGTTCGTGATGAAGGCGACGGCGACCGACGCCGCGGGGAACGTCTCCACTCCGGCCCAATCGACCGCCATCGCCGACAACACCGCCCCCTCCCACTTCCTCCGGAGCCCGGTGGCGGGGACCGAGGTGTCCGGACCCTTCGCGATCTCCGTCGTCGTGAGCGATCCGGGGTTCGCGAGCACCGAGTGCAGCGTCGACGGCGTGTCGCTCGGGCGCGTCCTGGCTCCGACCTTCGACACGCTCTTCGCTCCGTCGGGCATCGACGGCGCGCTCCTGGTCCGGTGCGCGGTCACCGACCTGGCGGGCAACGTCGGCGTCGAGACCTCCACGGTCACCCTGCGCCGGTGGAAGTACGAGCTCGAACCCGAGTCGATCAAGCTCCGGTCCGTGGAGGCGCTGAAGACCGCCGCCCTGGAGGTGAGTGGGGTGGGGGCCGATGCCCTCGTGCCCACCAGCGCGCGCGACCTGAAGCTCGTGATTCCCGGTGGAGAGCCCGTGCCGGTCCTGACCGGGCCCGGCCTCACCCGGGTGGAGTACGATCACGGGAAGGCCGAGGTGAAGCTCCGCGTCGACCGCGCCGCGCTCGTGGCCAGCCTGCGGGCCGGCCTCTCTGCGGGAGTCATCGATCCCCGGAAGCGGGTCACCGTGAAACTCTACGACGGCGCCCGGTACGTGGGGTCGACGCAGGTGAAGGTGGTTCCGTAACCATGGGAACCCGTCGCCGACGGATCGCGGGGGGCGTCGCGATCGGATCGGCGCTGCTCCTGGCTCTCCTCCTCCGGGAGGGGAGCCGGGAGCGGGAGGGTCCCGCCGGTCATCCGGCCGTCGGCGGCCATCCAGGAGCTTCCTCCCCACCGGATGCCCCATTGGCCGTGCTCCAGGCCACCTACCTGGAGTCCACGAGCGGCGCGGTCAGGGAGTGGGCGGCGAGGAGCGCTGCCAGCCGCGGGGGGCCGGAGGAGGCCCGCTGGCTCGCTCGCCTCGCCTCCACGGACGAACGCAGCGGCGCCGTGGCCGGCGTGGCGCTGGGATCGATGGGCTCCGGAGCCGCCGCCGAGGCGCTGGCGGAGGTCGCGGCCGGGCGCCAGCCCGTCATCGCGCGCGCCAATGCGGCG
>JBAXVO010000508.1:0-2007 GCA_037129355.1 Deltaproteobacteria bacterium | reverse complement strand
TTAGGACGTCGGCCTCTCACGCCGAAAACATGGGTTCAAGTCCCGTAGGGGTCACACAGTGCCCCGTCACCGTCGTCCCGGTGGCGGGGTTTTTCATGACGATGCCATTCACCAAACGTGAAGTAGAGGGCCCCGTCTCCAAAATGTCTCCAAACTCAAGGGCGCGAATGGCACCCTCCAAATGGGTCGGAGCGAGGTGGAGATAACGGAGGGTGGTCTTCAGGTCGGCGTGCCCCATGAGGCGCTGGATGGTGGTGGCAGGGATGCCGGCCATGGCGCAGCGGGCTCCGAACGTGTGCCGGAGTTTGTGGAGGGCGCCGTCGTCGACCATGCCGGCCCGGCGCTGGGCGGTCTTCATCTTCTCCCGGGCCAGGTCCCAGTCGATATCGGTGCCGTCGTCCTTGGTGAGGACCCGGGTGCGGAGGCCACGCTGGTCCTTGAGGGCCGTGGCGAGACGGCCGGTCATCGGGACGACGCGGGACTTCCCGCCCTTGGGTGAGCCGACTACGCCCTGCCATCCGGACCGCTGGATGGTCATCTGCCGGCGTCGGAGGTGGAGGTCGGTCCACTCGAGGCCGATGATCTCCCCGATCCGGAGGCCAGCGTCGCCGCCCAGGAGGGCCACGATGTAGGTGCGGGGGTCGGCCTTCTTGGCACCCTCGAGCAGGCGCTCGAAGTCCTCCTTTTCGTAGAACTCGAGTTCGCTGTCCTGGACCTTCATCAACTGGAAACGGCAAGCGATCCGGGGGATGCGCTCGTAGTCCACGGCAACGTTCATCACCTTCGAAAGGAGGGCGAGGATGTTGTTCACGGTCTTGGGCGCCCGCTTGGCGAGCCCTGCCTTGAACTTCTGGATGTCCTCGCTGGAGATCGCGTCGAGGCGCAGGCTCCCGAAGGCAGGCTTGAGGTGAACCCGGTAGATGGACTCGTTCGTCACCTTGGTGGAGTGCTTCTGCTTGTTGGCCTCGACGTGGAGTTTCACGAAGTCGGGCCAGAACTCGCTCAGGGTGGGGGCAACCTTCTTCTTCTCCGTGGTGCCCTCCCGGAGGATGAGGGACTCCCGGGCGCGGCCCCAGTCGGTAGCCCCAGTCTTCGAGAGGGTGGAGCGGTGGCGCTCCCGGACGACTTCGCCGTTAGGGAGCCGCACGCGGATGTCGACGTCCCACCCAGAAGTGGTGCGCTTGCAGGCGGGCGGGCAGGGGCGGCTGCCGTGCTTCTTGCCTACCCGGCGGGGGCAGTCGAGGGCGTGGTCGATGGACGCGACGTAGGGTCGGACCTTGGGCATCGGCTACTCCTTCTCCAAGTAGCCGAGGGCCGTTAGCTGCGCCCGGAGTAGACGAACCGCCATGCCCGAGAGGCTCCGGTCATCCTCCATTGCCGCGCGCTCGAGTGCCTTCTTCATCGCCCGCGGCACACGCAGGTTGAGCACCGCGTCTCGTCGAAGCTCAACGGTCTTCTTCTTCGTGGCCATCCAGAGGACTCCCGTGTGTCCACCTGTAACACAAGCGCATCCGGCTGGCGCAAGGGCAAGGTGCATCATCGGGGGAGCCCTCCGCCGCGAATGGCGTGGTCCAACTCGGACCGCAGGAAGCGAACCCGGCGACCTAGCCGGTGGACAGGAAGGCTTCCTCGCGCCACGGCGGAGTACAGCGCCCTTCGGGTGGGAAGCCTCAAGTGGAATGCGGCCTCGTCGGCGTTCATCCAGAGGGTCGGGACTGACCTAGCCAGTCCGATGCGGGCATCGACCGCAGGCTGTCCTTCTTGGACGACGGGTTCCTCTCCAGTGTGCTTTGCCACAACAAGTGCCGCATATTCCGGCCCAGCGTGCGGTTCCAACCCGCTGCCGCCCAATCTTGGGACGCTAGGACCTCATCGCAGGTGCTGCCGGTGCCCGCGAAGAGGGAGGCCGGCGGCATGTACTCAGTGAGTGTTCCCTTCGCGCCCCTGACAGTAGGGGCGATGACTCCAAGGTAACGAGTGCCTTGGATCCTGCAATAAGCGGCGAGC
>JBAXVO010000507.1:0-2012 GCA_037129355.1 Deltaproteobacteria bacterium | reverse complement strand
CCCGATCAGCAAGTACGCCCCGACCACCGCCCACGTCGGCGACCCGGACCACCGCTTCTTCCAGATGTGGCAGCAGGTCTCGAAGGGGCGGAACGACCTCTTCGTCTGGACCGCGCAGACGGCCGGGATCGGCAACTACAACGATGGGTTCGGAAACCTGGCCGACGACACCTTCCAGGGCGCCCTGGCCATGGGCTTCTACAACATGGAGGCCGGCGACCTGCCCGGCTTCAAGGCGCTCGCCGACACCTACGCGATGAGCGACAACTTCCACCAGTCGATCCAGGGGGGCACCGGCGCCAACTTCATCGCGCTCGTCACCGGCCACGCCGCCTTCTACAACGCCGGCGGGCAGCGCGGCCCCGGCGTCGTCCCCTACGCGGTGCCCCTGCCGGCCTTCGCCGCCGGCCCCACCGGCGCCTACGTCACGAGCACCGTCGAGAACCCGAACCCCGACCCGAAGGCCGCCGCGAAGTACGGCAACACCAACTGGTTCACCGACGACGGCTACGCTGGGGGCTCGTACGTGAAGTGCGCCGACCGTAGCCAGCCCGGCGTCGCGTCCATCCGCGACTACCTCGACGAGAACCGCGTCGACGCCCGCTGCGAGCCCGACACCTACTACCTCGTCAACAACTACAACCCGTTCCTCCACCCGGACGGCACGCCGCCCACGCCCGCCGAGTTCGCCGCCAACCCGTTCCGGCTTCCCGTCCAGCCCCCGTCGTCCCGCACCATCGCCGACGTGCTGCAGGGCGCCGGCGTGAGCTGGAAGTACTACAGCGGCAACCGCGACGACGGGAAGGACTACTGCGGGATCTGCGACCCGCTCACCCACTTCGCCTCGGTGATGGGTGACCCGGCCAAGCGGGCTGGGCTCGTCGACCTCGACGCCTTCTTCTCCGACGTGAAGCAGGCGCGGTCGTTCCCCGCGGTCGCCTTCGTGCGCCCGTGGGAGGACATGGCCGGCCACCCCGCCAACTCCACCATCGCCGCGTACGAGGCCTTCGTGGTGCAGCTCGTCGAGGCGGTGAAGGCGAACCCGGCCCTCTGGGCCCGCACCGCGATCCTCGTCACCATGGACGAGGGCGGCGGCTACTATGACTCCGGGTACGTCCAGCCGGTCGACTTCTTCGGCGACGGCCCGCGCATCCCGCTCCTCGCCATCTCCCCCTTCGCCCGCCACGGACACGTCGATCACGCCTACGGCGACCACGCCTCCATCCTCAAGTTCATCGAGTGGAACTGGCGGCTCCCCACCGTCTCGGCCCTGAGCCGGGACGGGCTGCCCAACCCCAGGACCGACGACGACGACCCGTACGTCCCCACGAACGGGCCGGCCATCTCGGACCTGCGCGGCATGTTCGATTTCTGAGAAATCTTCCGGGGGACGACCCCGGAAGCCCTGGTGCGCGAGGTCCGGGGCGATCTCGATGCCATCGTGCTGAAGGCGATGGAGAAGGAGCGGGAGCGGCGCTACGCGTCGGTGGCCGACCTCGCGGAGGACGTCGGGCGAGCCCTGCGCGACGTCCCCGTCCGGGCCCGGCCGGCGAGCGCCGGCTACCGGCTCCGGAAGTATGCGCGCCGCCACCGCTCGGCGGTCGCGCTGGGGGCGGCCGTGGCGCTGGTGCTGCCCGCCTTCACCATCGCGCTCGCCGTGCAGGTCCGCAAGGTCTCGCGGGAGCGCGACCGCGCCAACCGCGAGGCCGAGGCGGCGACCCGCATCGCCGGCTTCCTCTCCGGCATCTTCAAGGTCTCCGACCCCAGCGAGGCGCGCGGCAACACCCTCACCGCGCGCGAGGCGCTCGACCGGGCCGCCAGAGAGATCGAGACCGGCCTGGTGCGCGACCCGGAGTTGCAGGCGCGGCTCATGGGGACCATGGGCTCCATCTACGGCGACCTCGGTCTCCCCGCGGCGGCGCGCCCCCTGCTCCAGCGGGCGCTGGAGACCCGCACGCGCCTCCTGGGGCCCGATGCCCCGGAGACCATCGATTCCCGCATCGCCTGGGGAA
>JBAXVO010000506.1:0-2030 GCA_037129355.1 Deltaproteobacteria bacterium | reverse complement strand
GGTGGAAAGGAGCCGATCCCGAACTTCCCGTGCTGCGCGACGCGAAGGCGCTCCAGGCGCGGCTGAAGGACGCGCCGGTGGAGCGCGCGAGCCGGTGACAGCGGCCGTCCAGCCTCGCACTTCGCTTCGGAGCCGGCCTAGAAGATCGACGTCGGGAGCAGGAGCGCCAGCTGGACCCGCACCGTCCACTCCGGCCCGATGTCCGGTCGCACCGCGTTGTAGTAGGCCGAGACGTTGCCGTTGAAGGGCAGCTTTCCGATGCGGAAGATCTTCCCGCCGCCTGCTCCGAACGGAACCACCCACTGTTGCCCGGAGGAGGCCTGCCAGTTGGCGGTGAGGATGGGAGACGTGGACAGGTACCAGCCGTCGTGGAAGTTGTAGTTCACGAAGTACTGGATGAGCAGCTGGCTCGAACTCGCGCGCGCAACCGACCAGATCTGGCTCACGAGCACGCCGAGCACCCAAAGTCCGGGCATCGTGAGCAGCACGGCCGACGGGCCGAGCCCCCAGGTGGATTGCGAGCCCGTGAAGGGCGAGGTGGCGGTGGGGAACGACGCCACGGGCCCCACGCCCCAGATGAGGGCCCCGGGCTTCGCCGGCGACAGGAAGGCCGTGATCGTCAGGTTGCCGAGGCCGGTCGTTGCCGCACCACCCGTGAAGCTCGGCTGGGTGACGATGGGCAGGATGGTCCGGGTGATGACGTTCCAGTCCTCGGTGACGTGCAGCGGGACGACCGGCTGGAAGTTGAGGACGTTCTGGGTCTGGCCGTTCCCGGGCCCGTACCCGATGCCGATGTTGTCCTGGAAAGGGAAGCTCATCATGTCGGCGACGGGGTTCTGCGCCGCCCTTGCGAGCTGCTCGTTGGCCTCGTGTGCGGCCGCCTCATCGCCGTACGACATGGCCGGGGGCGAGAGGGCGAGGCAAGCGGCGAGGGCCGTGGTGATCCAGGGCGCAGTCTTCACGATGGAGTCCTCTCCTTCAGGGTGACTGCCGCATCTCTGCTCCCGCCAGTTCCGGGCCGCCATGCGATTTCTGCGCGCTCCGCCCGTGCGTCACGGCGATCCTCGAGTTCCAGCCGCATCACGTCGCGGAGGTCCAAGGCCCCGATCGGGGGCAAGCGAATTTTTCGCCCGCGACGGCACCGGGGCCCGAATAGACCCCGCCGGTTTTCGCCCAGGGAGCGCACCCGGCCGATCGTCATCGCGGCCAGAACCGGAGAAGATCGAATGCACGCAGCCAGGACCATCGTCGCCGTCGCCGTCGCCCTTCATGCCGTCGCCGCCTCGGCCCAGGCGAACGTCGGGGAGAACGCCGCCAAGACCGTCCAGGTCGTCCAGTCGAGGGCGCAGAACGCCGCGCTCCTCAAGCAGTACACGTGGAACGAGCGCGTCGACTTCTTCGTGAACGGGCAGGAGAAGGACCTCCGCCTCGACCTCGTGAACATCGGGCCGGACGGCAAGCTCCAGCGGACGATCATGAACGACCAGAGCGCGCTCCTCCACAAGTACACGCTTCCCACCGCCGGCGCGGTCCTGAACTTCCTGGACTCCGCGACGACGGTGCCGTCCGCTCCCGGCCAGCTCATGGTCACCGGCCAGAACGTGGTCCAGCCGGGTGACTCGCTCACCATCTACCTCGACGCCGCCACGAACCGGACGCAGCGACTGGTGGTCAGCACCACGTTCCAGGGCAACCCGGTCAACGTGACGGCGACCTTCGCGACCCTGCCGAGCGGCCTCAACTACCCGGCCTACGCCGAGGTGGTGGTCCCGGCGAAGGGCTACGACGTGCGGGTCCAGAACTTCAACTACCAGCAGAACGGCATGTAGCGCCGACACATGATCGTCTCGAGCGTGTTGCGCACCGGGGCCCTGGCCCTGCTCCTGCTCTGGACGGGACCCGCCGGCGCCCAGGCGCCGGGGGCAGTGCCCGCGCCGCCCGCCGCCGAGGTCACGCCCGATCCCTGGCCCAAGTCGGCGACTCGCGACGGAGCGACGTTCACGATGTACCAGCCCCAGATCGACACCTGG
>JBAXVO010000505.1:0-2031 GCA_037129355.1 Deltaproteobacteria bacterium | reverse complement strand
CGACCTACCTCTACGGCCTGGGGTTCGACTACCAGTGGTGCGACATCGACGCCAACTGGATCGTTCCCGCGGCGCGGACCTACCAGCGAGGCCTCCTCGAGGCGTGGATGGCGACGACGACGGCGGTCGTGCCCGACACCTTCCGGGCCGCCTTCACCGACATCAACGCAGCCCTCTCCGGGTTCCGCGCGCTGGCCATCTCCGCACCCACGCTGCGGACCACGCTGGGCCCGACGGGCACCCCGTCCTCGAGCACCTACCTGCGCGGCGACGGGACGTGGTCGACCCCCAGTGGCGGCGGTTCGGTCACCAACGTCACCGGGACGGCGCCGATCTCCTCCACGGGTGGCAGCACGCCGGCGATATCGATCGCCGCGGCAACGGGATCGGCGGCGGGATCGATGTCGGCGGCGGACAAGTCGAAGCTCGACGACGCGACCCACACCGCTACGGGCCTCCGGCTCTGCGTCCGCGACTCCTCAGCGAACCTCTACGCCAACGACTTCTACGCAACCTCCGACCGGCGCTTGAAGAAGAAGATCCGCAACCTCTCCGGCGCCCTCGAGATGGCGCTGAAGCTCCGGGGTGTTCGCTTCGAGAGGAAGGCCGACCCCGCCGGCCGGCGCCGCTTCGGGCTCATCGCCCAGGAGGTGGAGGAGATCGCGCCCGAGGTCGTCCACACGGACGAGGACGGGTGGAAGTCGGTGGCCTACGGCGACCTGGTGGCGGTGCTCCTCGAGGCCATCCGGGAGCTCGAGGCCAGGCTCGCCCGCGTGGAGGGACGGTAGATGTCACTCCCCGCGTCCGGACCCCTGTGGCTCTCGAACATCAAGGGCGAGTTCGGCGGCGCCACGCCTCCACAGAACCTGCGGGCCTACCTGAAGGGCGGCGGGTACGTGAACACCTGGGACACGGCGCCCAACGTCCCCAGCTCGGGGACCATCAAGATCCTCGACTTCCTCGGGTCCGCGAAGGCCGCGGCGTTCACGGCGTCCGCGTCTCCCACCGGGGTCTACGGATCCGGCGTCGGGCCCATCACGGCGAACACGGGGAACGTAACCGTGAGCCCGTCGGGCGGATCGTCGCCGTTCACCTACGCCTGGACCTACGTCTCCGGCGACGTGGACATTTCGGTGGCGTCGGCGACCTCTGCCACGACGCACTTTCACCGCGACATCAGCGCCTTCGACGTGCCGCAGGTCTGGTCCGCGGTGTGGCGCTGCACGGTCACGGACGCATCGTCCCGCACGGCCACGGTGGACGTGACGGTCGAAGTCGAGTGCTTCAACTGAGAAAGGGGCAGCACATGGCGATCAGCAATGGCGGCGGCGGAGAGGGAACCGGAAGCGGCGGGGCGGGCGGCGGGATCGGAACCACCCAGGCGCAGACCAAGTGGGGCCTCATCATCGCGATCGGGCTCGGCGTCCTGGTGGTGGCCGGCGGCGTGGTCTTCTTCTTCGTGGGCCGGTAGGGGGCACGGTGACCCGGGTCCTGCTCGCCGCGCTCCTCCTGGTGGCCTGCGGCTCCGAGGTGGAGCCTGCGCCTGCGCCTCCGGTCGTCATGCGCGAGGTCTGCACCGTCCGGCTCTTCGGCGACGGGCGAGTGCAATGCACATGCGAGGTGGTCCCGTGAGGCTCCTCTCCCTCCTCCTCCTCCTCGACGGCCCGGCCGCCGCCGGCGGTGCCCACACGACGCTCCACCTCGAGGCCCGCACCGCCGGCGAATTTCGTTTCCAGGATTTTCCCCTCGAAAACGTTTCCTTCACGGCCGACCTGCGCGACAACGACATCGATCTGCCCCACCTGGAGGCGCGCTTCGCCGAGGGCGCACTCACCGGCCGGGCCAAGGTCTTTGGCCAGGGCCGTGACCGCCGGATCACATTCGACTACACCCTGAAGGATGCCAGCCTCGTCCGCGCCACCGGCGCTTTGCAGGATTACACTTCCCGAAAAAAGGGCGTGCCGCCCACGCCCCCGGGCAAATTCGTGCAGGAAAAGGCCGCCGTGCGCCTCGATGTCGCGGCGGCCGCCG
>JBAXVO010000504.1:0-2035 GCA_037129355.1 Deltaproteobacteria bacterium | reverse complement strand
CTCACCACGACGCGGAAGCTGGCGATGGGGTTCGTGAGCCTGCGCGCCGCCGGAACGGCCGGATCGTCGGCGAGCACGAGCCCGCGGACCTTCACCTCCACCCGCCCGTCGGACTTCACCTCGCCCTTGCCCACCCGCAGGACCCAGGGAAGCCCTCCCCCGTTCACGCCCCGGATCGGGTTTGCACTGCCCGTGTACGGTCGCTCCACCCCCGCCATGGTCTCGAAGGCGAGGAGCTTGTCGCTGGCCAGCGAGGCCGGGGCGAGGACCATGGCCGCGAGGGCGAAGGCGGCCCGTACCGCATGTCGCATCTGGATCATCGTGTCTCTCCTGGTTCCTGTTGGGGAACATGGCCGCCCCGGAAGACCCGGGAGCGGGCTCACCCCCTGTAACCCCCGAGCCCGGCCACCCGCGCCAGGTAAGCGGGGATTCCGGCGATCGCCCCGGGATCACGCGCCGGGCGGCCGGGGCGGGAGCGCGCTATCTTCACCTGCCATGCGCCGTCTCCCCGTGCTCGCCCTGCTCGCCCTCGCCGCCGCCTCGACGGGCTGCGGCCGGACGGCCACCGCCCAGCAGGTCCGCAAGGCCGCCGACGGGGGCACCATCCTCGTCGGCAACGGCTCCGGCGCCCCGGCAGCGATGCGGCAGGCCGTCTCCACCATCGAGCAGCACTGCAGCGGCGTGTACGAGGTGGTGGAGATCTCCCAGGTCCAGACCGGACAGACCACCTCCACCGGCGTGGCCTACTCCTTCGGACCGGTCTCGGTGGGGAGTTCGGGCTCCTCCCCGGTGTTCGCGACCGCCGTCACCTACCTGTGCCGCCCTCCCCAGAGCACGGTCCTGAACGAGTCGGTCGTGGAACTGGCCACCCGGGACCTCGTCGGCCGGAGGTGCTCGGCCGACGACGACTGCGGTCCGCTGCTCTGCGCGCGCGCATCGCCCGCGGCGCCGACCGGCACCTGCGCCGCGCCGGGGCGCTAGCCCGCCCGCCGGGACGTCAGGGCCAGGAGCAGCCGAGCAGCACGGGCCCCGCCGGCGTGGACTCGTACCGGCACGACCCCATGCAGGCGCCCAGGCAGCCGTCGCCGGCCCACTCCCCCAGGTAGCCCAGCGCGTGTCCGTACGAACCGGCCCAGCCCACCCAGAGGTCGTGGAGGGCGCGGCAGTCCCACCAGCGACCGTCGGCGTGATCGGGATCGCCCAGGAAGACGTGCCCGGCCTCGTGCAGGAAGGTCGAGTGGACGAAGTCCGGGGCGTTGCGGGTGTTGACGGTGATGGTCCGGCTGGACGGATCGGTGCAGCCGTCGTGCCCCCCGTGCCCGGCGCACCACACGTCGCCCTCCTTCACGATGAGTCGCCACCCGGAGAGCCGGTCCGGCGTCCCCCCCCAGTAGCCCGCGGCCGCCGTTCCCGCCTCGCGGACCTGGAGGCGCAGCGTCGCCGCGTCGAACCGGTCGGTCTCCGAGACCAGGTGCATGCCGTGGATGTCGGCCTCTCCGTCCCAGCCGCACCCGGCCAGGAGGACCACGAGAAGCATCGCCGCACCCGTCCGGACCATGTTCACCGGGAGCGTACCGGAGCGGGGCCAGGGGGGAATGACGCCGGTCAGGGCGTCCCGACGATCTCGATGTGTTTCGGCCCGAGGTGATCGAACGTTGACGCCCCAAGAGAGCCGCGCCCGGCTCCCGCATCACCGAACTCGCGGTGGCGCCCTCCCAAGCCCACTTCGGCGTGGCGGATTGTCGCAGCGAACAATTCCCTTAGCCCAGGGATGGCGGAGGCTTCCCCTCTTCGGGTGATCGGACATCGGCTGGACGGAAATCTTACTTTTCAGATTTCGGCAGTATTTATGAGACTTTCCGGCTACCTCGTCCCTTGCAAACGGTACATGCGAAACCGATGAACTCGGGCTTAATGAGGGACGCTCATCTTGGACCTGGGCAGTCCGCAACGACCGGGTGGTTGGGGCAACTGGCGCAGAAGTGGGACGGGAGCGTGGAATGGATGGAGCCGCAGGGAGTTCCTCGGAGGACAG
>JBAXVO010000503.1:0-2038 GCA_037129355.1 Deltaproteobacteria bacterium | reverse complement strand
CCGCGGGCTTGCGCTTCGGCAAGCTCGCCCGCGAGGCCGAGCGGCAGGCCCGCGATCTCCGGTCGCGCGGAGCCGAGCTGGTGGTGGGGCTCGTCCACGCCGGCGGCTCCTGCCGCCAGGTGACCGCGCCGGACGACCTCTCGAGCTGCGATCCGCGGGGCGAGCTCTTCTCGCTGGCCCGCGCGCTCCCCGCCGGGCTCGTCGACGCGCTGGTGGGCGGCCACACGCACGGCTACCTCTCCCACCGGGTGAACGGCGTGGCGCTCGTCCAGGCCGGCTCGAAGGGGGAGGCGGTGGGGTGGATCACGCTCTGCGTGGGGCAGCCGGCGCGCTTCCACCTGGCCGTGCGCCCGGGGGACGACAAGGGCGGTGGGCCGGCGACCGGCGAGGCGAAGGTGGCCGCCGCGGTGGCCCCGTACCTGGCTGCCGCGGATGAGGAGCGGAGGCGTCCGGTGGGGGTGAAGCTCGACCGGCCGCTCGGCCGGGGGCGCGACCGGGTCTCGCCGCTCGGCGCCGTGGCCGCGCAGGCGGCCCGTTCGGCGATGGGGGCGGAGATCGGGCTGGTGAACGCCGGGGCGCTCCGGGCGTCGCTGCCCGCCGGCGAGCTCCGCTACGGGCAACTCCACGAGGCCATGCCCTTCGACGACGGGCTCGCGGTGGTGCGGATGAGCGGCAAGGACCTGGTCGCCGCGTTGACCGCCCTCTCCTCCTTCCGCCGGGAGGTCCCGCAGGTGGCCGGGGTGGTGTTCGACGGCGCGTCGGCGCGCACCTGCGCCGGGCAGCCCATCGACCCGGCGCGGACCTACTCGGTGGCGATGAACGAGTTCCTCGCCGAGGGAGGCGACGGGCTGCGCGGGATCGTGTCGCGCCTCCCGGCTGGCGCGAAGACCATCCGCGGCGACCTGCGCCTGCGCGACGCGACCCTCGCCTGGCTGCGGACCGCGAGCCCGGCGCAGCGCGGCCTGCCCTGCCCGTGACGGCCGGAGCCGCGCCCGGCGGGATGCTCCTTGCCTTTCGGGCGAACGTGCAATAGATACGCGGGCGTTCGCGCGGTTAGCTCAGCTGGATAGAGCATCAGCCTCCGGAGCTGAGGGCCACAGGTTCGAATCCTGTACCGCGCGCCATTTCTGCGACACGAATCGAAGCCTCCAGGTCCTCGCGGCCTGGGGGCTTCTTCGTTTCGGGAATGCCGGAGGACGTGCCAGGACCCGCGAAGGGTGCCGCCGCGCTCAGTCGGTCTCGGTCCTGAGCCGCCGGGTGTGCCCCCGGAACACGCTCGCCTCGACGCCGTCGACCAGCGTCCAGTGCTGGAGCAGCGCCGCGACGGGGATCCGGGCGCACCGGCGCTTCCCGGTCCCGGGGAGGATCTCGGCGCCTCGCGGGTGCTGGCCGGCGGGACCGATGACGCTGACGGTGAGGTCCTCCCCGTCGACGGCGCGAACGCAGGCGAAGACGGGGATCCGGACTCCCCCCATGCTCCAGACCGTATCGACCCACGAGTCCCGAGTCATTCGGCCCCCGATCGACGAAGAGGCGATTCCGACCATGTCTAGAGGAATGTGGAGGACGCGCACATCCCACGAGCGCGGGGCGCAGGCCGTCAAAGCAGACGCCCCTGCTCGCGTCTGGTGCGGAGCAGGGGCGAGGCCCTGAACTGGCTCCCGGATCGCCCGTAGGCGACGGGCGTGCGGTTCACCGCTGGCCCGTCATCGCGCCCGGAAAGCTGGTGGCCTCCATTGAGGATAGGGACGAAGACGACCGGCGACAGGCCCCTGACGGGCCGGATCGTCGCGCCACGGAGCAGCGCCCTCCCCGGCTCCGCAGGGTGACCGTGCATCCACAATCCCGACCGCGCGCATCCAGTTCCCGCGACCCGTGCGTTCGTGGGACGCCGTTCCGGGGCAACCCCCGTGGCCGATGGCGCACCGCGTCGTGGGGGCCTAGAATTTCATCGACGCCGACGTCGGAGCGTCCCAGTCCCCTGGAGGGGAAAGAGAAGGGAGTCAGCCATGAAGCGCGCCGTTCGACTGGCAGTGAT
>JBAXVO010000502.1:0-2039 GCA_037129355.1 Deltaproteobacteria bacterium | reverse complement strand
TCTCCTCGGCCGCCGACCCCGCCGCGGAGCGGGCGCGCCTCACCGCCGAGTACCGCGAGCGCTTCGCCAATCCGTACCGCGCCGCCGAGCTGGGCTACGTCGACGAGGTACTCAAGCCCGAGGAGACCCGTCCGCGCGTCATCCGCGCCCTCGAGATGCTCCGGACCAAGCGACAGGAGACTCCCCCCCGGAAGCACGGCAACCTCCCGCTGTAGCGTTCCCGGCAGGGGTGCAGGCCCCACCATGATCCGCGCGCTTCTCGCCCTCGCCCTCCTCGCCGTCCCGGGCGCCCTCTCCGCCGCCGAGCCGGCCCAGCCCGCAGAGCCGGCGGCGAAGGGGAAGCGGAACATCCTCTTCATCACCTGCGACCAGCGGATGTTCCAGGCCGTGCGGGCGAGGGGGTTCCGCCAGCCCGCGCTCGACCGGCTCGCCTCCCGGGGCGTGACCTTCGCCAGCCACTACATGTCGTCGGCGGTCTGCACCCCCTCGCGCGGCGTCATCTACAGCGGCCTCGCGCCCCAGGTGAGCGGGATCCAGGAGGAGATGATGTTCGGCTGGACGCCCAGCCTGTCGACCTCCGCCGTGTCCGTCGGCACCGCCATGAAGCGGCTCGGCTACGCCACGGCCTACTTCGGCAAGTTCGAGCTGGACCGGGACCTCGTCTACCCGACCGCCACGGTGAACTACTCCGACGCGCTCCGGAAGCACGGGTTCGACACCTGGCAGCCCTACGGGGAGGTCACCGGCGGCCAGGACCAGGGCTACCAGGTGGACGGCGTGATCGCGAGCGAGGGGGTGCGGTGGCTGCGCACCCACGCGGCCCGGCTCCGGAAGTCGGGCGAGCCGTGGTTCCTGGTGACCTCCTTCATCAACCCGCACGACATCTTCTTCGCCGACGTGAATGCTCCCGGGGAGACGGTGCAGAAGGGGCTCAAGCCCGGGCAGATCGCGGCCATCCCCCGGGATGCGCAGTATCGGCGGCAGTGGAGCTTCCCGCTCTGGAGCACGCTCGACGAGCCCCTCCGGGCCCCCGGACGCCCCGAGGCCCACTGGGAGTTCTACCGGGGCACGGCCAACGTCATGGGCGAGATCCCCACCGCGCGTCGGGACATGTGGCGCACCTACAACGACTACTACCTGAACCTGCTCCAGGAGGGGGACCGCCACGTCGGCCAGCTGCTCGCGGCGCTCGACGACCTCGACCTGTGGAAGGACACGGTGGTGGTCTTCACGGCGGACCACGGCGAGCTCGGCGGCTCCCACGGTGGGATGCGCAACAAGGGGCCGGTGGCCTACGAGCAGAACGTCCACGTCCCGATGATCGTGGTCCACCCGGACGTCCGGGGAGGGCGAACCACCCGCGCGCTGACGAGCCACATCGACCTCCTCCCCACCCTGGTGGGCCTCACCGGCGCGCCGGTCGACGCCGCGCAGGACGTCACGAAGGGGCTGCCGGGGCGGGACTTCTCCACCGTCCTCCGCGACCCGGTGGGCGCCCGCCCCGATGCCGTCCGCCCCGGGATCCTCTTCAACTACGTGGGGCTCTCCACCGTCGACGCCCGGTTCTTCACCAGCCTCTTCCAGGCCGGGGGCGGCAAGGGGAAGTTCGCGATGACCCCCGCCGACCTGGCGACGAACCACCCCGACCTGGCGAGGCGGGGCTTCGTCGCCATGACGTTCGACGGCCGGTACAAGTTCGCGCGCTACTACGCGCCGAGCCAGTTCAACACCCCGCGGACGCTGGAGGAGATCCTGGCCTACAACGACCTGGAGCTCTTCGACCTCGCCGCCGACCCGGAGGAGCGGCGCAACCTGGCCACGGATCCGAAGGGCAACGCGGCGCTCATCCTCCGGATGAACGAGCTCCTCAACCAGCTCGTCGCCCGCGAGGTCGGCGCGAACGACGGCCAGTTCCTGCCGGAGGCCGTCCGGCCGAAGGGCAGCGTGTGCTGCAAGTGAAGTCCGGGGTATCGTGAAGCCGTCCAGATGACCGGCGTCGCCCTCGCACTGCTCGGAATCGCCGGCGTGGGGCTTGCCAT
>JBAXVO010000501.1:0-2050 GCA_037129355.1 Deltaproteobacteria bacterium | reverse complement strand
GTCCAGACCGAACGCGCCCGCGTTCCGCTCCGCGTAGTCCACGAGCCGCCGGGCGATCCGATTCCGGGACTTGCCGGAGGGCCTGGCCAGGAAGTCGAAGTCGAGGTTGGTGCAGGCCGGAACGTCGTCGTCCGGCGGCATCCACCGGAGCGCCTCCTCGGAGCAGGAGGTGACGCCGGGCGGGACGATCCCGCGGGCCCGGAAGGCCTCGATGAGCGCCGTGCGGGTTTCCGCCCCGTCGGCCTGGAGCAGATCGAAGTCGGCGGTGATGAGCGCGCGCAGGAACTCGCCGAAGCGGATGTCGACCGGGGGGCAGTAGTCCAGCGCCCGGACGCAGATGGTCACGAAGTGGCTGGCGAGGGCGGCGGCGGTCTGGGCAAGCCTTTCGGTGAGCTCGGGGTGGAGGTCTCCATCCCCGGTTCCACCGGCCAGCCGGGAGAAGCGGAGCAGGTCCTGGACGCGCTTCTGGTAGACGCTGAAGAAGGCATCGAACACGGCCGCGACGAGGATCGATCCGCGCTCGTGGGGCTCGAGCGTCCGCTCGAGCAGGGCCGGGTCGGGGGTGTTCCCCAGGGCGGCGCGGAGGGCGGCCCGCTTGCCCGTGGCTTCTCCGAACTGCCGGGCCAGGTCGACGAGCGGGTTCGGGACCCGCTCCTCCGCTCGGATCCCAGTCTTCACGGCGGTGCTCGGCGCCACCGGCGCCACCGGCGCGAGAGTCGCCGAGTGGATCGCGCCGCCGCTCCTCCGGATCGTGTCGCGCAGCACCTCCTTGAAGCTGAAGTGCTGGAAGAGCGCGATGATGTCGGCGAACGCCTCGTGGAAGGCCGGGACGTCGACGTGGGTCGGGGACGTGAACTGGTCTCGCAGGCCGTCGATGAGCGCGTGCGTGGTCTCGTGGACGATGACGTCGTGCGAGAGGCAGGTGAAGACGGTCTGCCCCGCCAGGTTGGCCCCGACGTCCCCGGATCCCGCGGCGAAGTATCCGAAGAGCAGCGCCCGGAGGTTGGGGTCGTAGAAGGCGTTCGCGTCCTGGAAGGCGTGCGGGTAGACGCGGAGCCGACCCGGGAAGGGATCGGACTTCCGGACGGGCACGTCCCTCCATCCGATCTTCCTGCCGAGCGCGAACTCGAAGCGGCGAATGGTGTCCGAGATGACCGCGTAGACCATCTGGCAGTGGAAGCGAGGGTCCGATTCGCTGGGGTCGAGGCCGCCACGGATGAGCACCTCGTGGCTGTCGAGATCGGCGGGGTGGTAGTAGGTGTCGTTGCTGGCGTCGTAGTCGATCACGGCGACGTACTCGCCCACGGGCCCGGCCCGGAGGCGCTCGTACGGAACGGCGAACGACATGTAGTTGTCGAGATCGCGCCCGCGACTGGGGTCGAACGCGAACACCTTCAGCGGCCGCGTGGCCGGGTCCTCGCCTCGTCTCGAGGCCATTCGCGTCCCCCTTGTCCTGGCGCCAGTCGCCACCCGGCCGCCTGGACCGGAGTCTATCGATCTCGCACCTGTCACCGCCAGTCAATCGACCCCATCGCATCTCTAAGGAAGCGGCGCCGGCCGCCGGCCGGCGATGGCGCGGCGCGTCGCCGCGGGCTCGCCGGGCTCGGATCCGCAGCGCTTTCCGCCAATCGGCACGGTGAGTAAACAGGACATCACCCATTCGGACGGGATCTCCGGTCCGGGCGATATCACCATTCGTCAATTCGTAGTTACCCCCTTCCCTTTTCCACCAGGCGAGGAGGATGCTCCGGCTCGCGATCGCCGGGAGAATGCCGATCGCGAGCCGGAGGTCGAGTGTCACCATCCGTGAATAGCCGGATCTCCCCCCGACGGCGCGATCGCCGCGCCGTGGCCGAAGCGCCCCACCCGGCGCGTTCCTGAGAGCGATCGATGGCGGCACGTCGCGGCATCTCCGTCCTCGACCTGCTCCCGCAGACCACCGGGCCTGCGGGCTACGTCCCCGACGACCTCGTCGAGAAGCTCGGCGTGCTGACGGTCGTCGATCACCGATCGACCGCCTCCGACGAGTACTTCCTCCACGAGGGCGTGC
>JBAXVO010000500.1:0-2058 GCA_037129355.1 Deltaproteobacteria bacterium | reverse complement strand
TGGTCATGCATCACGCATTTTCGCTTTCATAATTCGTCCAGCGTTCTCGGCCAGGATTTCTTCAGCAGCGGCCAGCACCGTCCCACTGGTCTGGCAGTGGGCGCAATGGTTGGTCTCGTTGATTGGGTGGAGACGATCGCGAAGAACCGCGGAACGCCAATCGTTCCATCCGCGAGTTATGGACGAGCCCCGCATCAACGCCCACTGGTCGAAGCCCCGGCCCGAGGGTGAGCCCGGGAACTAGCTCGTCACTCGTCGAGGCTCCCCCCGCTGGCGGGTGGCAGCAAATGGCCGAGACGCCCGACTGCACCGAGGCGCCTTGCCTCCAGGTCGGTCACGGTGTCGAAGTTCGACACCCCGCAGTGCTGGATTGAATCCAGGCACCGCTGGCACCACGCACGGCCAGGAGCGGGGGGGGTCGCGCGACAAGAAGGAGAACCGCGTCCTGTCATTTCCCCGGAGAGGCCGGGGCGGCGGACGGGCAGCGGTACGCATTCCCCTCGTAGCAGATGTCATACGGGGAGCAGCTGTAGATGTTGGCGACGACCAAGTGCGTGGCGCCGAGATCCCTTGCGTCCTTTACGGCCTGGACCTGCCCCTTCTCTTCCTTTCCAGGACCCCCCGTCACCTTCCCCGACACCTCCCCCAGGTCCTTGCAGTCCTTCGGGGCGGCGGACACGACCTGAGGCAAGGGGGTCTCCTCGGCGCCCGCTCGCACGGTCGAGATGGCCGCGAGGACGGCGAAGGTCAACATGGCCGCATGCAGTTGGGTCGCCCTTCTGAAGATTGGGGATGGCATCGAGCCTCCATTGCGTGCCCGTGGGCACGCGACGATCGCGACGGCAACGGCGAGCGGGAGTGGCTCTAAGCTTCGTTGCTCGCCTGACCCGATGTCAGGGGCCACCCGTTTCGCGCAGCGTGAACCCTCTCAACCTGCGAATGCAAGCGACCGGAGGTGGAAATCTTCACGAGAACTGCCACGCCGCAATGCGTCTAGACGCGAATCAAGATTCCAAGGTGCTCACAGTGCAGCCCGGTCACGTGATTGCACGGGAGGGCCTGTCCCGATCGGAAGCGACAGGGTCACCGTGGGAAGGCCGTCGTAGCCCCGTGCGACCCTCCGGGTCGTGAAGCGCAGCCGCAGCCGTCGCAGGCGTCCCCTGCCGCCCGTGGAGCCGCTCGGCTGCCCCGGGAGCCTCCTGGCGGAGCGCCACCGCCAACCGGGCGAGAAGGTCCGCTGCGACTTCTGCGGGAGGGATGTCTACGTCAGGCCCCACCCGCCGCCGAACAGCGGACGTCACACGGGCATCGCTCGCATTGGCGGGCCATGTCCCACTACCATCTGAGCCGATGACATTGCTCTGCCGTCATCCCATGGCCGTGCTGGTCGTCGCGGCATGGCTTCCGGGCTGCTACGTGCTCTCTGGGCGTCCCATCTACCCGGACAAGTGGCCATCCATATCGACATCGGATCCGCGCTCGGCGTGCCCGGACATCTCCGGCACCTACCGCGCCGTTAGCGACGAGGCACCGCCGCTCGCCTATCCTCCGGGCGATGCTCCGCATATGGCGCCCTTCGGTTCCCCGACCCCCGCTCCCCCGCTCGGCAGGCGAGTCCTCACCTGGCACCTCGCAGGCACGGGAAAGGGGAAAGCGGAGTGGGCGGCTCTCAACGCCTATGCGGACTCGGTTGAGGCCGCCGTGTTCCCGTCCGGTCGGGGGGAAGATCCGGGCTGGGTCCGGGTGCAGCAACTGCCGGGCGGGCTCATCGAGGTTCAGGCCGGGCTGGGGGACCAGACGAGCGTCCAGTTCGCGATCAGGGAGTACCCAGGCTGGTGGGAGAGCTTCGCGGGCGCGGCCCAAGCCTACCAGTGTCGGGAGGGCGGGCTCACGGTGTCGGGCGCCTTCCAGCCGCCTCCGGCGGAGAACCCCTCGGGGGACACCGGGGGCGCGTACGCCAAGTGCACCTTCTCCAGGGCGGCCGACGGATCGCTGGTGATGCTCGAGGAGCCGTACGTGGGGGTACACGGTGGCACGATGGCGTTCAAGAAGTGGTGG
>JBAXVO010000050.1:0-16728 GCA_037129355.1 Deltaproteobacteria bacterium | reverse complement strand
CCTTCAGCTTGCGCCACCCTTCCTGATCGAAGACGCGGGCATGGGCCTTCGCCGCGGCGACCCGGTCGAACTCCTTCCGGGCCTCGTCGGCCACGCCCTGCTGCGCCAGCCCGGTCGCCAGGATGTCGTGGAGCGGGAGCAGGAAGTGGGTGTCGAGGGCGGCGTAGCGGAGCTGGTCGGGGCCGAGCGGCCTGCGCCCCCAGTCGGCGCGCTGGTGCTCCTTGGTGAGGCGCACGCCGAAATGGGTGTTCACGAGCGCCGCCAGGCCGAGTTCCTTCGCCCCCAGCCGGCGCGCCGCGATCATGGTGTCGAAGATGCGCCCCAGGTCCCAGCCGAACTCCCGCCGCAGGCAGCGGACATCGTAGTCGGCGCCGTGGAGGACGAGCTCCCGCTCCCCTCCGAGGACGGCCCCGAGCGGCCCGACGTTCACCGCGATGGGGTCGACGATGAAGTCCGCCCCGGGGATCGAGATCTGCATCAGGCAGACCCGTTCCCGGTAGGCGTGGAAGCTGTTCGACTCGGTGTCGAGCGCGACCCGCGGCTCGGCCTCGAGCCGCCGGGCCAGCGCCTCGAGGGCGGCACCATCGGCGACGAAGGTCGGGGAGAGCGAGGGGCGGGACATCCGGACCTCATACCCCAACGTTCTTCCCGGCGCAGGTCCCTTCCCGGTCGTTCGCGTTATGATCATCCCGATGAGGGCGCGCATCCGGGGCTGGCTGACGACCATCTACGCCGGCCTGTTCATGGCCATCTTCTTCTTCGGTTCCGTGCCGGTCATGGTGCTGACCCGGTCGGGCGCGCTGCCCATGTGGTTCGCCCGGAGGGCCTGGGGCCCCTGGGGGCTCTGGATGGCCGGCGTCGACCTCCAGGTGGAGCGGAAGGCGCCGATCCCCGAGGGGCCGGCCATCTTCGCGGCCAACCACTCGAGCGCCCTCGACATCTGGGCGGCGGTGGCCACCATCCCCCGCAGCGTCCGCTTCATCGCCAAGGCGGAGGTGTTCCGCTGGCCGGTCTTCGGCTGGTACATGACCGTCGGCGGCCACGTCCCCGTCGATCGGAGGGACCACGAGCGGGCGGTGGCCTCGCTCGCCAAGGCCGCCGTCCGGGTGCGGAACGGCACGAGCCTCATCGTCTTCCCGGAGGGGACCCGCAGCCGGGACAACCTGATCCACGCCTTCAAGAAGGGGCCCTTCGCCATCGCCGCCCAGTCCGGGGTCCCGGTGGTTCCGGTGGCCATCACCGGCGCGGGGAAGGTGACGCCGAAGAACCTGCTCCACGTCTACCCGGGCCCCATCCGCGTCACCTTCGGCATCCCGGTCCGCGCCGCCGACTTCCCGGGACGGGACGAGCTGCTCCGCGAGGTCCGGCGGCAGATCATCGCCATGGATCGCGCCGCCGGAGGGCCGGGCGGTCCCGACGAGCCAGCCGTGGCCGCCCGGGGATTCGAAGGAGACGTTGGCGACACCCCCGACGGACGGTAAGCTCCCGGGATGGCGGAACGACCGCAGGGCGTCCCGGGCCTCGTCGAGGGGGCGCTCGATCAGGGGCGCCGCGCCGCGACGGGCCTGATCGACGGATTCCGGAGGGCGGGGCGCTGGCAGCGGCTCCGGCTCGGGCTCGTCGGCGGCTGGCTCCTCGCCTCCTTCCTGGCCCTCTGGATCGCCTGCCCGTCCTCCGGCCCCGGGAACTCGATCGGCGCCGACGTCCACGTGCTCAAGGACTCGCTCCTCGGCGGCCAGCAGATCCTGGTCCGCAACGAGTCGGACGAGGTGTGGACCGACATCGTCCTCACCCTCGACCGGACCTGGCGAAACGAGCAGCGGTCGCTGCGCCCCCGGGAGCAGGTGGTGCTCTCCCCGGCCCAGTTCGAGCGCGGCGGCGAGGCCGCGCCGCGCGACCTGCGCCCTCGCAGGCTCGACGTCGAGTGCAAGCAGGGCAGCGCCCGCTTCGAGCTCCGCTAGCCGGCGCCCCAGCCCTCCTCGACCTCCCGTTCCCGGCGCGCCTCCCGTTCCCGCCGGCGCACATCCGCCAGTCGCCCGGCGGCACGCTCCAGGGCGTCGGCCCGCCCCCGAGCACGGAGCGCATCCACGCGGGCGGCCTCGGCCCGCTGGCCCACCCGCCCGGCCTCCTCCGCGGCCCGCCCCTCCTCCTCCGCCGACCGGCGGGAGGCACGGTCCCAGCCGCTCCTCCACGCGGCCTCGGCGAGGAGCTCCCCGGCCCGCCCCCCCGAAGGCGGTCCCCGCGACGACGCCCGCGCCCTTCCCTCCGCCACCCGCGCGCCGATCGCCTGGGCGAGGGCGTGCGCCCGTCCGGCCTCGGCGGCCAGGGCGGCGGCCCCCCTCCCCGCGCCTCGCGCCTCCTCCGCCCGGAGCCGCGCCAGCCGGGCGATCGCTCCCGGCCTCACGCCCCCACCCGCGCCGCGAGCCGGAGGATCGCTTCCCGACTCTCGCCCGGTCCGGCCACCTCCTCCGCGACCTGGCGCAGGAAGGCCTCGATCTCCGGCATGGCCTCCCCCGCGGCGTCGAGGTCGGGATCGGCGCCGCGAACCCAGGCGCCCGCCGCCACGAGATCTCGCGCCCCCTCCCACCGTGCGATGGCGCGCCGCAGGCGCGACGCAGCCTCGCGGTGATCGGCACCGGTGACGGCCGGCATGGCCCGGGACAGGCTGGCGAGCACGTCGAGCGCCGGATGGCGGCCCCGCTCGGCGATGCGCCGGTCGAGGACCAGGTGTCCGTCGAGCAGCCCCTGGATCTCGGCGGAGATGGGGTCCTCCGCCTCGTCCCCTCCGGAGAGCACCGTGTAGACGGCGGTGATGCTTCCGCCCGGACCGGTGCCGGCCCGCTCGAGGAGACGCGGGAGCTCGGTGTAGACCCGGGCCGGGAATCCCTGCCGGACCGGCGCCTCCCCGGCCGCGAGCCCCACCTCGCGAACGGCGCGGGCGAACCGGGTGAGCGAGTCGACGAGCAGGAGCACGTCCCTTCCCCGGACCCGCGCGAACCACTCGGCGAGCGCGGTGGCGACCTGGGCCGACCTCATCCGGACCACCGCTGGCGCGTCGCTGGTGGCGGCGACGACCACGCTGCGGCGCATCCCCTCCGGGCCCAGGGCGTCCTCGATCAGCTCGCGGACCTCCCGCCCTCGCTCCCCGACGAGCCCCACCACGCAGACCTCCGCCCCGCCCCCTCGGGCCAGTCGCCCGAGCAGCGAGGACTTGCCCGCGCCCGGCCCGGCGAAGAGCCCCACCCGCTGCCCCGCGGCGAGCGTGGCGAAGGCGTCGATGGCCCGGACCCCGGTCGGGAACGGGCGACGGAGACGCGGCCGGTCGAGCGGAGCGGGCGCGGCGCGGTCCACCTCCCAGGCGGCGAGCCCCGGCGGCAGCGGGCGCCCGTCCACGGGGGACCCGAGCCCGTCGAGCACCCGCCCCACCAGCGCGTCCCCGGCACGGACCGTGAGCCTCCGTCCCGTTCCCCTCACCGCGCCGCCAGGGAGCGCTCCCCGGACGTCGTCGAGCGGCAGGAGGATCGCCGCCTCGCCGCGGAGCGCCGCCACCTCGGCACGGGCCGTTCCGCCACCCTCGAGCGCGACCTCGACCTGCTCGGCCAGCCCAGCCCCCGCGCCCTCGCAGCGGAGCAGGAACGGCGCCACGTCGCGGATCGTCCCCCGGCGGACGAGCGGCCGCGCCCTCCGCACCGCCTCGCGGGCCCGGGCGAGGCCGTTCACGGCGTGCCCTCCTCGATGGCCCGGCGGAGCTCGGTGAGCTGGGCCCTGAACGTCCCGTCCACCGAGGCGCCGCCGGCCTCCGCGATGACCTCGCCGGGCCCGAGACCCGGGTCGGCCACGATCCGGACGCACCCCTCCCCGAGGACGATCCGGCCCGGAGGACCCCGGAGGGATTCCAGGTCCGCCGGACTCGCCCGGAGCGTGACCCGGGTAGCCCCCCGGAGTCCGGCCAGGGCGCGTGCGGCGGCGGCGATGCCGTCGTCCGCCCTCACCTCCCGCCGCAGGATGCGCTCCGCCATCTCGACGGCCAGCCCCACGAGTTCCCCGTCGCACCCGGCGAGCAACCGCTCCCGCTCCGCGGCCCCGCGCAGGACCTCGGCCGCGGCCCGCGCGAGCCCCAGGGCGAGCCCTTCCTCCCTGCCGGCCTCGACGGCGCTCCGCCGGGCCCCCTCGACCTCCTCCGCGGCCCCGCTCCGGATGCGCGCGGCCTCCTCCCTCGCCGCCTCCAGCATCGCGCGAGCCGCCTGGCGCGCCTCCCAGACCTCGGCAGCGATGCGGGTCGTCCTGCCCGCCGTCCGTTCCCCGTCCGCACCGTCCACGCCGCGCCCTCCCCGCGGAGCCGTGCGCCTTGCCGGGCCCCGTCGCCGGGACGCAGTGCAAGCGAAAGGCCCACCCCGCGTGGCGGAGTGGGCCTCGGTGAGGCAGCGATGCCGGGAAGGCTAGGCGGCTTCCTCGGCGCTGCCGATCTGGCCGGTCTCGACCGACTCGACCGATTCCAGGTAGCGGTGGAGGAACTGCTTCGTCTTCAGCTCCACCTGGCGCACGCGCTCGCGCGAGACGCCCCAGCGCTTGCCGATCTCCTCGAGGGTCTTCGGCGAGTCCTGCTGCAGCCGGTTGTGGATGATGTCCCAGCCGAGCTCGCCGATGCGCTTGCGGACCTTGCCGAGCGCGTCGCGGACCTCGCGGTCCCCCTCGCCGGACAGGTAGCCGTCCTCGGGGCCGGGACCCTCGTCCTCGATGCGCTCGAGGTGGGAGACGTCGCCGTCCTCGTCGATGTAGCTGTCGAGGGAGAGGTCGGGCTGGGCGACCGTGCCGCTCTGCGGGCGGACGGTGCTGCGCGCCTCCTTCAGGTACTTGCCCACGTAGGCGCGGATCCACCACACCGCGTAGGTCGAGAAGCGGGTTCCGGCGTGCGGATCGAACTTCTCCACCGCCCGCATCAGGCCGACGTTCCCCTCCTGGATGAGATCGTCGAGTCGGACCGTGCCGCGCCGCTGCTTGCGGGCGATGGCCACGACGAAGGCGAGGTTGTGGCGGACGAGCTTCTGCTTCGCTCCGACCTCGCCCTTGCGGGCCTTGAGGGCGAGCGCGTGTTCCTCGTCTCGGGTGAGCGGCGGGTAGTCACGAACGGCCTTGAGATACGGCGCGAGTTCCTCGAACTCCCTGCTGCCTCGCTGGATACCGGCGGTCTTCATCCTCTTTGGCCTCTCCACTGTCCGTGCGGTCTGCCGGGTTTTCCGGAATGCCGGACAGTTACGTTACGGCATATTACGGATATGGACTTTATCAGTCAACCACCAAGGCCAAGTACCCGTCATGACTCAACTGTGACCCAGAAAGATCGACCCTTTTGGTGTTCCTGGGTAGCCCTTGGGATCCTGACGCAACGAATCACGAAAAGGCCGGTCCTCTTTTCAGAACAGGCCGGAACCAGGGAATAGTTCCACGGCTCCACCCCCGTTCCGGGGCGTCCCGTCTGGCCCCTCCGAACCGTCCCGGAAGGGGCTGTCGTCTCCCCCATTCGAGCCGCTTGGGTTCCGCCGGGCACCCCCCGAAAAAGCCGATGGCCCGAGGCTTCCCGCCCCGGGCCACCGGAAGGTTCGGAGATGCGGTTCTCTAGTCGTCGCCGGCCGCGGTGGCGAGGCCCAGGGCCTCCTCCGCCTGCTCGACCGCGTCGACCGGCGTCTCCACCTCGATGTCGAGGTGCTTGTAGGCCGAGAGGCCGGTGCCGGCCGGCACGAGCCGCCCCATGATGACGTTCTCCTTGAGGCCGCGCAGGTGGTCCACCTTGCCGCTGATGGCGGCCTCGGTGAGCACCTTGGTGGTCTCCTGGAACGACGAGGCCGAGATGAAGGACTCGGTGGAGAGGGAGGCCTTGGTGATGCCGAGGAGCAACGGCTCGCCCTGCGACGGGCGCCCGCCGGCCTTCGACACCTTCTCGTTCTCCTCCTCGAAGACCCACTTCTCGACCTGCTCGTCGGCGAGGAAGCTGGTGTCGCCCACGTCCATGATGCGGACGCGGCGCAGCATCTGCCGGACGATGGTCTCGATGTGCTTGTCGTTGATCTTCACGCCCTGGAGCCGGTAGACCTCCTGCACCTCGTCCACCATCCAGCGGGCCAGTTCCTTCTCGCCGAGCACCCGGAGGATGTCGTGCGGGTTGGCGGCGCCGTCCATGAGCGCCTCGCCGGCCTTGACGCGGTCGCCGGTGTGCACGCTGATGTGCTTGCCCTTGCCGATGAGGTACTCGCGCAGCAGGTCGGGGCGCAGCTTGCCCTCGACCTCGGGGGTGATGACCACCTTGCGCTTGCCCTTGGTGTCCTTGCCGAAGGCGACCACGCCGTCGATCTCGGAGATGACCGCGTACTCCTTGGGCTTGCGGGCCTCGAAGAGCTCGGCCACGCGCGGGAGGCCGCCGGTGATGTCCTTGGTCTTGGTGGTCTCGCGGGGCATCTTGGCGATGACGTCGCCGGCGTCGATCTCGTCGCCGTCGCCCACCACCAGGTTGGCGCCCTCGGGCAGCATGTAGCGGGCGTCGGCGTCGGAGGAGACGAGCTTCTTGGTCTGCCCCCGCTCGTCCTTGATGGAGACGCGCGGCCGGGCGTCCGGGTCCTTGGAGGCCCCGACCACCTTGCGGGCCAGGCCCGTGATCTCGTCCACCTGCTCGGCGTAGGTGACGCCGTCGACCAGGTCGCCGAACTTCACGCGGCCAGCCACCTCGGTGAGGATGGGAACCGAGTAGGGATCCCACTCGGCCAGCGCCATGCCGCCCTTGGCCAGGGTCTCGCCGTCCCGGACGAGCATGCGGGCGCCGTACACCACGCCGTAGCGCTCGCGCTCGCGCCCCTGCTCGTCGTTGATCAGCACCTCGCCGTTGCGGTTCATGACGATGAGCGTGCCGTCCTTCTTCTTGGCGACGTTCACCCCCAGGAACTTGACCACGCCGGGGTTGCGGTTCTCGACGCCCGACTTCTCGGAGCGCCGGGTCGCGGCGCCGCCGATGTGGAAGGTGCGCATGGTGAGCTGGGTGCCCGGCTCGCCGATGGACTGGGCGGCGATGACGCCGACCGCCTCGCCGATGTTCACCTTGCGGCCGCGGGCCAGGTCGCGCCCGTAGCACTCCACGCAGATGCCGCGGCGGGCCTGGCAGGTCAGCACCGAGCGGATCTTCACCCGGTCGACGCCGGAGTTCTCGATGAGCTTCACCTTCTGCTCGTCGATCTCCTCGTTGGCCCGGACCAGCTCGCCGCCCGCGATCGGGTCGGCGATGTCCTCGAGCGCCACGCGCCCCAGGATGCGCTCGCCCATCGGCTCGATGATCTCGCCGCCCTCGACGAGCGACCCGAGCGTGATGCCGTCCATGGCGCCGCAGTCGTACTCGGTGATGATGGCGTCCTGGGCCACGTCGACGAGTCGGCGGGTCAGGTAGCCCGAGTTGGCGGTCTTGAGCGCCGTGTCGGCGAGCCCCTTGCGGGCACCGTGGGTGGAGATGAAGTACTGCAGGACGTTCAAACCCTCGCGGAAGTTGGCCGTGATGGGGGTCTCGATGATCTCGCCGGAGGGGCGGGCCATGAGGCCGCGCATGCCGGCCAGCTGGCGGATCTGCTGGGCCGAGCCGCGGGCTCCCGAGTCGGCCATGATGTAGATGGGGTTGAAGGACGGGAGGCGGCGCTCCTCCTTCTTGCCGCCGTCGGTGGCCCCCTCGGCGGTCTCGAAGCCGATCTCGCCCATCATCTCCTTGGCCACCACGTCGGTGACCTGGGCCCAGATGTCGATGACCTTGTTGTAGCGCTCGCCGTCGGTGATGAGACCCTCGGCGTACTGGTTGCGGATCTCGTCGACCTCGGCGGTGGCCTTCTCCAGCAGGGCCACCTTGGCCTTGGGGATGAGCATGTCGTCGAGGCAGATGGAGATGCCGGCGCGGGTGGCGTTGCCGTAGCCGAGCGAGCGGACCCGGTCGGCGAGCAGCACCGTCTCCTTCTCGCCGCAGAGGCGGTAGGTGAGGTCGATGAGGCTCTGCAGCTGCTTCTTGTCCATCACCTTGTTGATGGCATCGAAGGGGATGCGCTTCGGCACGATGTCGTAGAGGAGGACGCGCCCGGTGGTGGTGTCGACGCGCTGCCCGTCCATGCGGACCGAGATCTTGGCCTGCAGCTCGACGGCGCCCTGGTCGTAGGCGGCACGCACCTCGCCGGGGCTGGAGAAGATCTTCCCCTCCCCGATCGAGAAGGCCCGCTCCCGGGTCATGTAGTAGATGCCGAGGACGATGTCCTGCGACGGCACGATGATGGGCTTGCCGTGCGCCGGAGAGAGGATGTTGTTCGTGCTCATCATGAGCACGCGGGCCTCGACCTGGGCCTCGGTGGAGAGCGGCACGTGGACCGCCATCTGGTCGCCGTCGAAGTCGGCGTTGAAGGCGGTGCAGACCAGCGGGTGGAGCTGGATGGCCTTGCCCTCGATGAGGACCGGCTCGAAGGCCTGGATGCCCAGTCGGTGCAGGGTCGGGGCGCGGTTGAGGAGCACCGGGTGCTCGCGGATCACCTCGTCGAGGATGTCCCAGACCTCGGGACGCTCCTTCTCCACCATCTTCTTCGCGCTCTTGATGGTGGTGACGTAGCCCTTCTCCTCCAGCTTGTTGTAGATGAAGGGCTTGAAGAGCTCGAGGGCCATGATCTTGGGCAGCCCGCACTGGTGCAGCTTGAGCTCGGGTCCCACCACGATCACGGAACGGCCGGAGTAGTCGACGCGCTTGCCGAGCAGGTTCTGGCGGAAACGCCCCTGCTTGCCCTTCAGCATGTCGGACAGCGACTTGAGCGGGCGCTTGTTGGGCCCGGTGATGGTCTTGCCGCGCCGCCCGTTGTCGAAGAGGGCGTCGACCGCCTCCTGGAGCATCCGCTTCTCGTTGCGGATGATGATGTCCGGGGCGTTCAGCTCCATGAGCCGCTTCAACCGGTTGTTCCGGTTGATGACGCGGCGGTAGAGGTCGTTCAGGTCGGAGGTGGCGAACCGGCCACCGTCGAGGGGAACGAGCGGGCGCAGGTCGGGCGGGATGACCGGGATGACCTCGAGCATCATCCAGTCGGGCTTGTTGCCCGACTCGCGGAAGGCGTCGACCACCTTGAGCCGCTTGGCGATCTTCTTGCGCTTGGCGTCGGAGGTGGCCTCCTTCATCTCGGCGCGAAGCTGGTCGGAGAGGCCGACCACCTCGATGTGCCGGAGCAGCGCCAGGACCGCCTCGCCGCCCATGCCGGCGTCGAAGGCCTCCTCGCCCATCTCCTCCCGCAGCTTCTGGTAGCGGTCCTCGGAGAGGAGCTCGCCGCGCACCAGCGTGGTCTGCTTGGGGTCGGTGACGATGTACGACTCACAGTAAAGGACCTTCTCGAGGTCCTTCAGCGTGATGTCGAGCAGGTTCCCGATGCGGCTGGGGAGCGACTTGAGGAACCAGATGTGCGCCACCGGGGTGGCCAGCGTGATGTGGCCGAGCCGCTCGCGCCGCACCTTGCTCTGGATGACCTCGACGCCGCACTTCTCGCAGACCACGCCGCGGTGCTTCATGCGCTTGTACTTGCCGCAATTGCACTCGTAGTCCTTCACGGGGCCGAAGATCTTGGCGCAGAACAGGCCGTCCCGCTCCGGCTTGAAGGTTCGGTAGTTGATGGTCTCCGGCTTCTTCACCTCGCCGTGCGACCACTGCCGGATCTTGTCCGGGCTGGCCAGCGAGATGCGGATGGCGGAGAACGACGTCGGGTCCTTGGGCTTCTCGAAGAAATTGAAGATATCCTTCACGTCTCGTCCCTCGATGCGGCGTTCGGGTTCCGGGTCATCTGCGCCTAGGCGGTCTTCTTCGGGGCGGCGAGGCCGAGCGGGTCGGCCTCCGCCTCGGCCTGCTCGCGGGCCTTCACGGCCTCGGGCGACTCCATCAGGTCGACGTCCAGCGCCAGGCTCTGCAGTTCCTTGATGAGCACGTTGAAGGACTCGGGCAGGCCCGACTCCAGCGTGTTCTCGCCCTTGACGATGGCCTCGTACATCCGGGTGCGGCCGACCACGTCGTCGGACTTCACGGTGAGGAACTCCTGGAGCGAGTAGGCGGCGCCGTAGGCCTCCATGGCCCAGACCTCCATCTCTCCGAGGCGCTGCCCGCCGAACTGGGCCTTGCCGCCCAGCGGCTGCTGGGTGACGAGCGAGTAGGGCCCGATGGACCGGGCGTGGATCTTCTCGTCGACCAGGTGGTGCAGCTTGAGCATGTACATGATGCCGACGGTGACGTCGTGGTCGAAGGCCTCGCCGGTGCGCCCGTCGAAGAGCGTCGACTGCATGGTGGCCGACCCGTGGGTCAGCATGGAGCGGATCTCCTCCTCCTGCGCCCCGTCGAACACCGGGCTCGCCGTGAAGATGCCGCGCACCATCTTCTGCGCCAGCTTGGGGACCTCCTTGTCGGGGATCTCGTCGATGATCTGGACGATGCGCTCGTTGGACGCGCCCGCCCCCTCGAAGGCCCGCTTGATGTACTTGCGCATCACGTCGGCGCCGAACTTCTTCTCGAGCATCTCCTCGACGCGCCAGCCGATGTTCCGGGCGCCCCACCCGAGGTGGGTCTCCAGGATCTGGCCGACGTTCATGCGGGAGGGAACGCCCAGCGGGTTGAGGACGATGTCGACCGGACGGCCGTCCTCCAGGTAGGGCATGTCCTCCTCGGGGAGGATGCGCGAGACCACGCCCTTGTTGCCGTGGCGGCCGGCCATCTTGTCGCCCACCGCCAGCTTGCGCTTGATGGCGACGTACACCTTCACCATCTTGATGACGCCCGGGGGCAGCTCGTCGCCCTTCTTGAGGCGGCCGATCTTCTCCCCGAAGAGCAGCTTCACCAGCTCGCGCTGCTCGTCGAAGTTCTCGACGATCTTGCGGACCTTCTCCTGCACGTCCTGCGTGCCGGCCACCGCGATCTCGCCCCAGTAGCGCTGCGGGACGGTGTCGAGGATCTCGTCGGAGAGGGCGTCGCCCTTCTTGAGGAGCTGCTCGCCCTTGTCGTCGACCAGCCGCGCCGCGACCTCCTTGCCGGAGAGCAGCTTGCGGATCTTCTGGAAGGCCGAGTCCTGGATGATCCGGATCTCGTCGTTCTGGTCCTTGAGGAGCTTCGCCTCCTCGGTGTCCTCGATGGCCTTGGCGCGCTCGTCCTTCTCCACGCCCTTGCGGCTGAAGACCTTGGCGTTGATCACCGTGCCCGAGACCCCGGGGGGGACGCGCAGCGAGCTGTCGCGGACGTCGCCGGCCTTCTCGCCGAAGATGGCGCGGAGCAGCTTCTCCTCGGGGGAGAGCTGGGTCTCGCCCTTGGGGGTGATCTTGCCGACCAGGATGTCGCCCGGCTTCACCTCGGCGCCGATGCGGATGATGCCCGCCTCGTCGAGGTCCTTGAGGGCCTCCTCGCCGACGTTGGGGATGTCCCGGGTGATCTCCTCCTTGCCCAGCTTGGTGTCGCGGGCGACCGCCTCGAACTCCTCGATGTGGACGGACGTGTAGACGTCCTCCTTGAGGAGCCGCTCGGAGAGGAGGATGGAGTCCTCGAAGTTGTACCCCTGCCAGGGCATGAAGGCGACGACCACGTTCTGGCCGAGCGCGAGCTCGCCCATCTCGGTGGCCGGTCCGTCGCCGATGACGTCGCCCTTCTTCACCCGCTCGCCCGGCTTCACGATGGGCTTCTGGTTGATGCAGGTGTTCTGGTTGGAGCGCTGGAACTTGATGAGGTTGTAGATGTCCACCTCGTTGGCCACGTCGGTGGCCGAGGTGGGCACGTCCGCCTTCACCACGATGCGGCCGGCGTCGACCGACTGGATGACGCCGTCGCGACGGGCCACCACCGTGACGCCCGAGTCGCGGGCCACGATGGCCTCCATGCCGGTGCCGACCAGCGGGGCCTCGGTGCGGATGAGGGGCACAGCCTGGCGCTGCATGTTCGAGCCCATGAGGGCGCGGTTGGCGTCGTCGTTCTCCAGGAAGGGCACGAGCGCGGCGGCCACCGAGACCAGCTGGTTGGGCGACACGTCCATGAGCCCGACCTCGCCGGGCTTGTCCTGGACGTACTCCGCACCGCGGCGGCAGGAGATCTCCGCGCTGGTGAAGCTGCCCTTCTTGTCGAGCGCCGAGTTGGCCTGCCCGATGGTGTGCTTCTCCTCCTCGAGGGCCGAGTAGAAGTGCACCTCGCCGGTGACCCGCCCCTCCTCCACCTTCCGGTAGGGGGTCTCGACGAAGCCGTACTCGTTCACCCGGGCGTAGGTGGAGAGCGAGGCGATGAGGCCGATGTTCGGACCTTCCGGCGTCTCGATGGGGCAGATGCGGCCGTAGTGCGTCGGGTGCACGTCGCGCACCTCGAAGCCGGCGCGCTCGCGGGTCAGGCCGCCGGGCCCGAGGGCCGAGAGGCGGCGCTTGTGGGTGACCTCGGAGAGCGGGTTCGTCTGGTCCATGAACTGCGAGAGCTGGGACGAGCCGAAGAACTCCTTGATCACCGCCGTGACCGGCTTGGCGTTGATCAGGTCGTGCGGCATGAGCGTCTCGATCTCCTGCAGGCTCATGCGCTCCTTGATGGCGCGCTCCATGCGGACGAGACCGATGCGGTACTGGTTCTCGAGCAGCTCGCCCACCGCGCGCACGCGCCGGTTGCCGAGGTGGTCGATGTCGTCGATGTCCCGTTCCTTCGAGCCGTTCTTCAGGTCGATGAGGAAGCGGACCACCTCGAGGATGTCGCGCTTGGTGAGGACCTGGTTGTCGAGCGGCTCCTCCATCCCGAACTTGTAGTTGAGCTTGAGGCGGCCGACCTTGGAGAGGTCGTAGCGCTCCGGGTTGAAGAAGAGGTTGTGGAACAGGGAGGCCGCGGTGTCCGGGGTCGGGGGATCGCCCGGGCGCAGGCGCCGGTAGATCTCCATGACCGCCTCCTCGGGGGAGGCGACCTTGTCGGTGACCAGCGTGTCGCGCAGCGACGGCAGCACGTTCAGGCCGTCGATGAAGAGGACCTTGAAGGCGCCGATGCCGCGCTTGCGCAACTCCTCGAGCTTGTCCTCGGTGACCTGCTCGTTCACCTCGAGCAGGACCTCGCCGGTCGACTCGTCGACGACGTCCTCGGCCGAGTACTTGAGGTAGACCTCCTCGGGCTCGATGGGCAGCGTCTTCACCTTGGCGGCCACCAGCTTCTTGATGGCCCCCTCGGAGAACTTGCGGTTCTTCTTGACCACCACCTCGCCGGTGCGGGGGTCCTTGATGTCGCGGGTGGCGCGCTGCCCCTTGAGCAGGTCGGGCACCACGTCGCGCTCGTACTTGCCCTTGCCCTCGACCCGGATCGTCTCGGTGTCGTAGTAGTACTTGAGGATCTCCTCCGAGGTGCCCCGGAAGTCGATCGGGTCCTTCTTGGCGGTGTCCGGCACCGAGCCGATGGCGCGGAGCAGCACCGTGGCCGGCAGCTTGCGGCGCCGGTCGATGCGCACGTACAGCATGTCCTTGTGGTCGAACTCGAAGTCGATCCAGGAGCCGCGGTACGGGATGATGCGGGCGTTGTAGAGGATCTTGCCCGACGAGTGGCTCTTGCCCTTGTCGTGGTCGAAGAAGGCGCCCGGGCTGCGGTGCAGCTGGCTGACGACGACGCGCTCGGTGCCGTTGATGATGAAGGTGCCGTTGTCCGTCATCAGCGGGATCTCGCCGAAGTAGACCTCCTGCTCCTTCACGTCGCGGATGGACTGCGCCCCGGTCTCCTCGTCCTTGTCCCAGACCACGAGGCGGACGACGACCTTGATGGGTGCGGAGAAGGTCATCCCCCGCTGGTGGCACTCGTCGACGTCGTACTTGGGCTTCTCGAGGTGGTAGCTCACGAACTCGAGCGAGCTCGTCTCGTTGAAGTCCTTGATGGGGAAGACCGACTTGAAGACGCCCTGGAGCCCGGTGTCGTCCCGCTTCTCGGGCGGCACGTCGGCCTGCAGGAACTTGTCGTAGGAGCTCTTCTGGATGGCGATGAGGTTGGGGATGTCCGCAACCTTCTGGATCTTCCCGAAGTTCTTGCGGGCCCGGAAATTGTTCTGGATCGTCGGCGCCATCGAGCTGGTTCCTCTTTCCCCGGAAGGAGTCTCGTCACAAGCACTACGAGCCGACGCCAAGGCGCCGGCTCATGACTTCATGCCCGGCCGCTAGGCCGGGGGACGGGGATGGACATGGGGGGTGACGTGGGTATTAACCACGATGGCCCTCCGTGTCAAAAGTCCCGTCCCGGATGGGAAGGAGCGAGCCGGCCCCTGGCCGGCCCGCCCCCCTACCCGCAAACGGACGACTACTTGATCTCGACCTTGGCCCCAGCGGCCTCGAGCTTCTTCTTGATCTCCTCGGCCTCGGCCTTGGGAATCCCCGTCTTGACCTCCTTGGGGGCCCCCTCGACCAGGTCCTTGGCCTCCTTCAGGCCCAGGCCCGTGATGGCGCGGACTTCCTTGATGGTGTTGATCTTGTTGGCGCCGGCGTCGGTGAGGACGACGTTGAACTCGGTCTTCTCCTCGACCGGGGCGGCGGCGGCGGCCGCACCGGCCATCATCACCGGGGCGGCGGCGGCGCTGACGCCCCACTTGGTCTCGAGGGTCTTCACGAGCTCGGCCGCCTCGAGGACGGTGAGGCCGGACAGCTGCTCCACGATTGCGTTCAGGTCTGCCATGACTTCGATTTCCTTTTCTCTGGGGGCGACTCTCGCGCCCCGCATCCGTGCCCGTGCTTCCGCGCGGGCGGGTTGACGTACCGTTTAAGAAGCCTGCTTCTCCAGCTGTTCCTTGCGCGCGCCGAGGACCTGGGCCAGCTGCTGGCCCGGGGCCGCGAGCATCCTCACGAGCTTCGTTGCGGGCTGGGCGACGACGCCCGCGATCTTCGCCCGCAGCTCGAGGAGACTCGGCAACTTGGCGAGGGCCATGATGCCCTTCGCGTCGATGACCTGTCCCTGCACCACGCCCACGCGGAGCGTGAAGTTCTCGCGGTCCTTGGCGAAGTCCGCGAGGACCTTCGCCGGGGCGATCACGTCGTCGTACGACATGACGAGCGCGGTCGGACCGACGAACTTCTCGGACAGCTGCTCGAGGTCCGTGCCCTTGGCGGCGCGGATGGCCAGCGTGTTCTTGACGATGCGGTACTCCACCTTCGCTTCACGGCACTTCCTGCGAAGCTCGGTGACCGTCGCCACGTTGAGCCCCCTGGGCTCGGCCAGGATGGCGGCCTTGGCCTTCACCATCTTGGCGTGCAGCTGGTCGATGACTGCTTCTTTTTCCGTCCGGTTCAAGTGTTCTCACTTCCTTCCCGGCCGGCCGCGATGCGGCTCGGCGTTGTGTGGGCCACGGACCGGACTTTCGGTACGTCGACCCCCTGGCCAAGCAGGGGACGCTGCAAGAGCAACTTCCCGTCTCGGCGGGTCGGGCTCGCTTCGCCCGCTTGGCCTCCCCTCCCCTTCTGCTGCTCGCACCCGGGGTCGGGAGGGCCCGCTGTCTTGGACCAGGAAACACCCGGCAGCGCGATGCCGCCGGGCAAGCCTGGAACTTCGTTCTCCTTAGGCTGCCGTGTGGTGGGCGCTGAGCTCGGCGGGATCGAGCTTGATGCCCGGTCCCATGGTCGTGCTCACGGTGACGCCCTTGAGGTAGACACCCTTGGCCGTCTGGGGACGGGCCTTGAAGATGATCTCCATGATGGCGTTGAAGTTGTCCTTCAGCTTCTCCGGCGTGAAGGAGGCCTTCCCGAACGGGACGTGGACGATCCCGGCCTTCTCGACCCGGAACTCCACCTTGCCGGCCTTCTGCTCCCTGACCGCGCGGGCCACGTCGGCGCTGACCGTACCCACCTTCGGGTTGGGCATGAGGCCGCGGGGGCCCAGTACCTTTCCGAGGCGGCCCACCACGCCCATCATGTCGGGGGTGGCGATGACCTTGTCGAAGTCCATGAAGCCGCCCTGGATCCTCTCGGCCAGGTCCTCGGCGCCGACGATGTCGGCCCCGGCCTCGGTGGCCTCGCGGGCCTTGTCGCCCTTGGCGAAGACCGCCAGCTTGATGGCCTTGCCCATGCCGTGGGGAAGCACCACCGCGCCGCGGACCACCTGGTCGGCGTGCTTGGGGTCGACGCCCAGGTTGATGGCGGCGTCCACCGACTCGTCGAACTTGCGGACCGCGGTCTTCTTCACCAGCGAAAGCGCGTCGTCCAGCTTGTAGCGCTTGTTGCGGTCGACCTCGGCCGAGACCTTCTTGAACTTCTTTCCGATGTGAGCCATGTGCGTTCTCTCCCGGCCTAACCGACGATCTCGATGCCCATGGACCGGGCGGTGCCCTCGACGGTCCGCATCGCGGCCTCGAGGCTACCCGCCGTCATGTCCTGCATCTTCATCTTGGCGATCTGCTCGAGCTGCGCGCGCGAGACCTTCCCGACCTTCTCCTTGCCGGGGGTGTGCGCACCGCTGCCCTTCTTCTTCTCCGTGTGCAGTCCGGCGGCCTTCTTCAGCAGGATCGAGGCCGGGGGCGTCTTCAGGATGAAGCTGAAGGAGCGATCCTGGTAGACCGTGATGATCACCGGGATGATGAGCGCTTCCTTCGCCTGCGCCTGCGTCGCCGCGTTGAACTGCTTGCAGAACTCCATGATGTTCACGCCGTGCTGGCCGAGCGCCGGACCCACCGGGGGCGCCGGGTTGGCCTTGCCAGCCGGGATCTGCAGCTTGATCTGCCCTGTGACCTTCTTCAT
>JBAXVO010000005.1:0-39021 GCA_037129355.1 Deltaproteobacteria bacterium | reverse complement strand
TCGTCGCTAGGGTTGATAGACGAGGGGAGCTAGTGCACCCGGCTTGCCAGTCCCGGGGGCACCTGATTCCGGGGGGTTGCGGGTGTCCGTTGTCGGGGATTCCCGACTGGGCGTACCGGGAGGGGGACATTCCACCGCGAGCCGCCAGTGGCTCGCGCCGTTCGTGCTCGTGGCGAACGTCGCGGTGATGTTCCGGACCGACCTGGGGGACCGGGCGGCCTGGACCGCGGAGGGTTCACTTCCGGTGGATGGGACGCTGGCCCACTGGGAGGGAAGGACGTCCCGACGGGGAGACGTCTCCTAGGGTGGTTCTTGCGCGGCCTGAAGGCCGCGCGGGCTACCGATGCGCGACCTGCCGCAGGATGTCGAGCTCCTCGAGCGCCTTGCCGGCGCCGATGACCACCGCCGAGAGCGGGTCCTCGGCCAGGAAGACCGGAAGCCCGGTCTCCTCGCGCAGCAGGGTGTCGAGGTTCTTGAGCAGCGCGCCGCCGCCGGCCAGCACGATGCCGCGCTCGGCGATGTCGCCGGCCAGCTCGGGGGGCGTGCGCTCCAGCGTGACCTTCACCGCCTCGACGATGCCGTTGACCGGCTCGGAGAGGGCCTCGCGGATCTCCGACGAGGTGACGGTGAGGGTGCGGGGCACGCCGGCCACCAGGTCGCGCCCCTTGATGTCCATGGTGAGCTCCTCGTCGGTGGGGAAGGCCGTGCCGATCCCCATCTTGATGAGCTCGGCGGTGCGCTCGCCGATGAGCAGGTTGTACTTGCGCTTCACGTGCTGGATGATCGCCTCGTCCATCTTGTCGCCGGCGACCCTCACCGAGCGGCTGTAGACGATTCCTCCCAGTGAAATGACGGCGACGTCGGAGGTGCCGCCCCCGATGTCGACGATCATGTTGCCGGAGGGCTCGGTGATGGGGAGCCCGGCGCCGATGGCCGCGGCCATGGGCTGCTCGATCAGGTACACCTCGCGTGCACCGGCGCTCTCGGCCGCCTCGCGCACGGCCCGCTTCTCCACCTCGGTGATGCCCGAGGGGATGCCGATGATGATGCGCGGCCGCGCGAAGGCCTTCCGGTTGTGCGCGGTCTGGATGAAGTAGCGCAGCATCGCCGCGGTGATCTCGAAGTCGGCGATGACGCCGTCCTTCATCGGGCGGATGGCGACGATGTTGCCCGGGGTGCGCCCGAGCATCTCCTTCGCCTCCTTGCCGACGGCGAGGACGCGGCGGCCGCCGCGGGCATCCTGCTGCACCGCGACGACGGACGGCTCGTTCGAGACGATGCCGACGCCCCGGATGTAGATGAGGGTGTTCGCGGTTCCCAGGTCGATCGCGAGGTCCCGGGAGAGGATCTTGTGGAGCCAGTCGAGCAAGGTTGGGTCTCGTGGAAGGGCGCGAATATACCAGGGAACCCACCCTTGGCAACGTGCGTCAGACCCGCTGTTTTCGGGCCCCTTCCGCTCCTCGCCCCCCCGCTGATACGCTTCCCGTCTCGATGTCCATGACCGGAGTCCGCACCCGGCGAGACCCGACGTCCCCCCCTCCCGTCCACCGGGCGGCGGGCGCGCTGGTGGGGAGGGTCATCGGCGACCGGTACCGGCTGCTCACCCCCATCGCCGAGGGGCTCGCGAGCTCGGTCTTCAAGGCCGAGCACGTGCGCATGGGCAAGGCCCTCTGCATCAAGGTCCTGCGCGGCCCGCTGGCCCGGGACCCCGAGCTCGCCGCCCGCTTCCGCACCGAGGCCCGGGTGGTCTCGCGCCTCTCCCACCCCCACACCATCGCCGTCTTCGACTTCGGCGAGCTGGAGGGGAACGAGGGGTTCTACCTGGCCATGGAGTACCTCCACGGCGAGAACCTCTTCGACGTGCTCCGCCGGGAGGGGCGCCTGCCCTGGCTCCGGGCCGCCGCCATCGGCGAGCAGCTGCTCGGCGCGCTCGGGGAGGCCCACGAGGCCGGGATCGTCCACCGGGACGTGAAGCCCGCCAACGTGATGCTGCTCCAGCCCAAGAACGACGCCGACTTCGTGAAGCTGCTCGACTTCGGGATCGCCGAGATCGAGGGGCAGGGGCCGGGGGGCGGGCTGGGGACGCCGACCTACCTCTCGCCGGAGCAGGCCCGCGGCGCAGCTCCCGACGCCCGGAGCGACCTCTACTCCCTCGGGGCGCTCCTCTACGAGATGGTGGGCGGCCGCCCGCCCTTCCTGGCGCCGAATCCCATGGCGGTGCTCTCCGCCCACCTCCACGAGGAGCCGGTCCCCCTCTCGACGCTCTGCCCGGAGGTCTCGCCGGACTTCGCGGCGGTGGTCCACCGGGCCCTCGCCAAGCGACCCGAAGGGCGGTTCGCGAGCGCCGATGCCATGCGGGAAGCCCTGCGCGCCGCCGCGGTCCACGGGAAGCCACCGATCCCCGGCGTGGTGCCGGTCCTCGACGCGCCCCCGCCGGAGCCCTCCACCGAGATCACCGGGGAACTCGAGATCGCCCGCCGGATCGACTTCCCGACCCCCATCGGGCCCGGGCGGAAGGACCCTCGCCGGGCGCTTCTCCCCGGCGCCATCGCGGTCGGGGTCGCGCTCGCCGTGATCTTCGCCGCGAGCCGCATCCATCGGGACGTGCCCACCGACGTCGAGGAGGTCGAGCCCAACGACGCCCCGGTCGCGTCCGTGGCACCGCACGGTTACGCCGAGTGGCGGGACCTGGCGCGGCGGAACGCCATCGGCGAGGCCGACGTGGTGCGCGCCGCCACCGGCGACGGCGACGTCGACACCTTCGCGGTGGAGCCGCACGCCCGGGGGCAGGTCCCCGACGCGGTGCTCCTCGTCCCCCGGAAGGGACTGGCCCTCGACCTCATGGCCTGGTTTCCCCAGGAGGGAGAGCGGACCGACTCCGGCCCCGCGATGGGTTTCGCCCCGCTGGCCCACGGCGGGCCCGGGGAGCCCGTCCTGGCCCGGCTTCCCGGCGCCCCCACCCCCGACGCGCCGGTGATCCTGCGGGTGACGGCCGCCAGCGGGTCGGGGCGCTACCAGGTGATCGGGCTCAGCCCGAGCGCCGCGGCGGGGAACGTCGTCCTCGCGCAGCTCCGCGCCCTGGAGGCCGAGGGGCGGGGCGACGACGCGCTCCTCGTGGCCGCTGCCTTCTCCCGGCTGGAGCCCTCCTCGCCGGCGCGGGGCGAGGTGCTCCGGATCGCCGCGCGGCTCGCCGAGGCCGACCCCACCAAGAAGAAGGGGGCCGGCCCGGGCGGGCCGACCCCCTGAGGACCGGTCGGATCCGGGGCCTTAAGCCTCGGCCTCGACCTTGACCTTCACCTTGCCGACGACGTCGGAGTGGAGCTTCACGCCGACCTCGAAGTCGCCCAGCGACTTCAAGGGCTCGGAGAGGTCGAAGGCGCGCCGGTCGATCTGGACGCCGCGCGCGGCGAGGGCCTCGGCGATGTCCATGGCGGTGACGGAGCCGTAGAGCTTGTCCTGCTCGCCGACCTTGCGCTTGAACGACACCGGGGTGTCGGAGAGGCGCTTGGCGACGGCCTCGGCGCTGGCCTTGAGCTTCGCGGCCTTGGCCGCGGCGACCGCCTTCTGGTGCTCGACCTCGCGGATGTTCTTCGGATTGGCGAGGACCGCCAGGCCGCGGGGGATGAGGAAGTTCCGCCCGTAGCCGGGCTTCACCTCGACGAGCTCGCCGCCCTTGCCCAGGTTGTACACGTCTTCTCGGAGGATGAGCTTCATGTCTCGCTCCTAGGCCGGCGCGACGGTGTAGGGCAGGAGTGCCAGCACGCGGGCGCGCTTGATGGCGGTGGCCACCTCGCGCTGGTGCTTGGCGCAGTTGCCGCTGATCCGGCGGGGAATGATCTTGCCGCGCTCGGTGAGGAAGTACTTGAGCTGGCCCTGATCCTTGTAGTCGACCTTGGCGGCCTTCTCGGCGCAGAAGCGGCAGACCTTGCGGCGGCCGAAGCCCCGCCCGCGTCCACCCTCCTCGCCATCGCGATCGCCGCGCCCACCGCGGTCGTCGCGGTCGCGGTCGCCGCCGCCGAAGCGGCCGCCACCACCACCACCACCGCCGTATCCGCCGCCAGCGCCGCCACCACCACCACCGAAGCGGCCACCACCACCACCGCCACCCGGCGGACCCTTGCGCTCACCCATGTCGGGACGTGCCATGGCTAGTCCTCCCCCCGGTCGTCGGCGACGGGATCGAACGGCTCCGCATCGCGTTCACCGCGCTCGCCGAACTCGGGGCGCGGGCGCTCCTCCTCGACGGGTGCGACCACCACGTCGGCCTCGACCTGGCGAGCGTCGAGATCGACGTCGTCGGCCACGCGGATCGACTCGTACTTGGTGACCACGTCGAGCATCTTGAGATTGCGCTCGAACTCGGCCACCAGGCCCGGCTTCCCCACGTAGAGGCAGTGGATGTAGAGCGCGCGGGGGAGCTTCGCGACCGGGAAGGCGGTCTTGCGACGCCCCTGGTTCGTGAAGCGGATCACCTTCCCGCCCTCGCGGCTCACCACCGCGCGGAGACGCTCCTTGATCTCGTCCACCTGCTCGTCCGGGGTCTCCGGCTTGATCAGGTAGGTGGTCTCGTACTCGCGCACGAGACGCTTCTGGGTTTCTGCCATTCTGTAACTCCCCTCGGATTCGTGCAGCGGCGGTTCGCCCGCCGCGAGGAGCCCGTGCAACCTGTCTCCCCGGAGCCCCATGCCCCGGGGGTACTCACTCCGCCGGCGACTTCCGGCGGTTGAACTCGTTCATGGCCTTCGCGGCCCCGTCGACCAGCACCGCCCTCGCCGCCGCCGCCCCGCGCTCCACCACGTCGAGGACCTCGCGGTCGTCGGCGCGCGCGAAGCGCCCCAGGACCCAGTCGGCCGGGTCCACCTGCGCCGGTGGTCGTCCCACCCCCACGCGCACCCGGGCGTAGTCCGGGCTGCCCACGTGGGCATTCACGCTCTTCAGGCCGTTGTGGCCCGCGTGCCCGCCGCCCACCTTCACCTGCACCCGGAACGAATCGAGCTCCAGGTCGTCGTGCACCACCACCAGGTCCGCCACGTCCAGCTTCCAGAACCGCATCGCCGCGCCGACCGCCTCGCCCGAGTGGTTCATGTACGTCTGAGGCTTCACGATCCAGAACTTCTCGCCGCCCGTCGCCGCCTCGGCGATCTCCGCCCCGAACTTGTGGACGGTGAACCCCGCCCCGGCCATCCGCGCCACCTCGTCGGCGACGAGGAATCCCACGTTGTGCCGGGTCCGGGCGTATTCGGGACCGGGATTGCCGAGGCCCACGAGCAGCTTCAAGCGAGGGCCCTACTTCTTGCCGCCCTTGGCGTCGCCGCCCTTGGCCGGAGCCCCAGGCTTGGCGTCGCCCGCCTTGCCCGCGGCCGGAGCCGCGCCAGGAGCCGCGCCCGGGGCAGCGCCCGGAGCCGCGCCGGCGGCAGGAGCAGCCGCACCCTCGACCGCGCCCGCGACGGCGGTGGGAGCAGCGACCACCTCCTCCTTCTCGGGGACGGCGACGTAGGCGACGACGTAGTCGGTGGCGTACTTGATCTTCGAGCCCGGGGGCGAGGTCAGCTCCGACACGTGGAGCGAGTGGCCGATCTTGATCGGGGTGACGTCGACCTCGATCTGCACCGGGATGCGCTCGGGGAGCGCCTCGACCGTCACCTCGTGGGTGGAGACCGAGAGGATGCCGCCGGCGGCGACGCCCTCGGCCCTGCCGGTGGTGACGACCGGGACCTTCACGAGCACCGGCTTGTCGAGGGCCACCTCGAGGAAGTCGGCGTGGAGGAGCCGGCGGCTGACCGGGTCGACCTGGTAGTCCTTGAAGAGCACCCGCTTCACGCCCGCCTCGAGCTGGAGCGTGATGAGCGTGTTCCGCTTGTGCGGGGTGGCGATCGCCTTCATCACCGCGCCCGGGTCGACCGAGACCGGGGTGGGCTGGGCCTGGAGCCCGTAGACGACGGCGGGGATGAGTCCCTGCTCGCGCAGGCGGCGGGCGGGACCCTTGCCCTTCCCGGGGCGGGACTGGGCGGCGAGGAGATTCTGGGCAGTATCGGACATGGATTCCTCCCAACGGACTCCGCGCCTTCCGGCGCGCGAGGGGCTGGTGGTGGAAAATCCCCGGCCCTGGGTGAAGATGGATTGAGGGGGGGCTTCTAGCCGGAAACCCCGGTCCCGTCAAGGGGTTCGGATCAGACGAACAGGCTCGACAGCGAGTCGGAGCTCTGGATGCGCCGGATCGCCTCGGCGAGGAGCCTGGCCGAGGAGACCTGCTGGATCTTGGGACAGGCCTGGGCCTGGGGGGAGAGCGGGATGGAATCGGTGACCACCACCGACTCGATCGGGCTCTTGGCGATCCGGTCCACCGCCGGCCCGGAGAGGACGGCGTGGGTGGCGTAGGCGTAGACCTTGGTCGCCCCCTTCTCCTTGATGGCGGCGGCGGCCTGGGTGAGCGTCCCGGCGGTGTCGATCATGTCGTCGAGGAGGATGGCCACCTTGCCGGCGACGTCGCCGATGACGTTCATGATCTCGGCCACGTTGGGCTTGGTGCGCCGCTTGTCGACGATGCCGAGCGCCGCGCCCATGCGCTTCGAGTAGGCGCGGGCCCGCTCGACGCCGCCCGCGTCGGGGGAGACGATGATCAGGTTTTCGCTGTCGGTGAACTGCCGCTTCATGTGCTCGAGCATGATGGGCGCGGCGTAGAGGTGGTCGAAGGGGATGTTGAAGAACCCCTGGATCTGCCCGGCGTGCATGTCCATCGAGACCACGCGGGTCACGCCCGCCGCCTCGATGAGGTCGGCCACGAGCTTGGCGGTGATGGGGACGCGCGGCGCCACCTTGCGGTCCTGGCGGGCGTATCCGTAGTAGGGGATCACCGCGCAGATGGAGCCGGCCGACGAGCGCTTGAGCGCGTCGGCCATGATGAGCAGCTCCATCAGATTGTGGTTGGCGTTGGGGCTCGTCGACTGGATGACGAAGGTGTCGGTGCCGCGGACGTTCTCGCCGATCTCCACCTGGATCTCGCCGTCCGAGAAGGCGCCCACGCTGGCCGTGGAGAGCTCGCGCCCCAGGTTCTGCACCACCGCCTTGGCCAGCGCGGGGTTCGAGTTTCCGGCGAAGACCTTGTAGAAGTTCGGATTGCCCATGGCCGGCGCGTTATACCGCGCCCGAAGCGCCCGGCCTAGGCTCCACGTGAGCCCTACGCGAGGCCGCCCGCGCCCACCGCCTGGAGCGCCGGTCCGCGGGCCAGCTCCCGGTCGTACTCGGACAGGATGATCCGCTCCATGCGCTCGCGGGTCTCGGTGTTGAGCGGGTGGGCGATGTCCTTGAAGGTGCCGTCCTTGCGCCGCTTGGCGGGCATCGCCACGAAGAGACCGGTGTTTCCCTGGATGACCTTCAGCCCGCGGACCACGAAGCACTGGTCGAGGGTGATGGTGACGTAGGCCTTCAGCTTGTCTTCCTGGACGGGAAAGATGCGGACCTCGGTGATTTCCATGGAGAGACCCCCCGCATCCGCGCCAGCGTGCGCGCGATGATGACCTCCACTCCTGCGCCCTCGATCCGCCGCCCCGCGAGCCTCCGGGCCGCATCCCGAGCCGATCGGAGATCGGCAAGGGATCCGACGACCGTCGGTCCACTTCCTGACATCATAGGCGCACTGGCACCCACCTCTTCAAGCCACCCCAGCAACACCCGGAGCGAAGGGTGCCTCGCGACGCAGGGCGCCATGAGGTCGTTCTCAGGACGGAGGGGCGAGGCCTTGCCGCGCTGCGGCACGAGGGGGCCCCGGTCCTCGTCGAGCCAGCGGTAGGCGTCCCCCGCGCGGATCGCGAGCGACGGGGCGCGTGGGTAGAGGAGCAGGAGGTACCGGGGGGGCACCCGGGCCGGGCGCAGCCGTTCCCCCCGCCCCCCGGCCCAGGCCGGCCCGGAACCCAGGAAGAAGGGGACGTCCGAGCCGATCCCGAGCGCCACCTCGGCGAGAAGGCGCCGGTCCCGGACGCCGAGGGCGCGGGCCAGGCAGCGCAGGACCGCGGCGGCGTCGGCGCTCCCACCGCCGAGCCCGGCCACCACCGGGACCCGTTTCTCGATCCGGATGGCCACCCGGTCCCGCCGGCCCAGCCGCCCGAGGAGGGCCGTCGCCGCCCGGGCCGCCAGGTTTTCCGGCCCGTCGAGCTCGGGGTGTCCCGGGCAGCGGCAGGTCACCGGTCCGGGGGTCGAACCCACCGAGACCACCACCTCGTCGGCGAGGTCGAGCGGGGCGAAGAGGGTGGAGAGCTCGTGGAAGCCGTCGGGGCGCAGGGGGCCGACGCGCAGGACCAGGTTCACCTTGGCGTGGGCCGGGCAGCGGAGGCGGATCACGCCCCGTAGCTATCACACGCCGGCGCTTGCCGCCCCCGGCCCCGGGCGACTACGCTGCGCGCCCATGCCCGACTCCCTGCAGGCGACCCGAAGGCTGGGCGCGGACGAGGTCGAGGTGCTCCTCTCCGCCGACCGGCTGCGCGCGCGGGTGGAGGAGATCGGCCGCGAGATCACCCGCGACTACGCGGGAAAGCCGGTGGTGCTGGTGGGGGTGCTGAAGGGGGCGCTGGTCTTCCTGGCCGACCTGATGCGCGCCATCGACCTCCCGGTGGCGCTCGACTTCGTGGGGCTCTCCTCGTACGTCGGCACCCAGACGAGCGGCACCATCGAGCTGACCGCCGACCTCACCCGCCCCATCGAGGGCAAGCACGTGATCCTGGTCGAGGACATCGTCGACACCGGGCTCACGATGCAGTGGCTGCTCCGCCGCCTCGAGGAGCGCCGCCCCGCCAGCCTGGCCGTCTGCGCGCTGCTCGTGAAGCCGTCGCGGGCCCGCGTGCAGGTGCCGGTGCGCTACCGGGGCTTCGAGATCGCCGACGAGTTCGTGGTCGGCTACGGCCTCGACCACGAGGGGCGCATGCGCAACCTCCCCTTCGTCGGCGTGGTGAGGGCCTAGCCGTGGCCGCCGAGGAGAGGCGCCCCGCGCCCCGACGCCGCTCGGTCCTCCCGCTGCTCCTCGCCGTGGGTCTCGCGGTGGTGGTGGCCTGGCTGCTCGCCGAGCGCAACGCCCGGCAGTGGTGGCTCGTGCCGGAGGACGGCAAGGTGGTGGTGAAGAAGGGCGTCTTCTTCGTCACCGGCAAGGCCGCCTTCCAGTCCGCCGACCCGGAGATCGCGCGGACCTACGCGCCGCTGGCGCCGCCGCAGGGGGCGACGCTCCCCGCCGAGTCCTCCTACGACGACCGGGCCGAGCTCGACCAGGCCCTCTTCGACCTGCTCGCCCGCTGGGCCCGGGACGACATCCAGTCCCAGCAGATGGAGCGCATGGAGCGGGCCCGGGCGGCGCTCGGGCGGGCCTCCCGGTTGCCGGGGCTCTCCCCCGCCCAGCGGGAGCAGCTGCGCGGGATGCAGGCGGAGACCGCCTTCCAGGAGGCGGTGGAGCACCTGACCCAGGGGGCAAACGCCCTGCGCCGGGCGCTCGACGGGCTGAAGCTCGCCGCCGAGGCCCGAGGCCCGGTGGCCGCCGAGGCGGCGGCGCTCGAGAAGTCGCTCGAGCCGGTGGCAGCGTCGACCGGCCAGCTCATGCTCGAGGCGAGCCGCTTCGCCGCGGAGCGGTACCGCCCGGGCCCGGCCGCGCCGGGGTCCCAGGCCCCCTCCGGCCCGGCTCGATGAAGCCGGTGCGCCTGGCCATCCTGTGGCACATGCACCAGCCCCTGTACCGGGAGCCGGCCACGGGGTCCTACGTGCTCCCCTGGGTGCGCCTGCACGCCACCCGCGCCTACGCCGACATGGCCTGGATCCTGGAGCGCCATCCGGGCGTCCGGGTCACCGTGAACTTCACGCCCGTGCTGCTCGACCAGCTCGAGGACTACGTGGCGGGCCGGGCCCGGGACGCGCTCCTCGAGATCTCGGCGCGCGACCCCGCCGACCTGACCCCGGAGGAACGGCGCCGGCTGCTCCACTCCTTCTTCATGGTCGACTGGGACCGCTCGGTGCGCCCCGTGCCGCGCTACCTGGAACTGCTCGAGAAGCGCGGGCGCGACCTGGCCCGGGTGGACCTCGACGAGGTCGTCCCGACATTCACCGTAGGTGAACTACGCGACCTCCAGGTCCACTTCAACCTGGCCTGGATGGGCTTCGGCGCGCTGGCCGACGACCCCGACCTGCGCGCGCTGGCGGCCCGCGAGCGGGACTTCGAGGCCGCCGACGTGGCCTGCGTGCTGGCCGCGCAGCGGCGGGTGATGGCCGGGATCCTTCCCCGCTGGCGGGCGCTCGCCGAGTCCGGCCAGGTGGAGCTCTCCACCACGCCCCATCACCACCCCATCCTGCCGCTGGTCTGCGACAGCGACGTGGCCGCCCGCGCGCTTCCCGGCGTGGCGCTGCCCCCGCGCTTCGCCTGGCCCGGGGACGCGCGCCGCCAGACGGCCGACGCGCTGGCCAGCCACGCCCGCCGCTTCGGCCGCCCCGCCGCCGGGATGTGGCCGGCCGAGGGCGCGGTCTCGCCGGAGGCGCTCGAGGTGCTGGCCGCCGAGGGGGTGTCCTGGGCGGCCTCCGACGAGGGCGTGCTGCTCCGCTCCCTGCCCGCGGGGAGCCCGAGGGCGCGCTCGCTCTACCGTCCCTGGCGCGTCGCCGCCGGCGACCGGGAGGTGGCCATGCTCTTCCGGGACCGCCCCATCTCCGACCTGGTGGGATTCAGCTACGCCCGCCAGCCGGCCGGCGTGGCCGCCGCCGACTTCACCGATCGTGTGGTGGCGGCCGGGGAGGCCTGGCGCCGCGACGGCGGGCGGGGGCCGGCCACGGTGGGGGTCTTCCTGGACGGCGAGAACCCCTGGGAGCGGTACGTGAACTCCGGGCACGACTTCCTCGACGCCCTCTACCGGACCCTGGGCAGCGACGCCCGGATCGAGACCGTGACCGTCTCCGAGGCGGTGGCCGGCGCGGAGGGGCCCCCCATCGCCCGCATCCACTCGGGCTCCTGGATCGAGGCCTCCTTCCGGATCTGGATCGGCCACCGGGAGGATCGCCTGGCCTGGACCGCGCTGGGGCGGGCCCGCGAGGCGGTGGAGGAGGCCCGCGTCGCCGGCGCGCCCGAGGCCAAGGTGGAGCACGCGCTGCGCCACCTCCGCGCCGCCGAGGGCTCCGACTGGTACTGGTGGTACGGCGAGGACTTCTCCACCGAGAACGCCGCCGAGTTCGACGCCCTCTTCCGCGGCCACGTGCTGCGGGCCTGCGAGCTGCTCGACCTGGCGCCGCCGCAGGAGGCGTTGCAGCCCATCAAGCCCACCGGCCGGGGCGCGCTCGAGGCCAAGGCGCTGCGCGAGCCCACGTCCCTCATCCGGCCGGTCATCGACGGCCGCGATCCCGACTACTTCGAGTGGCAGGGGGCGGGGCTCCACCGGCCCGGGCGCGGGCGCGGGTCGATGTTCGGAGGCACCCCGGTCTTCTCCGCCCTCCACTGGGGCTTCGACGAGTCCCATCTCTTCCTCCGCCTCGACCCCGATCCCGACCCGGACGCGAGCCGTCCCGACCGCATCCGCGTCACGCTGCTCGGCCCGCGCGGCCCGTCGCGGATCGACTTCGCGGTGGTGGCCGACGGCGCCTCCCGCCCCGGGAAGCAGGAGGCGGGCGAGGTGGGGCGCGCGGTCCTGGGGAAGATCCTGGAGGTCGAGATCCCGCTCGATTCGATCGGGATCCGTCCCGGCGACGAGCTGGTGATGTCGGTGGAGGCGCTCTCCGGAGAGGCCGAGCTGGAACGCCTTCCCCGGTCCGGGTACCTCCCGCTCTCGGTGCCGGGCGCCGACTTCGAGCGGATCCACTGGCGCGTGTGATCGGCCGGCACTTCGGTTAAGGTCGCGGCCCGTGAAACGCCAGGCCTCGCTCGGCATCCTCTTCCTCGTGGTCTTCGTCGACCTGCTCGGCTTCGGGATGGTCATCCCGGTCATGCCGATCTACGCCGAGCACCTCGGGGCCTCGGAGGCCGCCACCGGCTGGCTCAGCACCGGCTACTCGCTCATGCAGTTCGTCTTCGCGCCGGTCTGGGGGCGCCTGTCCGACCGGGTGGGGCGCCGGCCGGTGCTCCTCGTCTCCATCGCCATGACCGCCGTGGCCTTCCTGCTCTACGGGGTGGCGAGCACCTTCGCGGTGCTGCTCGTGTCGCGCCTCTTCGCCGGGGCGGCGACCGCCAACATCGCCATCGCGCAGGCCTACGTGGCCGACGTGACGCCGCCCGAGGGGCGGGCCAAGGGGATGGGGATGATCGGCGCCGCCTTCGGCCTGGGCTTCGTCTTCGGGCCGGCGGTGGGTGGGCTGCTCGCCGGGTACTCGCTCTCGGCCCCGGGGCTGGCCGCCGCCGCGCTGTCGGCCGTCAACCTGGTCGGCGCCTGGTTCCTCCTGCCCGAGCCGGCGCAGCACGTGGCGGCCGCCCGCACCCGTGGCCGGTTCCAGGCCCTGCTCGGCGAGCTCAAGAAGCCCGGGGTCCGCCGGGTCCTCTTCATCTACTTCGTCGTCACCCTGGCCTTCAGCGCCATGGAGGCCACCTACGCCTTCCTGGCGCTCCTCCACTTCGGGCTCGCGGAGCGGCACGTGGGGTGGGTCTTCGCCTACATCGGCGTGATCGTGGTGATCGTGCAGGGAGGGCTCATCGGGCCGCTGACCCGGCGCTTCGGGGAGAAGCGGCTGCTCGTGGTCGGCACGCTCCTGCAGGGTGGGGCGCTCGCCGCGCTGCCCTTCGCCCAGGGGATTCCCGGCCTGCTCCTCGCCACCGCGCCGCTCGCCCTCGGTTCCGGCCTCTCGAGCCCGAGCATGATGTCGCTCCTCTCCCGCTTCAGCCGGGCGGAGGACCAGGGGGGCACCCTCGGCATCGGCCAGTCGGCCGCGGCGCTGGGGCGGATCGTCGGCCCGCTCTCCGGGACGACCTCGTTCGCCGCCTGGAACGCCGCCCCCTACCTGGGTGGCGCGGCGTTCATGGCGATGGGAGCGGTCGTGGCCGCCACCGTCTCCGTCCCGGAAAAGGGGGGTGACGGGCCCCCCCGGGGCGCGGTGGCCTCCGCTTCCTGATGTAGACTCCGCGCCATGCCCGAGCTGCGGAGGGATCCCATCGTCGGTCGCTGGGTGATCATCGCCACCGAGCGCGCCCGGCGCCCGAACCAGTTCCGGCGTGCAGAGGATCCGCCCGGCGGGCTCTGCCCCTTCTGCCCCGGCCACGAGGACAAGACCCCGGCCGAGGTCTACGTGTCGGGGCGCCCGGCCGTCCCGGCCAACGTCCCGGGGTGGAAGGTCCGGGTCATCCCCAACCGCTACCCGGCCCTCATGATCGAGGGGGATCTCGACCGCGAGGCGGTGGGCATCTACGACCGGATGAACGGCGTGGGAGCCCACGAGGTGGTGATCGAGACCCCGGACCACGCGCGGGAGCTCTCCGAGCTCTCCGACGCCGAGGTCACCGAGGTGCTCTTCGCCTTCAAGGCCCGGATCATCGACCTCAAGAACGACCAGCGCTTCCGCTACATCCTGCTCTTCAAGAACCACGGCTCGGCGGCCGGGGCCACGCTCGAGCACACCCACAGCCAGCTCATCGCGCTGCCGGTGACGCCGCGTCAGGTCGCCGATGAGATCGACGGGGCGAGGCGCCACCACGAGCACCGCGAGCGCTGCATCTACTGCGACATCGTGGGGCAGGAGCGCAAGGACCGCTCCCGCGTGGTCTTCGAGAACGAGGAGTTCCTGGTCTTCGAGCCCTGGGCACCGCGCAGCCCCTTCGAGACCTGGATCGTCCCCCGCCGCCACGAGTCCAACTTCGAGGCCGAGCCCAAGGAGCGGCTGGCCTTCGCGGCCCAGGCGCTGCGGGTCACGCTGGCGAAGCTCATGGCCGGCCTGGGGCGTCCCGCCTACAACTTCATGGTGCACTCCAACCCGCTGCGCGAGCCCTCGAGCCCCTCCTACCACTGGCACATCGAGGTGGTCCCGGCGCTGACCCAGGTCGCCGGCTTCGAGTGGGGCAGCGGGTTCCACATCAACCCGGTCCCGCCCGAGGAGGCGGCCGAGTTCCTGCGAAAGGTGACGGCCTAGCCCGGTCCCATGGACGTCCTCTTCGTCTCGTCCGAGGTCGCGCCCTTCTCCAAGACGGGGGGGCTGGGCGACGTGGCGACGTCGCTGCCGCACGCGCTCGCCGCACGCGGCCACCGGGTGCGGGTGGTCACGCCGCGCTACGGGGGGATCGACCCCGGGCGGCATGGCCTGGAGTGGCTGCCCGTCTCGATCGATGCCCGCGGGGAGCGCTGCGGCCTGTGGGGGAAGCGCGGCGCGGCCGGCACGCCCGAGTTCTATTTCCTGGAGCACGACCTCTTCTATGGATTTCGCCGCAACCCCTACGGCGAGGGCGGGGTCGACTACGCCGACAACCCGGCCCGCTTCGCTTTCCTGGCGCGCGCCGCGCTCGACCTGCCCCGGGCGCTGGCGTTCCGCCCGGCGGTGGCCCACTTCAACGACTGGCAGTCGGCGCTCGGCCCCTGGTTCCTGGGCGCCGAGCACGCCGCCGACCCTTGGCTCGCCGGGACGCGCAGCGTCTACACGATCCACAACCTGGCCTACCAGGGGATGTTCGACAAGGCGTTCATGGACGTGGTCGGCCTGCCCTGGTCGATCTTCCGCGCCGTCCGCGGCGTCGAGTTCCACGACCAGCTGAACTTCATGAAGGCGGGGCTCTCCTTCGCCGACGCCCTCACCACCGTCTCCCCCAACTACGCCCGCGAGATCCTCACCGTCGAGGGCGGCTACGGCCTCGACACCGTGCTGCGGAGCCGCAGCGGGGACCTGTTCGGGATCCTGAACGGCATCGACGAGCGGGAGTGGGATCCGGCCCACGACCCGCACCTGCCGGCCCGGTTCTCGCGCGGCGACCTGCGCGGCAAGGCCCGCGTCAAGGCGGCCCTGCAGGCCGAGCTCGGACTCCCGGTGAAGCCCCACATCCCGCTGGTGGGGCTGATCGGGCGGCTGGCCGACCAGAAGGGGGTCGACCTGGTGGCGGCGGCCACGCCGGCGTTGCTCCGCGCCGATGCCCAGTTCGCGATGCTGGGCAGCGGCCAGCGCGAGTTCGAGGGGTTCTTCGACTGGGTGGGGCGGCAGCACCGGGACCGCTTCGCGGTGCGCATCGGCTTCGACGAGGGGCTGGCCCACCGCATCGAGGCGGGCGCCGACGCCTTCCTCATGCCCAGCCGGTTCGAGCCCTGCGGCCTGAACCAGATGTACAGCCTGCGCTACGGCACGCCGCCGGTGGCGCGCGCGGTGGGCGGGCTGGTCGACACGGTCGAGGACTACGACGGCTGGAAGCAGGGCACCGGTTTCCTCTTCGGGCCGCTCGACCCGGCCGCGCTGGTGGTCGCGACCCGGCGCGCGCTCGACGTGTGGCGAGACGTCCGCGCCTGGCGGGGGATCCAGGAGCGCGGGATGGCGATCGACTTCTCGTGGGGGAAGAGCGCCGAGCGGTACGAGGCGCTGTACCGGGGGCTCGCGGGAGGGTAGGGCGGGGGGCCGATTCCGTCGGCCGATGCCGTGGGCCGTTGGCCGTTGGCCGCTTCCGCAACGGCATCCCCAGCCGTAGCCGGAACCGTTTCCGCGTCCGGAGGGGTGTGCGGGGCGCCCGGGCGTCAATGCGTGAGTCGCCAGAGCATGGCGAGGACGCGGTCGCAGAACTTCAGCGATGCCACGACCTCCGCTTCGCGGACGTATCCGAACGCCTCGGCCACGCGAAGGCTGGCCACGACCTCGTCGGCGCTGCCGGCGGCGACCCGCCACAGGTGGACGCGGTCCTTCCCGTGGCGTCTCCGACCTTCCATGAGGTTCAGCGCGACCGAAGCCGCGGCGCGCCTCACCTGCACCGCCAGCGACGGATCCCGTCGCTCCAGCGCGGCCAGCGGCTGACGGAGCGACCCGACCATCTGCAACGTGACCTCAAAAGCCTCGAACGCCATCTGCGGCTCCTTTCCGGGTGGGGTTTCGCCCCATCCCGGCGCAGGACCCGTGACAGCCCGCCGCATTCACCCGGTCTCACCCGCCTGGGTTGGCGCGGGGCGTGCGCCGCCCAAGGCGAACCCCACCCCAGGAAAGGAGACGGCCCCTCCGGACGCGGATGCGGTCGCGGCAACGGCTGCGGCTGCGGAAACGGAAGCGGATGCCGAAGCGGTTGCCGAAGCGGCTGCGGATGCGGAAGCCGAAGCGGCTGCGGAAGCGGTTGCCGAAGCGGTTGCCGAAGCGGATGCCGAAGCGGCTGCCGAAGCGGCTGCCGAAGCGGAAACGGTTCCGGCCGCGTCCGCCCTACGCCGCCTCCGACCTCGTCCCCCCCGACAACCTCACCGACACCAGCTTCGACACCCCCGGCTCCTCCATCGTCACCCCGTACAGCGTGTCCACCGTCTCCATGGTCCGCTTGTTGTGGGTGATGAGGATGAACTGGGACGCCTTCGCCATCTCCTTCACCAGCTCGTTGTACCGGCCGACGTTGGCGTCGTCGAGCGGCGCGTCGACCTCGTCGAGCAGGCAGAAGGGCGAGGGCTTGATGAGGAAGATGGCGAAGATGAGCGAGACCGCGGTGAGCGCCTTCTCGCCGCCCGAGAGCAGGTTGATGTTCTGCAGCTTCTTCCCCGGCGGCTGGGCGAAGATCTCCACTCCCCCCTCCTGCTCGTCCCCGTCCTCGGTGAGCACCAGCCCGGCCCGTCCGCCGTTGAAGAGGCGCGGGAAGACCTGCTGGAACTTCTCGTTCACCCGGTCGAAGGTCTCGCGGAACCGCTCGCGGGAGGCCCGGTTGATCTTCCCGATGGCCTTGTGGAGATCGGCCAGCGAGGCCTCCAGGTCGGCCTTCTGCTCGGAGAGGAAGGTGTGTCGGCGGGCCAGGTCGTCGTACTCCTCGATGGCGGTGAGGTTGATGGCGCCCATGCGCTCGGCCTGCGCCTTCAGCTCGTCCAGGCGGCGCCGCTCCGCCTCGCCGGGCGGACGCTCGGCGTGGAACCGGAGCAGCTCGTCGCGCAGCTCGACCTGGCAGCGCTCGCGGATCTGCTCCTCGAGGTGGCTGAGCTCGAGCGCCTGCTCGCGCGCGGTCAGGGCCGCGTCGCCGGCCGCCTGGGTGATGGCCTCGGACCGCTTGCGCAGGTCGCGGGCCTCCGACTCGGCGGCCCGCGCCTTGGCGGTGGCGTCCTGGTGGGCGGCGCGCTCGGCGAGCAGCACCTCCCGCACCCGGAGGAGCTCCTCGCCCAGCCGGGCGCCGTCGCCGCGGGCTCCCTCCATGCGCTCCCGGAGATCGACGGCCCGGGCGTTCCCTTCGGACAGGGCGTCGAAGAGCCGCGCCCGGCGGTCCTCCGCCGCGGCCTGGGCCTCCTCGACGCGGCGGAGCGACTCGCCGATGCCGTCGCGACGCTCCCGTTCCGCGGCCACCTTGACCTTGACGGCCAGGACCTCGGCCTGCAGCGACTCGGCGCGACGCCCCAGGTCCTCGAGCCGCGCGGACGCCTCCCGCGCGCGCTCCTCGTGCCGGGCCCGGTCGGCCTCGGCCCCGGCGGCCTCCAGCTGGTGCGCCTCCTCCTCGCGGGAGAGCCCGGAGAGCCCGTCCTCCATGGAGGATCGCTCCAGCTCGAGCTGCCCCATCCGCTCGGCCACCCGCTCCAGCTCCTCGCCGAGCCGGGCCAGGTCCTTCTCCTGGGTGAGGAGCGCCATGTCCTTCTCCCGGTTGTCCCGGTCGATGGTCTTGAGCGCCGCCTCGAGCTGCAGCAGGCGGGACTGGAGCGCGCGGTGGCGCTCCTGGGCCAGCGCGAAGTCGGCCTCGAAGGAGCGGACGGTGTCGATGAGCTCCTGCACCTCGCGCCGACGTTGCAGGGCGCCGTGCCCCTCGCCCTCGAGCGGTCCGCCGGTCACCACGCCGTGCGGGTCGAGCACCTCGCCGTCGAGCGTCACCAGCGTTCCCGCGCCGCCGCCCGACTGCCAGATCTCGAGCGCGCTCGAGAGGTCGCGCACGATGGCGGCGTCGCCCAGGAGGAAGCGGGCCAGCCGCTCGTAGGCGGGGTCGAAGCGGACCACGTCGAGGCAGCCGGCCACGAACCCGGGGTGGGAGCGGTCGGCCGGCGCCGCCACGGCGTCGCCGTCGCGGAGGCGGAGCAGCGGGATGAGGGAGGCGCGCCCCTCGGCGGCGCTCTTCAGCCAGTCGATGGCCTCCACGCCCTGGCTGTGGCTCTCCACGATGACGTACTGGAGCCGCTCGCCGAGCACCGCCTCGACCGCGTTCTCGTACTCGGCGGGCACGGTCATGACGTCGGCGACCAGCCCCATCACGCCGTTCTCCGCCCCCTCGGCGCCCCGGGCGCGGGTCATCAGGCTGCGCACGCCGCGGCCGTAGCCCTCGTAGTTGCGCATCACCTCCTGGAGCGACTGGAGGCGGGCGCGGCGGTCGGAGAGCTCCTCGCGCAGCGTGATGAGCCGGGCCTCGTTCTGGATGAACTCGGAGCGGGTGCGGTCGAGCAGGTCCTCCTGGGCGCCGCGCTGCTCCTCGAGGTGGAGCTTCAGCTGCCGGGTCTTGCCCAGCTTCTCGACGTGGGCGGAGCGGGAGCCGTCGAGCGAGGTCCCCCGGGTGGCCAGCTCGTCGATCTCGCTCCGCACGCGCGCGAGGCGCGCCTGGAGGTCGGTGCGCTGGCGCTCCACCTGGGCGAGGGCGCTGCGTCGCGCCGCGGCGCGGCCGTGGGCCTCGGCGGCCTCGGCGCGGGCCTTGTCCCCCTCGGAGGCCAGCCCGACCTGGGTCGACGCGGCGTCGCGCAGGGCGGCCTCCAGGTCGGCGAGGCGGGCCTCGTCGGAGCCGGACAGGCTCTGGAGCTCGTCCCGCTGGCGCAGGAGCGCATCCCGCTCGGCGGAGAGGGCGTCGGCCTGGACCTTGAGCGCCTCCACCTCGGAGGCCTGGCCGCGGGACCGCTCGGCGATCTGGGCCAGCTCGCGCTCGGCGGCCTCGGTGGAGACGGCCGACACCCGCCCCTGGCTCTCCAGCTCGTGCTCCCGGTCGCCGAGCTGCTGGAGCGAGAGCTCCCGCTCGGCGAGCAGCGCGCGGTCCGCCTCCAGCGCCTGGTCGATCTGGGCCAGGCGCTCGGAGATCTCGGCCTCGTCGGCGCGGGCCGCGGCGTGCCGCTCCTCCGCCTCGCGACGCCCCACCGTCAGCTCCAGCCATCGGGTGGCCCCCACGTGCAGCTCGAGCTCGCGGATCTGGGCCTTGAGCGCGCGGTACTTCTCGGCCTTGCGGGCCTGCCGGTTGAGCGAGTCGAGCTGCTTGCCCAGCTCGGCGACGATGTCGGTGACCCGCTCCAGGTTGTGGCGGGTCGCCTCCATCTTCCGCTCGGCCGCCTCGCGGCGCCGCTGGTACTTGGTGATCCCGGCCGCCTCCTCGATCACGCCGCGCCGGTCCTGGGCGCGGGCCGAGACGATCTGGCCGATGCGCCCCTGCTCGATGATGGAGTAGGCGGTGCGGCCGACGCCGGAGCCGAAGAAGATGTCGTTCACGTCGAGCAGGCGCGCCGGGGCCCGGTTGACGAGGTAGTCCGACTCGCCGGTGCGGTAGAGCCTTCGCCCCACGGTGATCTCGGCGAGGCCGCGGAAGGCCGGCGGCAGCTCGGCGGGGCGGTCGTTGTCGAAGGTGAGGGTGACCTCGGCGAAGGAGAGGGGCGGCTTCGACTCCGACCCGTTGAAGATCACGTCCTCCATCGAGCGGCCGCGCAGGCGGAGCGCCGACTGCTCGCCGAGGACCCACCGGATGGCGTCCGCGACGTTGGACTTCCCGCAGCCGTTCGGACCGACGACGCCGGTCACGCCCTCGTCGAAGGCGACGACCGTCCGATCCATGAACGACTTGAAGCCCACCATCTCCAGACGACGAATCCGCATCCGGCCGGGATAACACGCCCCCGGGGCGCTTTCAATCCAAGTCCTTGATATCTACGGGGATTTCGCGAGACGTCGCCGGATCTCCGAGGAAAAACGAAACCTTGCATGACACTACATGCAGGGTCATCAGTACGCGGACGGACGGGCCTGGGGCTTCGCCAGGGTCCCGTAGATCTGGAAGCCGAATCCGCCGTCCGGCCCCCGGGCGCTCGCCAGCGCCATGTCGACGATGGGCTTGAGCGGCGCCACCTGCGGCTTGCGCCAGAACGCCTCGCTGGGACGCACCTTGGCCCGGCCGGAGAGCGGGGAGAAATCGACCCGCGGCTGCAGCTGGACGAAGACCTGGTCGGCCACGATGTCGATGTCCTCCCCCTTCGACTCGAGCGTGCCGAAGTCTGCCCGTCCGCCCTTCAGGACCCCGCGCGCCGCGATGGCGCCGAGCTTCACCGGGGGTACGGTCAGGCCGCCCTCCATGCCCTGGACGGTGACCTGTCCGCCCTTGATGACGCCGTCCTTCACCTGGAACTCGAGGCTCCCGGTGCTCTTCGACGGGTCCTTCGGATCGAGCGAGACGTCCAGGTTCCCGGAGAGGATCCCGCCCATGTCGAGCCCGGTGGCGGCCCGGACCAGGCCGGCCCGCGCCAGGTCGATGCCGGTGACCTTGGCCTGGTAGCGCTCGGCGGTCTTGCCCAGGTCGGTGAAGCCGGTGATGCGGCCGTCCATCAGGGAGGCGTCGAACGAGTAGGAGCGGCGCCCGAGCAGGGTGGGCCAGAGCCGCAGCCCCACCCGCAGCTCCTCGAGCGGGATGCGGGTGCCCTCGGCGGTGGTCACCGTGACCTCGCGCGCCCGCACGCCGATGAGCCCCGACGGCGAGAGATCGTTCACCTTGATCTGGTAGCCCTGGGCCGAGGCGTCGAGGATGAACCGCTCCTTGACCGCCTCGACCGGGAAGGTGAGGCGGAGCGCCACGACGAAGGCGACCACGAAGAAGGCCACGTAGGCCGCGGTGAGCCGCCAGCCGGTGATCTTCCACTTCCGGGGGTCGACGTTCCAGGTGCGGGGATCGAGCTTCACGCGTTCCTCCTAGCTCTTCAGCTGCCAGGTGGAGACCTGGAGCGTGACGTCGACGAGGTTGGGGTCGTCGTTCCGCGTGGCGACCCGCAGCTTGCGCACCTTGACCACGCCGGGCCCGCGCTCCAGCGCGTCGACGAGCCGGGCCAGCCGCGGCAGGTCGATGCGGGCCAGGTTCACCTCCACGCTCTCCTCGGTGAGCCCGTCGGTGGTGGTCGGCGTCCCGGGGCGGAGGTCGTTCACCTCCACGCCCGTCTGGGCGCCGGTCTGAGAGACGAAGCTCATGAGCTGGACCGGCGGACCCTTGAGCCGGCTCTCCAGCGACTGCCGCTCGGCCTGGGCCTGGCGGTAGCCCCGGGTGAGCTTCCCGATCTGCGAGAGCATCTCGGTCTTCGAGCCGATCCGGCTCTCGCGCGCGGTGATGGAGCGGGACACGCCGGTGGTGATCAGGAAGAGGAAGAAGAGGACGACGGCGGCCGCGGCCGACGACACCATGATCCGTTCGCGCGGGGACAGCCGGCCCAGGAACGACTCCAGGCTCGCGCGCAGGTTGCGCAGGGTCTCCATGGCTAGCCCTTCCCCCCGGGCGCCGCGGCGGCGCCCTCGCAGGTGATGTCGGCATCCACCGTGAACTCGAACTTCTGCTCGGTGCCGCGCTTGCGTGCGCCGCCGGACCGGGCGTCGCCGAAGCAGCGGGATCCACGAAGCGCCGAGACGATCCGGTCGACGTTCTCGGCCGCGTCGGTGGTCCCCTGGAGGTGCAGCTTCTCCCGCGTGATCTCGATGCGGTCGAACCGGAGCTGGACCTGCGGGACGCGCGCCGCCAGCTCGGCGAGCACCCCGGCCGCCGAGACGCGCGGGATGGAGGCGCCCACCGATCCCCGGCCGCGGAGGACCGACTCGGCCGTGGCGAAGTCGTCGAAGCACTTTCCGATCACCTTCTGGGTGACCTCGCACATGGAGCGGTCGAGCAGCTTCTCCTGCCGGTTGAGCGCCACCACCTTCACCACCGAGGAGACGACCGCGAGCAGGAGGACGAGCGACGCGTACACCGCGATCCGCTGCAGCCGTTCCCGGACGTCCTGGTGGGAGCGGGTGCTGGCGAGGTCACCGCGCCGGAGGTTGAGGCGCTGGAACCGGTTGCCCATCCAGCCCCGCAGCGCCAGCGCCAGCGGCAGGGCGTACCGGGGCGCGTCCTCGGCGGGGATGGCGTCGGCGGCCGGCCCGGTGAGCCGCAGGGGCTCGGCGGGGATGGCGAGCTCCTCGCCCACGAGCGCCGCCAGCCCGGGCCAGCCTCCGGCCTCGCCGGCCATGCGGATCCGGACCACCGGGCGGCGGGTGGCGCGGGACTCGAAGGCGTGCAGCGTGGCGCGGAGCTCGCGGACGAGCGGCCCGATCCCGGCCCGGAGCGCCGCGGGCCCCTCCGGTGCGTCGAGCCAGTCGGGGGTGGCGCCGTCGACGGGCACCTCGTCGGGGTTCCTCCCGGCGCTGCGCGCCGCCGACCGGAGCAGGGTCGAGGTGCCGGAGGCGAAGGTCCGGGCGAAGAGGCAGCGCCCCTCCGAGACCACGCAGGCGTGGGTCCGGTCGACGCCCAGGTCCACCACCAGCTCGGCCTCTCCGGCGGGCGCGGGATCGGCGACGGCGCCGGCCGCCCACAGGGCCGCCAGCACCGGCCCGCCCGGGCTCACCACCGCGGGGTCGACCCCGACGGCGGCCAGCTCGGCGACCCAGGCGGTCAGCTCGTCGCGCCGGGCCAGGCCGATGAAGAGGTCGGACCGCCCCGCCTGGCTGTCGAGCACCTGCCAGTCCCAGGCGACCTGGTCGAGGTCGAACGGGATGGCGGCCTCCACCTCGTACTGCACCGTCTGCTCGATGCGGCGAGCATCGGAGAAGGGGAGGGTGACGAGGTGCGAGGCGGCCACGCCCGGAAGGGAGGCCGCCGCCGCGACGTCGGCGGACCAGCCCCGGGCGGCGAGGAGCGCCGCGACCGCGCCGGCCATCCGCCCGGCGGCGGTAGGCCCGCCCTCGGTGGCCGGGGGGACGGCCTCCTCGGCCGTTCCGGAGACGGTGAAGCCCCGCAGGGTGGTCTCGATCAGGACGGCCTGGATGCGCCGGGAGCCGAGGTCGAGTCCGAGAATGGGATGGGACATGGTCAGTCCTCGCGCCAGTGGAGGAGCCGCCCCAGGTCACCCTGGAGCGGGCCGGCGCGGTCGTCCATCGTGACCACCGCGTCGATGGTCTTCTCCACGCCCCCGGCACGGCCGGTGGCGCGGATGGTGAAGGTGTTCGACTTGTTGCCGAACGGGCTTCGGGTGTCGGTGTTCTGCGCCTGGAGGTAGAGCGGCTGGACCTTCAGCCCCAGGGCCTGGAGGACGGTGGCGAACTGCTGCACCGTGATGGTCATGAAGGGAAGCGGCCGAGCCAGGCGCAGCGCCATCTCCAGCTTCTGGGAGAACAGCGGGTCGAGCAGCGGGACCTGGGGCACGCCGGGAGGGTCGGACATGAGCAGCGCGTTCACCAGGATCTGCTCCGGGTCGGTGGTGTTCACGTTGATGGTCGCGTTCACGTCCGGGTAGACGGTGAGGTGGTCCCCGAAGGCGCCCATGAAGGCGTCGCCGATCCCGGCCACCAGGTAGAGCTCGTCGAGCGAGTCGAACCGGGCGTTCTTGGCCCGGTACCGGTCCTCGCCCCGGTCGTAGTACTGGTTCTCGTCCCCGAAGCCGTTCTGGAAGGGGGCCATGGGATTGGCGCCCAGCACGCTCGTGGTGGGATCCTCGTCCACCCAGTCGCGCAGCGCCACCGCCACGTCCCGCCGGCCGAGCCGGTTGCCGAACTCGTCCTCCCGGTCGAAGAGCACGTCGAAGCGCGGGTCGCGGACCGCGAGCAGGAGGCGCTGCAGCTGCGGGCCGGCCAGGAGGTTGAGGCCGGCCAGCTGGGAGACGTTCACCTTCCGTTCCTCATCGATGATGGTGGCGTGGAAGCCCTGGTCGGGCGAGGCCCCCGCGCGCGGGCCGGTGCCGAGCAGCGTCCCGATGACCGTGTCCTCGATCGGGATGGCGTCCCAGAGACGGAAGGAGAAGCTGCCCTGGGTCAGCCCGCCGAGCGCCGAGGCCGCGCCGCCCGCCGCGCCACCGGCCTGCCCGCCCGCCTGCCCGCCGGTGAGCCCGGCCAGCGCCTGCCCGGCCGCGCCGCCGGCCTGGTCGAGCCGCTGCTGGAAGTGGAGCACCAGCCGGGCGATGGCCACCGCCCCCTGGGCCTGCGCCGTGGCGCGAAGCTCGTCCCGGGCGTTGGCGGCGATCTGCAGCGAGACCCGCGTGTCGTAGGCCAGCTCGGTGGCGAGCACGGTCACGATGGCCACCACCATGAGGACCAGGAGGAGGGCGGCTCCGCGCTCGTGGCGCGCGCTGGGGTGGGTGCGGGGCATCCTAGAAGTCCATGGGACGGATGATGGCGATCCTCGCCTGGGTCTCGAAGCTGCGGGTGGTCTTTCCGTCCGGCATGCGCAGGGTGAGCTTCAGCTTCACGCGGGGGGGGAGCAGCGTCTTGTCGCCCGGCCCGGTGGACCAGTCGCGGGTCCACTCCTGCTTCTGCCAGTCCCAGTACTCCGCGTCGAAGGCGACCACGTGGTGGAGGAGCAGCGACTTCGCCCCCCCGCGATCCGGCTCGTCGTCGATCCGGATCTTCTCCCGCCGGAAGAGGGCGTTCTCGCCGGGGAACTCCGGGTCGGCGTCGACGGAGTACTCGATGACCGACTGGTCCGACTCCTTGGCGTCGCGGACCCCGCGCACGTGGGCCATGGTGGCGAAGAGCAGCGAGTCGCGGTCGCCGCCGTCGCGCCCCTTGAAGATGGTGGGGCGGTCCCGGAAGCGCGCCCGGTCGTAGTGCTCGGAGAGGAAGGCCGAGGAGAGCTCCCGCGACATCCGCCCCAGCGCGGAGCGCGCTCCGCCGATGCGCTCGTCCTGCTCCTCCACCGACTGCCGGGCCGACGCCGAGCGGGAGAAGGCGCCGAGCGCCATGGCGCCGATCACCGCCGTGATGGCCATGGCGATGAGCACCTCCACGAGGGTGAAGCCGCGTGGACGTCCGGGCGTCACTGGGTGCCTCCGGTCCCGGGGAGCTTCTTCTTGGTGGTGGCGGGGTTCTGCACGGGGGAGGGTCCGCCGGTCGCGCCACGGCCCGGCCCCGTCAGGTTGGCCGGGATGTCCGGATTCTGGCCCCGCGCTCCGCCGGGGGCCTTGGGGTTCAGCACCACCCAGTAGGTGTCGAGCGAGAAGCCCTGCTCGACCTTCCCGTCCTTCCAGCTCACCCGCAGCGAGACCTGGCGGACCGACTTCTTGAGCTCCTCGGCGAAGGCGTTCACCTGCCCCTGCATCACGCCCCCGAGGAGCCCTCCGGGGGCTCCCGAGGCCGGTCCCCCCTTGCCGCCCGTGGAGCCGGAGCCGCCCCCCATGAGCTTGCCCAGCATCTCCTGCGCGCCCAGGTCCTCCCCGCCGCCCAGGAAGGCGCCCAGGATCCGTTCGGCCGTGAGCTCGGCGGTGGGCTTGCGCAGGTCCAGCTTCCAGCGCATGCCCGGCTGCCCCTGGTCGGAGAAATTCCCCTCCTCCATCTGGTCGAAGTCGGTGAAGCCGCTGTCCTCGAACTTCTCCTCCATCTCCGCCATCTTGCCCCTGGCGAGGAGCGTGGCCACGGAGAGGTCGCGGGCGTAGACGTAGTTCCGCATGGCGCTGCCGGAGAGGTCGGCGACGGCCATCAGCGACCCGGCCAGGACGGCCAGGGCCACCATCACCTCGAGGAGCGTGAAGCCTCCCCGGGCCGGGACGCGGACGCGCCTCACCGCGGGGCCTCCGCGATCCCGGTGACCACCCGGGCGCGCCCGGTCAGCGGCTGGGTCATCACCGTGTAGGCGTTCGTGCCGTCGGCCACAGGGATCTGGGCGCGGTCCGCCTGCCCCTGCGGGTAGAAGTAGACGTAGGCCTTCCCCTTGCTCTGCGGCTCGCGCTGGCGGGGTGTCCAGACCTTCTCGAAGGCCGCGCCCCCCTTGAGCTTGCGCTTCTGGACCTGGCGATCCTTGAACTCGGCGAACTTGGCCCGGGCCAGGAACTTCCGCTTCTCCGGGTCGGTCTCGTCGGAGAACCCCCGGGCCAGCTCCCGCTCGTCGTCCTCGGCCACCCCGTCCTTGCCCATCACCGGCTGGCCGCGCCGGCCCCCGGCGGCCCCGGCGGTGCACTCGGCCCACCACTCCCGGGCGTCGATGTCGACGACCAGCCGGCAGGTCTGCCGGCGCAGCGCCGCGGTGTCGTAGAGGTACCGGTAGGCGCCGGCGATCTCCCCGGCGGCGGAGCGGGCGTTGGCCCCGGTGAGCGAGTTCACCGCGGGTGCAGCGGCCAGCGCCATGACCCCGATCACGGCCACCACGATGAGGACCTCGATGAGGGTGAATCCCCTCGACTGGCGGCCTTCGCCCTTCATCGCTCGCGGGGTCCACGCCTCAGGGGTTCACGATGTCGGCGTTCACGCCGTCGCCGCCGGCCTGCCCGTCGGCGCCGTAGGACTTGATGTCGAACGAGTCGGGGTGGACCTGGCCGGGGAAGAGGTAGACGTACGAGTGGCCCCAGGGGTCCTTGAGCTGCGGCTTGCACTTGCCGGCGGTGACCACCGCCTGCAGCCCCTCCTCGGTGGAGGGGTAGCGCCCCTTGTCGATCTTGTAGAGGTCGAGGCAGTTCTCGAGGGTGTGCAGGTCGGTCTTGGCCTGCTTCACCTTGGCCTCGTCGAGCTGGCCGACCACGTTCACCGCCACGGCGGCGGCGATGATGCCCAGGATGGTGATGACGACCAGGATCTCGATGAGGGTCATGCCGCGCGATGCGGCGCGGGCGCTTCGGGGTGCTCTCACGGTCAGCCTCCGGCGATGGTGTTGATCTGGAGAATGGGCATCAGGATGGAGAAGACGATGAACGCCACGGCCACGCCCATCACCACGATCATGATGGGCTCGAGCAGCGAGGTGAGGGCGGCGACCTTGGTCTCGACCTGGCTGTCGTAGGCGTTGGCGACGTTGCCGAGCATCTCCTCCAGCTCGCCCGACTTCTCGCCGATCGCGATCATGTGGTACACCAAGGGTGGAAATTCTCCGGAACGCTTGAGGGGCGCGGCGATGCTCTCGCCCTCCTTGATCGACTCGCGGGCCTCCTCGATCACCGCGGCGAGCCGGGTGTTGCCCACGATGTTGCGGACGATGTCGAGGGCGGTGAGGAGCGGGACGCCGCTCTTGAGCAGGGTGGCCAGCGTGCGCGAGAAGCGGGCCACGGCCACCTGCCGGACCAGCGGCCCGAAGATGGGCGCGTCGAGCACCCAGACGTCCCAGCGGGCCCGCCCGGCCGGCGTCTTGAGCCAGCGGACGAAGGCGTAGATCCCCCCGGCCAGCAGGATCCCCATCGCCCACCAGTAGTCGTGCATGAAGGAGGCGAAGCCGATGAGGATGCGGGTGGTCCAGGGGAGCACCACCTTGGTGTCCTCGAACACCTTGGTGATCTTGGGGATGACCACGGTGAAGAGGATGCCCATCACCGCCGCGCCGATGATCACCATGGCGGCCGGGTAGGTGAGGGTGCCGAGGATCTTGGAGCGCAGCCGGGCCTGGCTCTCGGTGAAGTCGGCCAGGCGGAAGAGCACCACGTCGAGGGCGCCCGACGACTCGCCGGCCCGGATCATGTTGACGTAGAGGTTGCTGAAGACCTTGGGGTGCTGCCCCAGCGCGTCGGCCAGCGAGGAGCCCTCGTTGACCCGCTGCTTCACCGCCGAGACCACCCGCTTGAGCCGCTCGTTGTCGACCTGCTCCACGAGCGCGGTCAGCGCGTCGACGAGCGGGATGCCGGCGTTCACCAGCACCGCCAGCTGCCGGGTGGCCACCGCCACGTCGTCGGCCTTGACCCGTCCGCCCACCCAGCGCCGGACGCTCATCTCCGGGGAGGCGGCCTTGGCCGTCTTCTCGCCGGTCACCTCGGTGAGGTAGAGCCCGTCGCGGCGCAGCAGGCCGCGCAGGGTCTTGGGCGAGTCGGCCTCCTTGAGCCCCTCGACGGCCTTCCCGCTCTGGTCGAGCGCCTTGTATGCGAAGACGGGCATGGGGGCGCGTCAGATGTCTTCGGCGGTCACGGAGAGCACCTCGGCAGCGGTGGTCTCTCCCTTCGCCACCTTGTAGGCGCCGTGCTCGAGCAGGGTCATCATGCCGCCGGCCACGGCGCGGGCCTTGATGGTGCCGGAGTCCACGTTCTTCAGGATGAGCTGCCGGATCTCGTCGTCCACGAGCATGAGCTCGTAGATCCCGGTGCGGCCGGAGTAGCCGGTGCGCTGGCAGAGCGGGCAGCCCACCGCCCGGTAGAGGTTGCGCGGGTTGCCGGCGCGGGCCATGACGGCCGGGGAGATGCTGGCCTGCGAGAGCTCCTCGGGCGAGGGCTCGTAGGCCTCCTTGCAGGCCGGGCAGAGCATGCGCACCAGCCGCTGGGCCAGGATGCCCACCAGCGAGCTCGCCACCAGGAAGGGCTGGACGCCCATGTCGGCGAGGCGGGTGACCGCGCCCGCCGCGTCGTTGGTGTGGATGGTGGAGAGGACGAGGTGGCCGGTGAGCGAGGCCTGGATGGCGATCTCGGCGGTCTCCAGGTCGCGGATCTCGCCGACCATGATGACGTCGGGATCCTGGCGAAGGAAGGAGCGCAGGCCGTTCGCGAAGGTCAGGTCGATCTTGGCGTTCACCTGCACCTGGGCGACGCCCTTCAGCTGGATCTCGACCGGGTCCTCGATGGTGAGGATGTTGAGGTCGGGCGAGTTGATCTTGGCGAGGCCGCCGTAGAGGGTGGTGGTCTTGCCGGAGCCGGTGGGGCCGGTGACCAGCACGATGCCGTGGGACCGGGTGATGAGCCCGTCCATGATCTCGAGCTGCCAGTCCTCGAACCCCAGCTGGGAGAGGTCGAGCAGCACCGCCGACTTGTCGAGGAGGCGCATGACGATGCGCTCCCCGTTGGCGGTGGGGATGGTGGAGAGGCGCACGTCGACGTCGCGGCCGGCGATCTTGATGCGGATGCGGCCGTCCTGGGGAAGCCGCTTCTCGGCGATGTTGAGGCCGCCCATGATCTTGATGCGGCTGGCGATGGAGGCCTGGAAGCGCTTGGGAGGGCGGATGACCTCGCGGAGCACGCCGTCGATCCGGAAGCGCACCGAGATGTCCCGCTCCTCGGGGTTGATGTGGATGTCGCTGGCCCGCTCCTTCACCGCGCGGAAGAGGAGCGAGTTGACGAGCCGGATGATGGGGGCCTCGTCGTCGGCCTCCAGGAGGTCGGCCGGCTCCTCCAGCTCGTGGGCCACGCTCTCGAGGTCCTCGGTGGTCTCGAGGTCCTCCATGAGCCGGTCGTGCCGGTCGGCGGTCCGGTCGTAGACCAGGTTGATGGCGTCGACGATCACCGCCCCGGGCGCGACCACCGGGGAGAGCGGCGCGCCGAGCAGCACCGAGAGGTTGTCCTGCGCGGCCGTGTCGAGCGGATCGGCCACCGCCACGCGGATCTCGTCGCCGTCGCGGCCGAGCGGGATCATCCGGGCCGTCTTGGCGAAGTTGATGGGGACGAGCCGGGCCAGGTCGTCGGGGACCTCGGCGGCGTCGATGCTGCCCTGGTAGGGCAGGTCGAGCTGCAGGGCCACCGCCCGGAGCACCTGCTCCTCGGTGACGAGCTTGGCCTTCACCAGCGCCTCGCCGAAGCGGAGGCCGGCAGGGTCCGCCTGCTGGGAGGCGAGCGCCTCCGCCACCTTGTCCGGCGAGACCCCGGCGATGGCGGCGAGGATCTCCCCGAGCGGACGTCCGCGAAGGGCCGCCGGCGAGAACTCCGGCTCCGGCATGGGGGCGGGCGTCGCCGCCGATTCCGTCTGCTGCGTGGACATGGGCTAGCCGCCGGAGGGCGGAGCGGCCGTGTCCGGCGCCGGCGAGGGGGTCGCAGGCACCTCGCCCGGGATGGGGCGCATCGGGAACTGGGTCGGCGGGAAGGTCTTCGGCTCGGCGGCCGCCGGTGCGGGAGCGGTCACGGCAGGCGCCACGGGCGCGGCCACGGGCGCCGGGGGCTGGACCGGGACCACCACGGGCGGTGGCACCACCAGCACCGGACGCGGAGGCGCGGCCGAGACCGGAGCCGGAACCGGAGCGTCGGGGACGTAGCTCGGCGGCTTCATCGTCTTCTCGCCCACGCCACCCGACCCGCCGTTCTCGATCTTGGCGTTCTCGGTCGTCACCTGCTGCCGGACCCGGGTGAGCGGGCCGGGCCGGCTCGAGCTCTCGGCCAGCGTGTAGTCGGGCTTCTTGCCGTAGTAGAGCTCGTACAGTTCCCGGTGCTCGCGCTGCTTGCGCTCCAGGATGCGCCGGAAGTCGGACTGGTCCCGGATGATGTAGGGCGTGAGGAGGAGGAGCAGGTTCGTCTTCTTCTTCACGATGTTGGTGCTGCGGAAGGCCCATCCCAGGATGGGGATGTCGCCGAGCAGCGGGATCTTCGACACCGAGGTCACGTTGCGGTCCTGCACCAGGCCGCCGATGACGATGGTGCTCTGGTCCTTCACCACCACCTTGGTCTTCACGCTGCGCTTGGCGGTGGTGGGGCCGAGGGTCGGGTTGTTGGCGACGATCTCCTCCTGCGACTCCTCGATGTCCATCCGCACCATGTCGCCCTCGTGGATCTGCGGCTTGATCTTCAGCTTGAGGTCGACGTTCTGGCGCTGGATGGGGGCGATGAGGCTCACCGCGTACGGGCTGGCGAGGAGGTTGTTCGTGGTGCTGCCGGTGGTCGTGCTGCCGATGCCGGTGTTGAAGCCCGGGTTGTAGCCGGCCTGGAAGGGCACGTTGTTGCCGACGATGATCTCCGACTCCTCGTTGTCCTGGGCGATGAGGTGCGGCGTGGAGAGCACGTTCACGTCCGAGTTGGACTGGAGGGCCTGGATGACCACGCCCACGCTCGGGAAGGGGAAGATGTCCTTCAGCTCGGCCGAGACCGGGCCGACCAGGCCGGTGAGGAACCCGCCCAGCTGCAGCGCCGAGCTGGGGTTCAGCGAGTTGATCTTGCCGGGCTCGAGGCCGATGGGGATGAAGCCCTTGCCGTTGGCGGTGTTCACCGGGACGGCGAGGTGCATGCCCACCCCGATGTCGCTGGTGTTGTCGATGTCGACCTCCATGATCACCGCCTCCACGAAGACCTGGCGGCGCGGGCGGTCGAGCTTGTCGATGAGCCGCTGCACCACGGCGAAGTCGGAGGCGCTGGCGATGATCACGAGGGAGTTGGAGGGCTTGTCGGCGGTGACCTTCACGTCGCCGCTGAAGAGCTCGGCGGTGCCTCCCGTGGCCCGGGGAGCGGAGACGCCGGGAGGGGCGGCCATGGCCGCGGCCGCGCCCGGGGGCGCGCCGCCGCTCGAGGAGCCGGTGCGGCGCGAGCCGCTGGCCAGGTTCTGCAGGGTGTTGGAGAGGTCCTCGGCGTTGGCGTTCTTCAGGAAGATGACGTGGATCGAGCCCTCGCCCGCGGTGGGCGTGTCGAGCTGACGGACGAGCTCGCCGATGCGCTGGAAGCTCTTCTCGTCGGAGATGACGATGATCTTGTTGGTGCGCTCGTCGGCCACCACCTTGCTGATGGAGATCTCGCCCGACTCGGCGCCGCCGCCGGTAGGTACCGCGCCCGGCGCCGCGCCCGGCGTGGCCACGCCGCCGATGACCGGGCGGCGCGTGGTCTTCCCCGGCTGGCCCGGGGCCTGGACGAAGATCTGGTTCACCTTGTCGGCCACGTCGCGCGCCGGCGCGTACTGGACCTGGATGACGCGCACCAGGTCGTTCGAGCCGGGGCGGTCGAGGGCCTCGAGCAGCTTCTCGATGCGCCGGACGTTCAGCCCGATGTCGGTGACGAGGAGGATGTCGGGCGGGATGGTGGCGATGTCGGCGCCCTGCGGCGAGGTGAAGTTCCCGAGGACGGCGCGGAGCTGGTCGGGATCGACGTAGCGGAGCCGGAACAGCTTGGTGACCGGCTGCTCGAGCGCGGGGATCTCGGCGTCGTCACCGAGCAGCGTGGGGATGGGCACCTTCTTCGCGTCGGCGATGCGGACGAGCTTCCAGTACTTGCCCGTCTGGTACATGGCGATGCCGTTGGTGTTCAGCGCGGCGAGGAAGGCCGCGTAGGCCTCCTCGGACGTGACCGGCGTCTTGGAGAGGAGCGTGATCTTCCCGCGGACGACCTCCTCGGTGTAGGCGAAGTTCCGGCAGGTCCAGCGGCTGGCCTGCTCGAGCAGGTCGAGGATCTCGGCCTTGTTGAAGGCGAGGAGGAACTTCCCCTCCATCGGCTCGCAGGCGCCGCTCGAGCGGGCCGAGCCGCCCGCCTGGCCCGGCAGGACGGCGTCGCCGCCGGCCGGCACGGGGATCACCTGGCCCGGGGTGGAGGGCTGGCGGGAGGCGGCGGGAGCCGGCTGGGCGGCCTGTCGCTGCGCCGCGGCCGGCACGACCGGAGGCGCGAGCGGCGAGCCGGGAGGGGGCGGGGGGTAGGCGACGCGTCCGGGGACCTGCGCAGGGGGGACGGCCCGGGGAGCGGGAGCGGCCGGGGACGTCGGCTGGACGCTGGCCGCGTCCTGGGAGGACGAGTCCGCCGACGGCGGGGGCGGAGCGGAGGTCGCTCCGGGCGTGTAGCCCGGGCGGGACGGCCTGGCGGCCGCGTCGGAGGGGACGCCGGCCTTCAGGTTGTACGGGGGACGGCGCAGGCCGGCGCCCGGGGGGGCGACGGGCGCAGCGGCGCCGGAGTCCGTGGCCTCGGCCGGAACGTCGGTCGGTCCGCTTCCGGGCGGCGCTTGCCCGGCGGCGAGCGCGGACACGAGAAGGGCGGCGAGCAGCGAGCGCATGTGTTCCCCTCGCACCGGCTACTGGCCGGTGACGTTGTACTCCTTGCGGATGGTCTGGCCGTTCCGTTCGAGGTCGACGGTGACGTGCCGGGCCTCGCGAAGCTTCTGGTAGATCTCGAGCGCCTTGTCGGGCGAGTTGATCTCGTAGCCGTTGATCTTCTGGACCACGTCGCCGTTCTCCACGCCGATGGCGGAGTAGAACGAGTTGGGCTGGATCGAGAAGACCTTGAAGCCGTTGGCCACGCCGTTCTTGAAGCTCGGCACGATGCGGGCCTGGGTGGCCACCGAGTTCAGGTTGGAGAGCGTGCCGTCGAGGACCGACTTCTTCACCTCGTACTTGTTGTCCGAGGTCTTGCGGACGCCGTCCGGCGGCAAGGCCGCGCCGCCCGGATCCCCGGGCGGGGGCGGGACCGGGACCACGCCGACGTTGGGCGCCACGGCGACCGTGGTGGCCCCGCCGCCGGTGTCGAAGTCGATGTACTCCTTGCGCCCGTCGTGGCAGACGATGGCGACCACCCGGAAGGCGCGCCCGACGGGATCCCGCTCGTCGCGGATCCGCTCCACCGACAGGAGATCCGATCCCATCACCGACTCCCCGATCCCGAAGGAGCGGGTCTGGCCGTTCGACTTGTCGGTGATGACGGCGACGGAGGACCGGGGCCTCTCGGCGACGATGCCGGCGACCAGCTGGGCCCGGAGCGACGTGGGGACGGGCGGTGCCTGCATGTCGGAGCAGGTCTTCGGCGGGGGCGGCGCCGCCTCGGCGGAGCCGGCCACGACCACCGGAGGAGGCTTCTGGCCGATGAGCGGGTAGAGCTTGTCGACGTCGAGGGTGGCGATGGCCTGCGACGCGGGCGCGGCGGGGCCTCCGCCCGTCTCCACCCGGGGCGTCGGGCGGATCGCGGCCCCGACGGCGGTGTTCACCGTCTTGGCGAGCAGCCAGGCCGCCGTGGCGAGCAGGACGAGATTCGCCACCCAGCCGTATTTCTTGAGAAACACCTCGAGCATCGTCGGACAGTTACCCCCGCACGGGACTGAGCAACCGGCGTGCCACCATACCGCAGGAGGCATCGGAGGCAAACACGGGAAACGACAAGGCTAATTTATTGCGTCATCCTCGTCCGCGCGGCCGCGCTGCCATTCTGGCAAATCGCACCTCCGGGACCCTGGCGGGACGCCATTTTGTCAGGGGCGTTCGGGGCCGCCGTCGTCGTCCGGCCCCACGTCGAGCAGGCGCCCTTCCTCGTCCCGGTCGAGCTTCCGGTAGATGGTGCGGGGCGCCACCCGGAGCAGCTGGGCGGCGAGGTTCTTGTCGCCGCGGGTCTGGCGGAGCGTCTCCCGGATCACGATGCGCTCGATCTCCTCGAGCGGCGTGCCGAGCGCGATGGTGAGCGTGGCGGAGGGGGGAAGCGGCCGGCCCGGCGAGGCGTTGCGGACCGCCTCGGGGAGATCGCCCACGTCGACCACCTCCCCGCGGCAGAGGACCACGGCCCGCTCGATGGCGTGCTGCAGCTCCCGCACGTTCCCGGGCCAGTCGTGGGCGGCCAGGCACTGGAGCGCGGCGTCGGAGAACCCGGTCACCGGGCGCCGGTTGCGCTCGGCGAACCCGCGCAGGAAGGCCGCGGCGAGCAGCGGGACGTCCTCGCGCCGCTCCCGCAGGGGAGGGAGCCGGACGGTCACCACGTCGAGCCGGTAGTAGAGGTCCTCGCGGAACCGGCCGGCGCGGACCTCGGCGGCGAGGTCGCGGTTGGTGGCGGCGACGATGCGCACGTCGACCTGCACCGGCTGGGTGCCCCCGAGCCGCTCCACCACCCCGTCCTGCAGCACGCGGAGGAGCTTGGCCTGCACCCCGGGTGACATGTCCCCGACCTCGTCGAGGAAGAGGGTGCCGCCGTGGGCGCGCTGGAAGCGCCCCTCCTTGCGCTGCGTGGCCCCCGTGAAGGCGCCCCGCTCGTAGCCGAACAGCTCCGATTCCAGGATGGTCTCCGGGATGGCCGCGCAGTTCACCGGGACGAACGGGGCCCCCGAGCGGGGGGACAGGTCGTGGAGCAGCCGCGCGGCGAGCTCCTTGCCCGTCCCGCTCTCCCCCAGGAGCAGGACGGTCGCCGACGCCGGCGCCACCTGCCGGAGGGTGTCGAGCGCGGCGCGGAACGCCGGGGCGCTCCCCACCATCCCGCCGTCGGCCGGCTCGCCCGAGAATCGGGCCAGGCGGGCGCGCAGCGCGCGGTTCTCCGCCACCAGCGAGGCGCGCTCCAGCGCGAGCCGCACCGCCTTCACGATGGCGTGCCGCTTCACCGGCTTGGTGATGAAGTCGTAGGCCCCGTCCTTCATCGCGGCCACGGCCCCCTCCACCGTCCCGAAGGCGGTCACCAGGACCACCTCGATCTCCGGGGCGATGGCCTTCACGGCCCGGAGGAGCTCGCCGCCGCCCATCCCCGGCATCATGAGGTCGGTCACCACCACGTCGGGCCGGTCCCGCCGGATCGCCTCGAGGGCCTCCTGGCCCGAGGCGGCCAGGGTCACCCGCCAGCCCTCCCGGGCGAAGATCCGCTCCAGGGATTCGAGGTTGGGACGCTCGTCGTCGACGATGAGGACCAATGGGGTCACGGCGGCGGATCCTACAACGACGCCCCCCCAATCACCCGTTTGCCGTGTCAGGACGTTGGTGTATGAGTCCGGCGGAGCCGGCCACGAACCATGCCGGCGTGGAGGAATGCCATGAAGCGAAGTGCCGTCCTGATCGCCCTCGCGGTCGCCGCCTGCGGACCGTCCGTGAAGTCCGTCTCCGTCGAGCCCGCCAAGGTGACGCTCGACGCCAAGGGCGCCACCGCCCAGCTCAAGGCCGTGGCCCGCGACGACAAGGGGCAGGCCATCGACCCCACCAAGGTGAAGGTGGCCTGGTCGAGCGGCGCGCCCCAGACCGCCGCGGTCGACGAGTCCGGCCTGCTGCTCGCGCAGCGTTCCGGCGAGACCGCGGTGACGGCGTCGATCGGCGAGGTGAAGGGCGTGGCCCAGGTGGTCGTCTCCATCCCGGCCAGCATCAGCGTCACGGCGGTCTCGAAGGAGGCCCGCCCCGGCGAGGTGGTTCCCCTCTCCGTGGTCGTGGTCGACGACACCGGCAAGCCGGTCACCGTGCCGCGGACCATCACCTGGTCCACGAGCGACGCCGCCGTGGCCCGCGTCACCGACGGCAAGGTCGAGGCGGTCGGGCCGGGCTCGGCCACCCTCACCGCCGCCACCGGCCAGCTGAAGGGTGGGGTCACCCTCACCGTCCGCGTGCCCGAGTTCGCCAAGCTCGCCCTCGCCCCGGCGAAGACCCAGACCCTGAAGAAGGGGGACCGGTTCACGTTCAAGGTCGCCGCCCTCGACAAGAAGGGGCAGAAGGTCGGCGGGGTTCCGGTTGCCTGGAAGTCCTCCGACGCGCGCATCGCCACCGTCTCGGCAGAGGGCGTGGTCACCGCGGTCAAGAAGGGGAGCGCGAAGATCACCGCCACGGCGTCGGGCAAGTCGGCGACCGTCGGCGTCTCCGTCACCGACACCGCGTCCAAGTCGAAGTCCAAGTCGACCGCCAAGAAGAAGAAGTAGCGGTCGCCGCGCCGGTCCCGGGCGGATCCCGGGAACGAAACGAGAAAGGGGAGCCCGGACGGGCTCCCCTTCGTTCTTCCCGGGCGTGAGGACCGGCTAGGCTTCGGGCGTCTCGCCGGCGGGAGCGGCCTCGGCGTCGGCCTTCGGCGCCGGCTTCGGCTTGCCGGCGTTGGCCTTGGCCCGCTTGGCGGCGCGGTTCTCGTCCTTGGCGGCGGCCTTCACCGGCTTGGGCGGCGGGGGAGGAGCGACCTTCTTCTCCTCGCCCTTGGGGGAGTTGGCGTAGCGGTTCTTGAACCGCTCGATGCGTCCGGCGGTGTCGAGGATCTTCTGCTTGCCCGTGAAGAACGGGTGGCAGGACGAGCAGATCTCGATGTGGAAGTCGCCGCGGGTGGAGCGGGTCTCGATGACCGCGCCGCAGGCGCAGACGACCTTGGACGCCTTGTAGTCGGGGTGGATGCCTTCCTTCATGACTTCCTTCCTGTCGCCTCTTGCATCGTGCGGGAGCGCGCGGTGGTCCGGGCGGGAGCGGGGGATCTAATCCTTCCGGTCGATTCCGTCAAGGACGGCGGTCACTTGCCGCCGCCGACCATCATCTGGAAGAACTCGGAGTGGTTCCGGGCCTGGCGGAACTTGTCGAGCATGAACTTCATGGCCTCGACGTTGTCGAGCCCGTTCAGGATGGTCTGGCGCAGGATGTAGATCTTGGAGAGCCAGTCGGCGGGGAGCAGCAGCTCCTCCTTCCGGGTGCCGCTCTTCGCCAGGTCCATGCAGGGGAAGATGCGCTTCTCCATGAGCCGGCGGTCGAGCACGATCTCCGAGTTCCCGGTGCCCTTGAACTCCTCGAAGATGACCTCGTCCATGCGGCTGCCGGTGTCGACGAGCGCCGTGCCGATGATGGTGAGCGATCCGCCCTCCTCGATGTTGCGGGCGGCGCCGAAGAAGCGCTTGGGCTTGTGGAGGGCGTTGGCGTCCACGCCGCCGGAGAGGATCTTCCCCGACGGGGGGACGGTGGAGTTGTAGGCGCGCGCCAGGCGGGTGATCGAGTCGAGGAGGATGACCACGTCCTTCTTGTGCTCGACCAGGCGGCGCGCCTTCTCGATGACCATCTCGGCCACCTGGACGTGGCGGGTGGCCGGCTCGTCGAAGGTGGAGGCCACCACCTCGCCCTTCACCGTCCGTTCCATGTCGGTGACCTCCTCGGGCCGCTCGTCGATGAGCAGGACGATGAGGGTCACCTCCGGGTGGTTGGCGGTGATGGCGTGGGCGATGTGCTGCAGGAGGACGGTCTTGCCGGCGCGCGGCGGGGAGACGATGAGGCAGCGCTGCCCCTTCCCGATGGGGGCGAAGAGGTCGACCACCCGCGTGGTCATCTCGTTGGGGTCGTGCTCCAGCGACAGCCGCTCGGTGGGGTAGAGGGGGGTGAGGTTGTCGAAGAGGACCTTGCTCTGTCCCTCCTCGGGGGGCTCGCCGTTGATCGAGTCGACCTGGAGGAGGGCGAAGTAGCGCTCTCCCTCCTTGGGCTGCCGCACGGTTCCCCGGAGCGTGTCCCCGGTCCGCAGGTTGAAGCGGCGGATCTGCGACGGCGAGACGTAGATGTCGTCGGGACCGGGCAGGTAGCTGAAGTCGGCGCTGCGCAGGAAGCCGAAGCCGTCGGGGAGGACCTCGATGGTCCCCTCGCTGGCCACCTCCATCTCCTCCTTCTTCTCGTCGGCCTTCTTCGACTCGGCCTGGAGGATGGCGAAGATGAGGTCCTGCTTCTTCATGGCCCCTGCCGCCTCGATGCCGAGGTCGCGGGCCAGGGAGGCCAGCTCGGCGACCTTGCGGTGCTTGAGGTCGGTGAGGCTGGGCGTCGGCGGGGAGGTCGTGGCGGGGGAGACGGGCATGGGGGCGTCTGGGGCGTCTGGGGGGGAGAGGCGCCGGCGGGCGGAGGCCCGGAAAGGACGGCTGCGCGGCTCTGGGGGGAGGACGGGCCGAAAGCTAAGGGGCACGGGGCTTTCTGTCAACCTGGGAGGGCCTTCACCCGGAGAGCAGGGAAGTGTGGGGGGAGATGCGCGCGCACATCCCGTGTGCCATGGACGCGGGTCGGGTGGCGACGAGGCATCCGGGCCCGCGTGGCATATGATGATCGCAAAGGAGGTCCCTTGCTTCCCCACGAGGCGGTGCTCGCCGGCTCCCCGGAGTTCGTCGACGCGCTGCTCCCACTCGTCACCGAGCACCTCGGCGGCCCTCCGCGGGTGGCCGACTCCCCGTCGGTCGCCTCGGCGCTCTGCCAGGACGGCGCGCGCCTGCTCGTCTACGAGCACGCCGGGCGGGAGTGGCTCTCGCTCTGCGAGCAGGTGCGTGGCCTGGCCGAGCCCGGCCTGGTGGTGGTGGCGGCCCTGCCGCCCGAGCACGCCGCCGACGTCGCCGAGATCTCCGGCGCGGCCAGCGCGGTCGTGGCCTGGCGCGGCGAGGGGCGGCCGGTGATGGAGGCGCTCGCGCGGGTGATGGCCGCACGCGAGGCGCCCCAGCAGGCCCCGCCGCGTCGCACCGGGCCGGTCCTCACCCCCCAGCCCCGCCCGGCGGTCG
>JBAXVO010000499.1:0-2075 GCA_037129355.1 Deltaproteobacteria bacterium | reverse complement strand
GCCGGCTTCGCGCCCTTGGCAGGCTTGGCGGCCTTGGGCGCCGCGGGAGCCGCGCCCTTCTTCGGGGGCTTTGCGCCGCCCTTGCGCGGGCGCTGCCCGCCGGTGAGGAGCGCGAACTCGGCGGGGGTGACGTACTTCATGTCGACGAGCTTCTGGAAGAGCCGACCCAGGGCCGCATCGGGCTTCTCGAGATCGGTTCGGACCACCAGTTCGGCGTGGGCCGGCGGCTCGTACGGGTCGTCGATCCCGGCGACGTTGGTCAGCTCGTGGGCGAGCGCCTTGCGGTACATGCCCTCGGTGTCCCGTGCCAGCAGGGTCTCCATGGGCGCGTCGACGAAGACCTCGACGAACCGGCGGACCTCGCGGCGAACGGCCTCGCGGGCCTCCCGGAACGGGGAGAGGGACGACACGACGACGATGGCGCCGTGCCGGACCAGCATGCGGGAGACGTAGCCGAGCCGCCGGACCGAGGTGTCCCGGTCCTCCTTGGTGACGCCGAGCCCGCGGGTGAGCAGCTCGTTGGGTGCGTCGCCATCCATGACCTCGGCGGGCCTTCCCGCGCCCGCGAAACGCTTCCCGAGGTGGTTGGCGAGCGTGGTCTTGCCCGCTCCCGCCATGCCGGTGAGCCAGATGACGAACCCCGTCCCGTGCTGCTGATCCATGCTCCCTCCCTGGTTTCACTGAACGGCGAGGCGCGCAATATAGCGGAACGCGAGGGAGAAAGCGCTGACTCAGGAGGGCCGCGACTTCGCTCAGGGTGCTGCTGGCCCGACGCGACGCGCCGTGGGCGCCGTCCAGGCGGCGAGCGGCTCGAAGCCGGCGCCGGAGAAGCGAAAGACCCGGACTTCCACGACTTTTCCGCTTTTCATCCCGATCACGACCTGATCCACGCCCGGGAGCACCGGTAGCCCGTCGTCGAGCGCCGCCTCCAGATCCGTCGCCGAGAGCCGGGCCGGACCGTCCACGTGCGAGTGGTAGACGGCGACGATGCGTCCACCCTCGGCCCGCAGCCGCCGGGCGAGCGCCAGGTGGGGCGCGGGGTCGATCTCGTAGCCCTCCCTGGTCGCCTCGGCGACGTTGCGCACCGGGAAGACGGCCTGCCCTCCCCCGGACCCGGCCACGACGAAGCCGCAGACCTCCCGCTCCGGGTCGGCCTCCGCCAGCGCGGCCAGCCGGGGTGCGAGCGACGGGAGGTCCATCACGGCGGAGCGACCCGTCAGGGAGCCAGGCCGGCGGCGGCGGGGCCCATGCAGGCGCAGCCCGGCTGCCGCTCGGTGGCCCGCACGAGCGGCGTCCCGCGGAAGATCTCGATGCGCCGTGCGCGGGGCTCCTGGGAGGCGCCGGTGAGGAGCAGGACGAGCTCGAGGGCGGCGAGCGCCCCGACGGTGGCCCCACCGTCGGCCGCGGGCGGCGCGCCGAGCCCGGGGCGCGTGGCGCAGGCGTAGCAAGGGGCGCCCACCGGGACGGTGGTCGCGGCGCCCCCCTGCCCGTCCACGTCGGCCACCACGTGGGGGAGCTGGAGCAGCCGGGCCTCGTCGGCGATGGCGCGGGAGACGTCGGGGTTCGACCCGCAGACGAGGAGCGCGGTCGGGCGCATGCCGGGGCGGAAGGGCTCGGCCAGGACGAGGGCGTTCGCCGAGCGGGCGAAGGCGGCCAGCGCGGCGGCACGGGGGCGTCCCTCGTCGATGGGGCCGAGCGCGAAGCCCGCGCCCGCGCCCGGGGTCACCAGGTCCGGATCGTCGATCCAGAGGGTGCCCACGCCGGCGGCGGCCAGGTAGTACAGCGCGGGCGCGGTGGCGAGCCCTCCTCCGGTCACGCGCACCCGCGCGCCCCGGAGCGTCTCCTGGGCGGCCTCGCCCATCCCGGGCAGGAGGAGCTGCCGCGCGTAGCGGGCGACCTCGGCTTCGCTCAGGGCCATGTCCGCTCCTCCCGCTGCGCTCCCCGCTCGAGCCAGGCGCGCCAGGTGCCGGCTCCCTCCTCCGGCGCGGGCTCGAGGCGCACCACGCGGTGCCCGTCCTCCTCGGCGCTTCGCGGCACGTTCTCCCGCGGCTCGCCTTCGCCGAGCAGCACCTCGA
>JBAXVO010000498.1:0-2082 GCA_037129355.1 Deltaproteobacteria bacterium | reverse complement strand
CCGGCCGCACCGGCGGAGCCCGCGAGCGCCCCGAAGACCGTGGCGGTGCCTGCCGCGGCCCGGGTCCCCCTCCCCGCCGCAAAGTACACCCCGTCGTCGGTGAGGACGTAGGCCATGCTCACGCCCCCGGCGAGGTCGATGATCCCGCAGGACAGGGCCCACAGGACGGCGAACAGGACGGTGCCCCCGCCGACGATGACGAGCCCGTCCGCGGGCGTTGCCAGGTAGGAGACCCATGCCCCGATGAGAACGACGGGGATGCCGAGGACGAGCGGGAAGGCACGCCAGGTCACCGGATTGAAGAGCACCCGGACGCGAATGCTCCAGGGAGGGATGAGCGCTTCCGGCGGCTCGTTCATGGGGTCCTCTTGACGCCTCTCTTGAACTTGACGATGCCCTCGACGAGCGTCCCCACCTCGCTCGCCACCTGCGTGAGCCCCTTCCCCCCGGTGAGGGCGTCGAACTTCTCGCGGAACACCAGCGGATCCATTCGACCTTGCCCGAAGTCGTCGCAGAGCGACTTCACGTCGCGGAGGTACTGCTTCGTGTCGGCGAGCGCCCTCTCCTGGATGGCACGCGACTCGGTCCCCCGGCTCGACCTCGGCCGGGCCCCCTCGACGATGGGCAGGATCTTCTTCTCGAGTTCCTTTCCCAGGCCTCGCGCCGACTCCTGCATCTTCGTCCAGTGCGAGAAGGAGGCGTTGGAGCGCTCCAGCGAGGGCAGGATCGTCTTGTAGGTGATGACGTCGGTGGTCTGCTCGATCCAGTCCCGCTTGGCTTTCCACATCTTCCCGGAGAGCACCGAGACATCCTTGAAAGCCTCGGGGTGGGCGCTCGTGGTGATGGCCTGCCACGCCGAGTCCGCCGAGTACCCGGTCACCCGCTTGTAGGCGTCGTGGTACGACTTCGTCAGCGCACCCTGGAACACGAGCAGGCTGCGCCGTTCGCCCCCCTGGGTCACGGCGACGCTGCGCCGCCCCTGCAGGAGGCGGGTCGCAGCCTCGTTGAGCCCGAAGTCCCTGTCCATGTTGGCGGTTCCCAGGCTGCTGGCGTTGCGGAAGTCGGTGACGGCCAGCTTGTCCATGTTCCACTGCCAGTCGCGCATCTCCTGGATGGCGTGCCGATCCACCTCGGCGTACACGCCGGTGATGTGCAGGTCGAAGGCGCGCCCGGTCGCGGCGCTGGCCTGATACTTCATGACGTTCTTCGCCGTCGGGCTCGAGTTGATGGAGATGGCGAGCTTTCGAACATCGCCCTGGAGGCGCGAGATCTCCCCTGCGCTCGCTCCGCCCTGGCCAGCCTTCTGGAGCGCCGCCTGGACGTCCTCGAACTGCTTCACCTGGGCCTTGCCCCACTCGGCCTCCTGCTTGAACCGGGCGGCCTCGAACTGATCGTGGATGGACGGCTTCGTCTTGCCCGGTGACGGGGCGGGGAACAGCCGCCCGGCGGCGGTCTCGAACACCTTGCCCTGCAGCCACGCCGTCGCGACCGCCGTGGCCGCGCCCTGCGCGCCGCCCTCCCGGTACCCGTCGAGTGCGGTGAAGCAGTTGTCCACCGCGTTGGAGTAGGTCCGGGCTGTGTTCTTCACCGCCTCGAGCGGCCCCCCCTCCACGTAGCCGGTCGCCCCCTGGTAGGCCAGGTAGACGCCCTGCCCGCCCGCCATGGAGAGAAACTGCATCGAGGTGTCGCAGACGGTCTTCACCCCCTCCGCTGCACGGGTCAGCCGGTCGGCGTCCTCCGCCCTTCCGCGCCACTTGTCGCCCTGCTTCTGGTTGTAGACCCGGGCTCGCTCCATCACCTTCCCTGCGGCCTGCCGCGCCGACGCGACGTCGGTCGTGGACGACGCCTTCAGGAGCACCTTCTGGAGCTCGTCCCGCGCCGCGGGCTGCTCGGCCGGAGGGAGCAGGGCGACGAGATCCTCCGATCCCTTGAGGATCCGCCGGAACGCCTCCTGCTTGCGGCTCTCGGCGACGAAGATCTCCGACGAGCGCTCCTGGCAGAAGGCGTCCCAGGGAGTCGGCGTATGGGTGAACTGCCCGGTGCGGAGCGTCTCGATCCGATCCTTCTCGAGCTGGAGGTTGG
>JBAXVO010000497.1:0-2097 GCA_037129355.1 Deltaproteobacteria bacterium | reverse complement strand
GCTCGGGCGGGAAGAGTCGCTCCGGCGGATCGACGCGGCGCTGAAGCTCGCGGCGGGGTGAGGTGGGTCGCCGAGGGCCCCCTTGGGGTTCGTGCGCGAGATGCCCCATGACCCTGGGTGATTAGCCCCAAATCGGGATGGATCTTCGCGACGGAGTCGTTTTTCTCCTGTAATATCAAGATATTAAAATGTAACAATTCTCATACTTGTGGCTCACCCCGTGCAGGGCCGAAGCGCTCCATTGCGACCCGAGCGGCCGCCCGTTCCTGGGGGGGAACATGAACCGCAAGCTCCTGGCCTGCGCACTGACGATGGCCGCTGCCGCCCTGACCTCCTGCGGGGGGCAGAAGGCCCCCGAGGCGTCGTCCACCGGCACGGGCGAGAAAAAGGGCGTGTTCGGGGTCTACTACCTCGTGAACGTGTCGCGCCCGGTGGGCGGCACCATCAACTCCGGCGACGGCAAGATCGACTGCGGCACCGTGGTCGGCGTGCACGACCTGTGCGGCCCAGCTCGTTACGAGTGGACGAAGACTGCCACCCTCTCGGCGATCCCCGACGCCGGCTCCGCGGCGGACCCCATCTTCTTCCAGTCCTGGGCGGGTGACTGCTCCAGCGACGTGGCCGAACGCGGGTGCGTCCTCGACACCTCGACGCACGGCGCGGACAAGTGGGTCGTGGCGGTCTTCAACCCGGCCAGCAGGCTCGGCCACGGCAACATCCTGTCGCCTTCCTCCCACGCGAGGAAGTTCTTCAAGTTCCTGGGCAACGACGCGGACGCGCCACGCTGCAACACCTGCCACGGTGCCGGCTACGGCGGCCAGGCCACAGCCCCTTCCTGCAACGCCTGCCACGCCGCCGCCGGCTGGGCCAACTGGCAGCAGAGCTGCTCCTTCTGCCACGGCGAGAAGAGCGCGAGGACCAAGGCGGGCTACGACTTCGCGGCCCACCCCGAGTGGTCCGCGCCTCCCGATGACGTGAACGGGCGCCTCACCGGCCTGAACGGCGCGGCCGTCGGCGCGCACCAGAAGCACGTGGCGTCGCTCCCCGGCAGCATCCGCCAGCCCATCGCCTGCTCGGAGTGCCACGATCCCATCCCGGCGACGGCGATCCACTTCCTGAACCACTCGCTCGACCTCCCGTTCGGTCCGCTCTCCAGGTCGCAGGGAGCCGTTCCGCTCTGGAATGCGAGCACGCTCACCTGCAGCGCGAACTACTGCCATGGCAATTTCAAGTTCGGCAACGTCCAGGGCAAGGGCGCCTCGCTCTCCTGGGGGGGCAGCCTCACCGGCTGCACCACCTGTCACGACATGCCGCCGGCGGGGCACTCGGATGTGGGCAGTTCCCCAGCGGTCTGCGCTGGGTGCCACGCCGACACGGTGCTTGCGGGCGGCGGAATCGACCTCGTGAAGGGGCGCCACATCAACGGGCAGAGCGACGTGACGGGCGGCGCCTGCGACTCCTGCCACGGATTCCCTCCCGCCACCGGCGCCCACGGCGCCCACTGGGGCCTGACCCCGGCGCTGGGGTCGAGCGGCTACGGTGACCTCGGGACGCTGCAGTCCCGGTCTCCCGGCAGCATCCTGCCCACGGCTTCCGGGACCGCCTACGCATTCGGCTGCGGGAACTGCCACCCGATCGCTCCGGGGCAGCACTCCATGGGCTCGGGTTCGACCGTCGCCAAGGTCCTCCTGAACGACGGAGCCGGGACGACCCTCCCCGCATCTTCCGACGCGGGGCCCACGGTCCCAAGGGTGGCCAGCCTCAAGTCGAGGAACTCCTCGGCCGCCGCCTACGACAGCACCGCGAAGACCTGCAGCGGCGTCTACTGCCACTCGAGTGGACGGGAAGTGAATCCCGCCTACGTCGTGACGCCGGCATGGGCACTCCCGCGATTCCGATGGAAGATCTGAGCTTCGAGCAATGGCAGGCGGTGGTGGGGGTCAACCTCACCGGCATGTTCCTGTGCTCGCAGGAAGCGATAAGAATCATGAAAAGCCAGGATCCACGCGGCGGACGCATCATCAACAACGGTTCAATTTCGGCCCACGCGCCGCGCCCCAACTCGGCGCCCTACACGGCCACCAAGCACGCGGTCAC
>JBAXVO010000496.1:0-2110 GCA_037129355.1 Deltaproteobacteria bacterium | reverse complement strand
AGCACCGAGCCGGACCAGCCGAAGGTGAAGAGGCCGGACATGGCGATGATGGGGCCGAGCATGCTCCAGCCCGGCGGGGGATTGCGCGTGGAATTGCCGAGCGTCGTGTAGCTCGAGGCGGAGTAGGCCGCGGCACCGACCCAGGTGGGGAAGATGCTCGTGTACTTGAGGGCGGCCGTCCAGACCGTGACCTCGACCAGTCCCGCGCCGAGCAGGGCCAGGATGACGGTGGCCATGACGACGTCGCTCCGCCACGCACCGGGCGAGCGGCGGATGAACGGATCGCGCTCCGAGACGTGGGTCTGGACCCAGTGCATGACGACCCCGTGGAGGAGGACGACCCCGATGAGGACCACGCCCCCGAGGAGGAGGGCGTTCGTGGGGAAGATCTCGTCGATGGGCAGGACCTGCTCGACGTTCTGCATGAGGGTGGGGGGCTGCGGAATGTTGGGCGGCATGGGGAGAATCTAGCCCACCTCAGCTGTGCGTCACGCGGGCCACGGCCGAGAGGCTGTCGAAGCGCTCGGAGGCGTTGACGGCGGCCGTCCAGGCCTCGGCCGACGACCCGTACGACTGGTCGAGCTGGATGCCGTCCACCGTCGCCGTCCACTGACCGTTCATCGAGATCAGCACCACCCTGTGCCGCCGCACGGTCAGCTCGATCCGCTGGTACATCGTCCCTCCACGCCACGAGGGTAGCCCCGTCCGCGCTCCTGCACCACGTGGGCAAGAGGGAGAAATCCGCACACCTGGCCCCACAGGTGTAAGCTTTCGCTTGCAGATGGGAACCCCGCGTTCGAACGCGACGAACGTCACCGTCCTCCTGGTGACCATCGCGACCGTCGGTGTCGCGAGGCCCGCCTTCGCCTTCGACAGCAAGGGGCACAGCGTCATCGAGGCCCTGGCCTATCGGACCATGGTGCAGGGCTACCAGGGCCAGGCGCCGCGCACCGACGTCCTCCGCGACCTGATCAACGACGGGGCCCTCGAGGCCCCGGTGTGCTTCGGGACGGAGGAGGACCCCTCGGCCGAGTGCCTGGCCGCACCCGCCAGGAACCCGCTCCTTTGCTGGCCCGAGCCCAGGTCCGACCGACCGGACGCCTTCTTCCGGCGTCAGTTCAGCGACTCCGGGCAGTGCTTCCACTACATGGGGACGATCACCGACAGCCTCTCCGACCCGTTCCCCGGAACCTCCATCCCCCGCGACCTCGGCACGAGCGCCATCGTCCGCTGCAACGACCTCCTCGACATCCTCCTCCGGCAGGTGGTCGTCGACGGGGGGCCCGGCGCCCGCCAGAGCGGCTTCGGGCTCTACGAGTTGATGCACTCCGTCCAGGATTCCTTCTCCTTCGCCCACACCGAGCGCACGCCGGACGGGGAGCGGGTCGACTACCTCCGGGTCTGGAAGCCCATCGAGATGATCGCCGCGATCCCGACCGAGCGGGCGAAGAGGATCCCGCCGGGCGTCTTCCACGAGTGGGACGACCACCGGGACAAGACGTACGTCGTCGAGGGGAGCAAGGAGCATTGCGAGGGGCGCTCGGACCATCCGTACGACGTCCCCTACGATTGCCTGTCTCCCGAGGGTGAGCGCGCCCGCCAGGCGGTCGTCGAGCTCCTCGTCCTGGTCCGCGACCTGCGCCTCGCCCATCGGGCCGCGCCTCCCGGGACGGACACCCGTCCGGAGACCTCGCCGGAGTGGCTGGCCTTCCGGGCCAGGTGGTTCGCGTCGGTCCACTCCTGCGAGGGGGGCGAGTGCGCCACGCGCCAGCCACCCGATCGCGTCCCCGGCAACTACGCCTTCCTCGGCGTGGACTCCCGCTTCGTCACCCCGGGAACCTTCGAGGTCGAGGCGCGCGGCACGGCGCTGCGCTACGCCGAGGGGCTGAACCCCTTCGAGAGCGTGGTGAACGCGAGCGCCGGGTACCAGTACCGGCTGGAGCACGGAAGCGCCGGATACCTGGGGCTCGGGGTGGGGCTCGTCGTGCCGCTGGGGTTCCGGACCGACCTCGGGCTCACGGCCGCGGAGATGCGCGTCGTCTTCGGGCCGTCCGGGGGCTCCTTCGAGCTGCTCACGCGGCTCCTCCGGCTCGACTACCCCCTGGGCGAC
>JBAXVO010000495.1:0-2112 GCA_037129355.1 Deltaproteobacteria bacterium | reverse complement strand
TCGTCCCGCTACGGGACCACGAGGCTCGTGCGCATCATCTCCGAGTCCTCGTGCGAGTTGATGTGGCAGTGCCAGACGTACGGGCCGGCGGTGGCGGGCTCGTAGGTCCACGGCGCGGCCGCGCAGCCCACGCCGGTGGGGCAGCCCGCCGAGCCAGGCGCGTTGGGCGATCCCATGACGTTCTTGAGGGTGCCGAGCTCGGCGCCCTTCCAGCGCGCGGTCCAGTCGGCCACGATGGTGGTGACCTGGGCCGGCATGACGCGGGTGACGTCCTTGAAGCCACCCTCGACCGACGCCGGGGTGATGAGGGTCGGGACGCCGGTCAGGTAGGCCTTGCCGGCGGCGTTGGGCGAGGCGACGTCGGGGACGACCACCATCTCGTTGCCGGGGGCAGGGCCGGGCTGGCAGGTCGTGGCGCCGCAGAGCGTGGTCTTGTACGCGGTCACGCTGAAGTTCTGCCGGCTCACGATCTGGTGCTTCACCAGGTGCGGGTGCATCGGGTGGGCGTCCACGGTGAGGTTGATGAACTGCCAGGTCTCGCGGGTGCCGTAGTTCGGGGTCTCGGTCACCTTGTACTCGAACGGCACGCCGTTCAGCTGCATGCCGAGCGGCATGAGGGTCACGCCGTCGACCCGCTCGTTCAGGTAGACCTGCCGGACGATCTGCTTGCCGTTGTTGGCGACGGGCAGCGGAGCGGTGCGCAGGTCGACGAAGCTGAAGTCCTTCATGAACGCCGGGTTGGCCGGCATGCAGATGTTGCTGTAGCCGGTCGCGCCCTTGGTCAGGTTCGCGGCCATGTTGCCCGGCGCCCAGGTGACGGCCAGGGCGGCGTTCTTGCCCGCGGCGGGCTTGCAGTTCTTGACGCCCGGACCGGTGGTGCCCCGGATGTTGAAGCTCATGATGAGGTTCATGTCGGGGAAGGGCGAGCCGGCCACCTGCGGCGTGAGGCCGGCCGGGAACGGGGCCGCGGCGCTGTTGGTCATGTACACGTCGTAGTCGGCGCCGGCCGCCGCGATGGCCGCGGTGGGGGCAGCTCCGAAGTTCACGAGCAGTTCATAGCGCTCGCCGGGGCACATGATGAACGACGTGGCCTGGACCGGAGCCTGGAGGTAGCCCTGGTCGTTGGCGATGATCCAGAAGGGCTGGTTCGGCGTGACCGCAGCGCCCGGGGCCGGGGCGGCAGCACCCTTGGCCACGGCCTGGAGGCCGGTGGTGTAGCAGCGCGAGTCGGACCCGTCGACGATGCGGATGCGGTACCAGCCCGGCTCGACCGTCTTCTTGGGCCAGAGCACGCCGTTCACGAGGGAGTGGTCACCGAAGTACTCGGGGACCCAGACCGGGTGGACGAGCGGGTTCACGCCGGCGGTGACCGAGGTGACGCCGCCGGGGAGGCAGACCGCGCCGACGCCGAGGGCGGCGCAGGCGGCCGTGCCGGCCACCGGAACGCCGGCCGGAGGAGTCTGGCCGAGGCCGTTCGAGAAGTTGATGCTGCCGTCCTCGTTGAAGGCCCGGTCCTGGATCGCCAGGAAGAGATCGTACATGGGGATGCCGAGCGCGTTGCGGGGCTCGGTCACCGGGTCGAGCCAGGTGTACTCGGAGCCGGCAGGGATGTAGGTCGCGGCGGCGGGCAGCGCGGTGGGAGGAAGCCAGGCGGTCAGCGCGCCGTGCTTGAGGGGCTCCTTCACGGGGAAGAAGCCGGCCGGACCGGCGATCACGTTGTGGTGGGTCTTGCCGAGGGAGTGATCGTGGAACCAGATGGTCGCCTCCTCCTGGACCATCGGGTACGTGTAGACGTCCGAGTTCCCGGTGGGGCGCTTGAGCGCGATGTTGGTCGGGCTCTCGAAGGGAGGGTTCACGAAGTTCTGCGCGACGCCGGCGTAGGCGGCGGCCGAGTTCGCGTTGCCGAACCACTTCTCGGCGAAGCCGTCGGTCGAGGCCGGAGTCTCGGCACCGTGCAGGTGGGTGACCCAGGAGTTGTCGGGCTGCTGCGGGCTGCCGAAATGGTTCACACCGTCAGGGGGGATGTTGGCGTTGGCGAGGGCAGGGTCGATCCGGGCCTTCACGCCCATGAAGGTGCGGTCGATGGCGCAGGGCCAGTCGGCGGCCTCGGGG
>JBAXVO010000494.1:0-2114 GCA_037129355.1 Deltaproteobacteria bacterium | reverse complement strand
CGGCGGCAGTACTCGGCCTCGTCCAGGTAGTGGGTGGTGACGAAGACCGTCGTGCCTCCCCGGGACAGCTCCCGGATGAGGCGCCAGAACGACCGCCGGGCCTCGGGATCGACGCCGGCGGTGGGCTCGTCGAGGAAGACGATGGACGGACGGTGAAGGACGGCGCTCCCCAGCGCGAGCCGCTGCCGGATGCCGCCGGGAAGCGCGCCGGTGATGGCCTTGCGGTGCTCGGAGAGGCCGGTGAGCTCGAGGACCTCGTCGGCACGCTTCCTCAGATCGCTTCCCCAGAGCCCGTAGGCGCCCCCGAAGAAGCGCAGGTTCTCCTCCACCGGGAGGTCGAGGTAGAGCGAGAACTTCTGCGACATGTAGCCGATGGCCGCCTTGACGCCCTCCGGGTCGGTCGCCACGTCGTGGCCGGCCACCGTGGCCCGGCCGCTCGAGGGAGCGAGCAGGCCGATGAGCATGCGGATGGTGGTGGACTTGCCGGCGCCGTTCGCGCCCAGGTAGCCGAAGATCTCCCCCTTCTCCACGTGGAAGGAGACGTCGTCCACGGCCAGGAAGCTGCCGAAGCGGCGGGAGAGGTGCGCGGCCTCGATGGAGGGGCCGGGGGTCACGCCGCGTTCTCCCCCTGCAGGCGGGACAGGAACAGGTCCTCGAAGCTCGGGGCCACCGGACGGAGCTCGGCGCCGAGCGGCGCCAGCGCGGCGGCCACGCCCTCGCGCCCCCCGGCGCGGAGATCCACGCGCAGGCGCGATCCGGCGGGGGAGACGGAGCGGACCGCGGGCAGCGACCCCAGCGCCGCCTCGACCCGGTCGCGGTCGCCGCCGGCGATCTCGTAGGCCTCCTCGTCGAACCCGGCGAGCAGGGCCCCCGGCTCCCCCTCGAGGAGCAGCCGTCCCCGGTAGGCGAGGCCGACCCGGTCGCAGCGCTCCGCCTCGTCCATGTACGGGGTGGAGACCAGCACCGCCATGCCGCCCTGCACGAACTCGTGGAGGAGCGCCCACAGCTCGCGGCGCGACACCGGGTCCACGCCGTTGGTGGGCTCGTCGAGGAGGAGGACCTTCGGCTCGTGGAGGAGCGCGGCCGCGAGCGCCAGCTTCTTGTACATGCCGCCGGAGAGCTGATCGGCGCGACGGTCGGTGAAGCGGTCGAGCCGGGTGATGGCGAGCAGCCGCTCGGCCCGGCGGCGGAAGACGTCGCGCGGGAGCACGTAGAGGCGGGAGAAGAAGGTCAGGTTCTCCATCACCGTGAGGTCCCGGTAGAGGCTGTACTGCTGGGGCAGGAGCCCGAGCGCCTCGCGAACCGCGCCGCCCGAGCGCGGATCCATGTCGAGGACCCGGGCCTCGCCGGCGTCGAGGTCGATGAGGCCGGCCAGGGCGCGGATGGCGGTGGTCTTCCCGGCGCCGTCGGGGCCCACGAGGCCGTAGAGCTCCCCGGACTTCACCGAGAAGGACATGCCGGCCAGCGCCTCGACCTTGCCGAAGCGCTTCTCCATCCGGCGCGCCTCGAGGGCGGCCGTCACCGGCTAATTCTCCCGGGACAGCGTGACCTGCACCGGCATGCCCGGGCGCAGGAGCCCTTCGGGGTTCTTGAGCCGGACCTCGACCGGGTAGACGAGCCGGTCGCGGTCGGAGCGGGTCTGGATGTTGCGCGGGGTGAACTCGGCCTTGGAGGAGACCGAGGCCACCACCCCCTCGAACTTGCGGTCGGGGAAGGCGTCGGCCACCACGGTGGCCTTGCCGCCGGGACGGGCGGCGCCGATCTCGGCGTTGGGCAGGTAGAAGGTGGCCTTCACCTCCGAGATGTCGACGAGCCGGGCGAGCGGCTGCCCCGCGCCCACGAGCTCCCCCACCTCGTGGGGCAACTCGTCGAGCATGGCGTCGCGGGGGGCACGGAGCACGCACTCGTCGGCGAGGAGCTGGCTTCGCCGGGCCGCCTCCCCGGAGGCCTTCACGCTGGCCACGCTGGAACTGGCCTGGGCGCTGGAGGCCTGGATGGCGAGGGCGGAGGCGCGCGACTGCTCGGCGCTGGCGCGGGCCTGGGCCTCGGCGGCCTGGGTCTGGGCGGAGAGCTGATCGGCGCCGCTGCGGGCGCGGTCGCGCGCGGAGACGGAG
>JBAXVO010000493.1:0-2139 GCA_037129355.1 Deltaproteobacteria bacterium | reverse complement strand
ACCACGAGGGAGACCTCGGCGTAGCCGCCGGCGGACTCGTCTTGCGTGACCCAGTCGGGTCGCGACACGCCCTCCCAGACTGGCTCCACGAGCCGCTCGGCGGCGCCCGTGACGTCGAATCCCTTGGGCGGGATCCGGTTGTCCTTGAACCGGCTCGTGGCCAGGGCGAAGTGGAAGGTGCGCTCCTCGTGGGTGATGCTGCTCTGCATCGCGACCTCGTAGACGAGCGCGTCGGAGAAGGCCTCGTTCGGGCCGAGGGGCGGGCTGCTCGACGAGCCGGGCAGGCCGCGGAGCGTGCCGACCGTCGTGTCGTACGGGTTCACCTCGAGGAGCTTCGTGCCGTTCTGCATCACCACCACGTTCACGAACATCCGGCGCCCCTCCGGGAACCCGGAGATGAGCTTGTGCCCGGTGTTGTTCTGGATCCGGAAGGTGAGCGCGCCGGTGGCCGGCACGTAGGAGAGGTCGGTGATGTTCGCCGCGTTCGAGAGGACCCCGCGGTTGCGCGTGGCGGCGAGGGTGAGGGCCCCGGCGATGTCGGGCGGGCGCTGCCCCGGCGGCAGGTGGCCGGGCATGAGGCTCGTCCAGGTGCCCTGCATCGGGTCGCAGGTGAGCTCGCCCGCCCGCCCCACGAGCAGCGACACGTTGCGCGCGTCGGGCGTGGCGTTGTCCGGCGCGATGGAGGCCAGGATCTCCGACATCCAGACGTTCCCGCCGGTCATGGCGTGGCAGGGGGTCCAGGTGTTGGGGTGCTCCTCGCTCTGCTCGGGGCGCACCGGGCTCGTCAGGTCGTTGGAGCCGGGCGTCCAGCGCGAGCACATGTGGCAGTCCTGGCACTTCGAGATGTTGTTCCCGGGCTGGTCGGTCTCCCAGCCATTCACCGGGAAGGTGCGCGACGGCGTGTTGGGGCGGAAGTTGCCCTTGCCGGGGGAGCCGCCCGGCTGCGCGTAGGCGGACAGGCGGTATTCGGAGAAGGTGCGCTCGACGTGGCCGAAGGCGTAGGAGGGCTGGACCTCGGAGGGGAGATCACCGGGCTGCCCCGCGGCTCCCAGGTTGGCCATGATCGGGTTGGAGACGTCGTGGCAGGTGCCGCAGATGAAGGGGCCCTTGTGGAAGCGGCTGTAGAGGGGCGAATGCGGCTCGGTCGCGCCGGGGAGGACGTCGGCGAAGGGGCCGCGCACCTCGCGCGCCGGGCTCACGAAATACTGGCCGCCGCCGGCCTCGTCGTAGAGGGACGAGAAGGGCAGGAGCCCCTGGTAGGACGGGTTCCCGGAGTAACGCAGGATGGGCCGGGTCATGTCCTGGTCGGCCGCGAAGGTCCCCGCGGCGGCGATGGTCGACCGGGCCTGCGGGGGCACCGCCGGGCTGTCCTGCTCGTCGTAGTTCACCAGGAAGCTCCCGCCCTCGCGGGGCCCTTCCGACGTGGGGCGGGGGAAGGGGTCGGAGAGTCGGTGGCAGAAGGTGCACTGGATGCCGTCGTAGTCCTCGCCGGTCATGGCCGACACGTTGCGGACCGCGGAGCGCCCCTCCAGCCATCCCTTGGGGAAGTGGCACCGCATGCAGAGATCGACCGCGTCGGCGTTCCCGAGGACGTGCATCGAGTCCTGCGCGGCGACGGTCAGGCACGCGAACATGAGCGGGTCGCGCGCCGAGTTGCCCATCATCGAGCCCTGCCAGGCCCGGAAGAGGTTGTACTCCTCGTAGTTGGTCCGGCCGCGCTGGTCCGGCGTCGGGCGCACCCAGGGAGCGTTGCCGCTCCCGTGGCAGGCGTAGCAGGGCGACGACCCGTCGAGGGTGACCTGGCCCGGCTGGGTCCCGGGCATCCTCAGGAGCGGGTTCGCGGGGGCCGTGCTGGTCCCGCTGGTGCACGCCGCCAGGGCCGTCAGCGCGGGGATGAGGAGCAGGCGGGCGGGAAAGTGCATCGTTGGGGTCTCCGGGACGACGAGGATGCTCGAGTCCCAGCTTTGCGATTCCTTGGAATCTTCCAAGGATTCAAAAGGGTTCACGCCCCAAAGATCCCCGGCGGCCTATCCCGCGGACGAGGGACGCACGCCCCTTGTGGAGCGGTCCCTCGGGAGCCGGGCCGCCGTTGCGAGGATTCGCCGGAGCCCCCATCATGGGGTCCGCGTGAGTTCGTGG
>JBAXVO010000492.1:0-2143 GCA_037129355.1 Deltaproteobacteria bacterium | reverse complement strand
CCCAGCCCGGCGTGCCGTCCTTCACGAGCACGCCGCGGCGGGCCACGCGCCGGGCCCGGTCGAGCGCCTCCCGGGAGAGCGGGCGGGCGTCGCCGAGGCGGCGCAGCAGGTCGAACTCGGGGGCCGCGGCCCGTCCGTGCCGGAACATCGGATCGAAGACCACGACGTCGAAGCTCCGGTCCGGGGCCGCGTCGAGCCAGGCGGCGTGGTCGGCGGCCACGACCTCCACGCGGGCGGCGGCCTCGCCGGGGAGGCGCGCGAACCCCTCGCCCGCCCAGGCGGCGAGCGCAGGCGCGCTCTCGAGCCCCACCACCCGTCCGCCCGGCCCCACGAAGGTGGCGGCCACCAGGGCGTCGGCCCCCAGGCCGAGCGTGCAGTCGAGCACCGCGTCGCCGGGCCGGAGGCGTGCCGCCTCGAGGAAGGAGTCGGTCGTGGTCCGCTCCCCCTGGACCAGCCGCTTGGCCCGCAGCGCGCCCATCCCCGGGTGCCACCGCTGCTCGACGCCGTCGACCCAGAGGGAGGCGTGGGCGCCCAGGACGAGCAGGGCGTCGGCCTCCGCGGCGACGGCCACCTCGGCGAGCGACCGGGAGGCGCGCGGGTGGAAGGGGAGGGCGCGCCGCCCCGCCGCCTCGCGAGCCCGGGCCAGGACCTCGGGCGAGGGATCGAAGGGGGTGGTGACGGCGAGGCGCACCGGGTATCTATACCCCTGCCATGAGCCTTCCCGTCGTCTCCGTCCACGATCCGATCGCCCACCCGGTCAACGGCACCGATCTCTCCCCCGAGCAGGTGGCCGACCTCGAGGCCGAGATCAGCGAGCTCAAGCGGGAGAAGGACGCGGTCATCCTGGCCCACAACTACCAGCTGCCCGAGATCCAGGGGCTGGCCGACGTGGTCGGGGACTCGCTGCAGCTCGCCATCGAGGCCCAGCGGGTGCCCCAGGGGACCATCGTCTTCTGCGGCGTCCACTTCATGGCCGAGTCGGCCAAGGTGCTGAACCCGGCCAAGACCGTGCTCCTGCCCAACCTCTCGGCCGGCTGCTCGCTCGCCGACTCGATCTCGGCCGAGTCGCTGGAGGACTGGAAGGAGCGCTACCCGGGGCACGCGGTGGTCACCTACGTGAACTCCACCGCCGAGGTGAAGGCGCTCTCCGACATCTGCTGCACGAGCGCCAACGCCGCGAGCGTGGTCCGCTCCCTGCCGGACAAGAAGATCCTCTTCACGCCCGACCGCAACCTCGGGGCCTGGGTGAAGTCGAAGGTGCCGGAGAAGGAGATCGTGGTCTACGACGGGGCCTGCCCCATCCACGACGTCCTGCGCAGCGCCAGCGTGGAGAAGGTTCACGGGGAGCGCCCCGACGCGGTGGTCATCGCCCACCCGGAGTGCCGCGCCGACGTGCTGGAGCTCGCCGACGAGATCTGCTCCACCACCGGCATGACCGCGGCGGTGGCCCGTCACCCCGAGGCGAAGACCTTCATCGTGGCCACCGAGCACGGCATCCTCACCGGCCTGAAGAAGCGCTACCCGGACAAGGAGTTCGTGGTCGCCGACGGCTGCCTGGGCTGCCGCATGCACTGCCCGTACATGAAGATGATCGACCTGGTCATGGTCCGGGACGCGCTCGTCCGGGGCAAGCACGTGATCGACGTGCCGGCCGACGTGGCCGCCGGTGCGCGCCGCTCGCTGGAGCGGATGATCGCGGTCCCGCGCGACGCGTAGCGGCGCGCGCTTCAGCGCGCGCAAGACCCGCGGCTCGTTCGCCGCGCTCCCTCCGCACCTGCTTCGCCTTCGACTCCGGCAGCAGCTCCTCCAGGATGCGCGTGGCGCCGTCGACCTTGTCGAGCGCGTGCAGGATGGCCCGTCCGCCGCCAACGGCTCGCCAAGCGAGCCAACCATCTGCACCGCGACTTCGAAGACCTCGAACCCCACCCCAGGAGAGGAGACGGCCTTCCGGACGCGGTCACGGTCGCGGCGACGGACGCGGCCAACGGTCACGGAAGCGGCCACGGCCACGGTCACGGCCACGAAGGTGTCCACCGCCCCGGCCACTTCCAGTTCGCCTGGGCGAACTTTCCGCGACCGCACCCGTGACCTACCTCCCCGCGACCGGCTTCCTCCCCGGCACGAGCTCCTCGAGCACCCGGTT
>JBAXVO010000491.1:0-2144 GCA_037129355.1 Deltaproteobacteria bacterium | reverse complement strand
GGCGCGAAAGGCCGAAGAACCGAGGGAGAACTTCCGCCCGGTTCTCCTCGGTCATGACCTTGGCGAGCTCGCTCACCGTCGTGATGCAAAGCCGTCCATCTCGAATCGGCCCCTCGACCTCGGGAAAGCGCCGGACCATCCGAGCGCCCACCTGCCGGTAGTAGGCGGACCCCCGGGACAGGCCGACCTCCCGGTGCAGGAAATCGAAGAGGCTCGAGAAGCCAACCTGCCTGTACACCCCCTGGCCATCGAACTCGGCGACGGCGAGGAGAAGGTCGGCGAGTGCGGCGTGCTCGCTTCGGGCGAGCTCGGCGATGCGGGAGGACCATTCGCGTGCGTTCATGAAACCACTGTCTCATGCGAATTCTGGGCCTCGCCACGCACACGGGAATGCGTTTCCCAGCATTCCCGTGAGGGGGGATCCCGAACCTCGCCTGAAGCACCGCTCGTAGCCCCTGCGCGAAATGCGGCGACACAGGAGGTCCTCCCGGCGCTGCCGTGTCGCGGGGCGTCGATCTCACGAAAGGCGCGTCAAGACAGCGTTTCCTTACGCCCCAATTTCCCGACGGTCCGCGCCGCGAACCGTCGCCATTCACTTTCCGTCACGGCCGGCCGCCTGCTCCTTCGCCAGCCGGTAGGCGACGTAGTACCGCACGATGTTCGCCACGTAGCGCGGCGTCTCCTGGCCGATGTCTCGGTAGGCCTCGAGTTCCACGTTGCCGAACCAGACGTCGGGGTCGAGGCCGCGCGCCTTCGCCTTGCGCCGGAGCGACGCGACGCGGGCCGGCCCGGCGTTGTAGGCCGCCAGCGCGAAGTGGATCCGGTCCTCCATGGCGATCCCCGGCTCCTCGAAATTCTCGTGCCGGAGGAGCGCCAGGTAGGCGGTCCCGGCGAGCACGTTCTCGCGGATGGGGTGGACGTCCGGGAACCCCAGCCACGCGCCGGTGGACGGCAGGACCTGGAAGAGCCCCACCGCGCCGGACGGATTCCGGGCGTCCGGATCGAGCCTGGATTCCTGGAAGGCCACCGCGGCGAGCAGGAGCCAGTCGAAGCCGTGCCGGTCGGCCGCCTCCCGGAGCGCCTTCTCCATCGTCTTCCGCTGGGCGGTGTAGGCCGGGGAGAGGGCATTCCGCAGCCGCTTCGGATCCCGCGTGTAGCGACGGATCGACTCCGCGGCATCCCGGTTGGCCCGGCTGCCGCGGCGGCGGGCCAGATCGTCGAGGGCGGCCCGCAACTTGGGGCTGTCCTTGCGAACCGCCCAGGCCAGGTCGCCGTCGGCCCGGAGCGTGACCTCCGCGTCGACGCGGACCGACGGGTGGGCCTTCGCCCACAGGTCGGCCAGGAAGTCGTCGGTCACGGTGTGCTCGAACATCCCCGCCGCGACCATCTCCAGCAGGTCCTCGTAGGAGGCGCCCGGGATCTCCACCACCTGCACCGGCGCGAGCCCCTGCGCGGCGAGCCCGGCGGAGAGGCGGCGCAGCCCCTCGACCGTGCTCGATCCCCTGGGGACGTGCACCTGCCTGCCGGCCAGGTCACGGGGAGCCTGGACGGGTGGCGCGTCGCGCCGGCTCACCACCACCTGCTCGACGTCCTCCACGTAGGGGTGGGAGAAGTCCACGACCCGGGAGCGGGCCTCGGTGACGGTGAGGAGCCCGGCGGCCACGTCCCCGAGCCCGGCCACGAGGTCCGGGATGAGCCGCTCGAAGGGCGTGGGCACGTAGACGACCCGGAGCGGGACCTCTCCCTTCGGGCGCTTCGCGCGGAGCCGCGCCTCGAGCTCCGACATCGCATCGACCTCGAGCCCCCGGGGATGCCCCTGCCGGAGGTAGAAGCCGACGACGCCGTAGGAGACCAGCACCCGCAGCTCGCCGCGCTCCCGGATCGCGGGCAGGTCCCCGAAGGCGGGCGCCCGGACCGATTCGACGAGGGAGGAGCCCAGCTTTCGCCCCTGCGAGGAGGGCGCGGGGGTGTAGGTCTTCCCACCCCCCGCCGGCGCGAGCACGAGCAACGACCCGATCGCGGCCGCGACCGCGAGCATCCGCCTACTTGACCGCCTTCTTGGCCGCGTCGGCGGTGTCGTCGGCGGCCATCTTGGTCCAGTTCGCGGTGTCGTCGGCAGCCTTCTTGGTGGCCTTGCCGGTGTC
>JBAXVO010000490.1:0-2146 GCA_037129355.1 Deltaproteobacteria bacterium | reverse complement strand
CGTTCATCCCCACCCGAGTCCCATCACCAGACGCTCCAAGTGCCCGCACACCGTTTCAGCGCAGCGGAGGGCTTACTGGTGAACCCCTTCACCGTCCATCGCCTCTGGCCCTGGCTCCCGGCGCTCGGCATCACCTTCGGCCGACACGTCTTCATGCGGGACCCGGCGAGCACGCTGACCCTCGCCCACGAACTCGTCCACGTCCGGCAGCAGGCGGAGCACCCGGTATGGTTCTGGGTGTCATACACCCTGCTCGCGCCGCTCTTCTGGAACCCCTTCCGGCGGGACTGGGAGGCCGAAGCGTATGCCGTCCAGGTCCGCGCAGGGTACACGGTGGAGAGCGTCGCCCTGGTGATGGCCGGGCCGCTGTACGGATGGTGCTGCCGACCGAAGGCGGCTGAGGAAGCTGTCCGGAGGTTCCTCTAGCGACGCGGTTCAGGGGTCTCGCGGCTCCAGCAGCGCTCGTCGCCGCCGCCAGTCGCCTTCGCTCGCGGAGGCAGTCAAGCAGCGTCCTGACCACCCAGGGCGTCGTCACCATCCGTAAAACACCACCGACTCGGTCGATTTGCACGGTCGGGATCTTGAGCCAGCACCCACTCAGGACGTCAGATTCCTACGTTCTGAAGCCGCCGTTCACAGTGGTGAGGTACGTGTGACCCGGGTCGACATCCAGGAAACCACAGAGACCGCTTGCCCTTGCAAATTCAGCCGGTTGTCGAAATTAAGAGTGGCACACTGAATGCTGCTCCTCGGACGAAGGCTGCGTGACCGCTTCATTCTCCGACGGAGCAACTCCATGATTCGACGCCTGGGCCTCTTACTTTTGGCAGCCTGCAATGCGCTTCGGAAAACGGAGACTGGTTCGGGACCCACGCCCACCTCGACGAAGGACGGACTTCCTTTGAATCTGTTCGTACCGCAGTGCGGGTCGCTCGTGGACATCCACGCCGGGCGTCCGGCTCGAAGTTGGTTCATGTGAAGTTTCGCTCGATTCGATGAAGTGGCCGAGCCCGAAGTTCCCCGAGGTCCGGGTGTGGGACTGGGCGGGGGAGATGGAGTAAGGGGGGGGTCCGGTCGGCGGCCCACCTCCACGTCGACTACGGGCGAAGCCGCCCCGCCAGCGCATTTCCATACCATCGAGCAGCCCTGCCGCTGCGCCTGCCGAGGCGTGATCCGAACGAAGGATAAGAGGGGAAGCACGGGGTGGCTCGCACACAGACGTCATAGACCGTGGACAGGGCATCGAGCCCTCCTTTCACGACCCAACGGGAACAGGAAAGGGGACCGGCCTCGTCGGGCTCGCCAGGTGCCAAGCCATCGTGACGGCGCACGGCGGGACCCTCACGGCCGAGAGCGAGGTCGGGACGGCCATGGAGACGAACACGACCACCGTTCTCCCTACCCGGATCTTGCGTCCCGCGCGGAAGCGACGGGGAGCGATCTCCGCTGGCGAGGGTTCGGAATGCGGGAACCGATTCCCCCTGTGAGCGCGCCGGACGGGTGGACGGCAGCGCTCTCTCCCGAATTCCAAGTGATATCAGGCCTTGGCCCCGCGTGCCACCGGCCACGGTGACCCGACCGCACGGCGGCACGGTGGGTGCATGCTCCCGAGGGAGAGGTCGCAATCGAGCGACTCCCACCTGTGGTCGGAGGTTGCATGGCAAAGGTCATGAAGTCGACGGACTCGTCTAGCCTCGCAGAAGTGGTGGACCGGATCCTCGACAAGGGCATCGTGATCGACGCCTGGGTGAAGGTGTCGCTGGTCGGCATCGAGTTGCTCTCCATCGAGGCGCGCATCGTCATCGCCTCCGTCGAGACCTACCTCAAGTACGCCGAGGCGATTGGCCTGACCGCCACCGCCGCCGCTCCGAACGCCTAGCAGCGCCCGCCGCTGGATCCGCTCCCCGGGCCCGCTCGCAGCGAGCCTGGGGATCGGGCTTGTCGGTCACCACCGGGGAGGTAGGGGCGGGCCCGCCTCGCTGGGCAAGGAGCACGAGATGCAAGGCAAGGTCTTCGGGACAGCTCAGGCCCCCACCACGGTCGGGGTCGAGGCCGGCGCCCAGTTCGTGGAGACGCCCCAGGTGAGGGCCCTGGCGCAGCGTGCGCTCGGCTACCTGCGGGCCGGATACCCGGTCCACTTCTCCGG
>JBAXVO010000049.1:0-16761 GCA_037129355.1 Deltaproteobacteria bacterium | reverse complement strand
GCCGCGCCTCTTCGTCGTCCCCGACTTCGACGCGCTCTTCGAGGTCCTCGAGGAGTTCTCCGCGGGCCTGGCCTTCCGGGTCGGCGGGGATCACGGGCTCTCCGAGGCACTCCGTGCGGGAACGGTGAATCACCTGGTGCTCTCCACCGGGCTCGAGGTGACCGGGCGCGTCGCCGCGCTGGTGCCGGGGGAGCGTCCGGCGGGGCCCGGGCTGCGGACCGCGCTCGCGCGCGTCGACGGGCCGGTGCTCCTCTCCCGGGCCGGCGTCGCGGAGGGGCGGCCGGCCGACGGCCCCGCGCTCGTGGCCCTGGGGACCGACGACCCGGTTCCGCCCGGCCGGTTCTCGATCGGACTCCCCACTGGCCTCACGCTCCAGGGGTTCTCCGTCGACGGTCGGGAGGTCGTCGACCTGCGCGCCTGGATGGCCGGGCGCCCGCTGGAGGTGCCCCCCGGATGCCTCCTCCTCGTCGCCCGTTCCGTGCCGTCGGTGGCCGGCGGGCCGGCCGACGCCGGCGCCTGGGATCGCTGGTTCGGCGCCCAGCCGGGCCTTGCCGAAGGGGATGGCGAGGCGCGCGCCCGGGCGCGCAAGGCGGCGGCGCTCCCCGCCGAGGTGGCCGGGCACTACGAGAGCGTCCGCTTCCTCCGGGAGTCCGGCGCGCCGGACCCGGTCGAGCTGGCGCGCCTCCGCGACGCCGTGGCCGGACTCCCCGGGGAGTGGCTGCTGCGCGAGGAGGTCGACGAGCTCACGGCCGGGTCCGGCTCCAGCGCCCCGCCACCCAGCTGAAGGCGCCCCCGTTTCGCTTCCAGTGTCCCTCCACCCAGGAATGTCCCGGGTAGGGGGCCGACCACTCCCCGGCGACCCAGGCGAACCGGTGGCCGGACCAGGCCCAGAACCCCGGGATCCAGACCGACTCCCGCGAGGGGGGCGTTCCCTGCGTCTCGACGAGGAGCGGGGGCGGGGGCGTCGGCGCGGCGGCGCGCGGGACGGGCGGCGGCTCGTGGATGCGCCCCGGTACACCGGAGACCGGGCGCCAGTGGGGCTCGTGGAAGGTCCACCCGCGATCGTCGCTCGTCCAGCGGGCCGGGACCCAGACGCAGGGCGGTTTCCCCGGTGGGACGGCCCACTCGCCGAAGACCCAGGCGTACCGCCCGCCCGACCACTGCCAGTAGCCCTCGACCCAGACCGATTCCGGGGATGGGGGCGGCCCCCGGGGATCGGCGAGCAGGGCCGGAGGAGGGCCGTTCGTGTCCATCCGGACGCCGGGGATCGACGGAGGCGCCGGGCCGCCGGGGGGCGCGGAGAGGATCAGCGCGATGGCCAGGGAGAGGAGCACGAGGGGGAGAGTGTAGCACCCGGCCCCGCCCGGGCTCACGGCGCAACCGGTCGTCCTGGGCTAGGATCGCCACCATGACCGATCGGGAGAAGAGTGCCGTCCTCGCCATCGCCATCCACGCCGCCTTCGCCGACGGCGTCACCTCCGACTCCGAGCGCGAGCAGATCCGCCGCGTCGCCGACGGGCTCGCCGAGGGAGGGGTCCTGGGCCTGCCCTCGGCCTACCAGGCGGTGCTCGTCGAGAACCGCACGGTGGAGGACGCCGCGGCCACCCTGACCACGCCCGAGGGGCGCCGCTTCGCCTACGAGATGGCCGTCGCGGTGGCGGAGGCCGACGGCGTCCGGACCGAGGCCGAGCGGGCCTTCCTGGAACGGCTGAGGGGGATCCTGGGCGTGGAGAGCGCCCCGGCCGCGGAGATCGAGCGGCAGACCCGGGCGCTGGTGGCCACGCCCCTCTCGCCAGCCGCATCGCCGCCGCCGGCATCCCAGCCGCCCGCGTCTCCCCGCAAGCCCGACCCGGCCGCGCTCGACGCCAAGATCCTCGACTACGCGATCCTGACCGGCGCCCTCGAACTCCTGCCGGAGTCGCTCGCCACGATGGCCATCATCCCGCTCCAGATGAAGCTCGTGTACGAGGTGGGGCTCGCGCACGGGTACGAGCTCGACCGGGGGCACGTCACCGAGTTGCTCGCCACGGTCGGAGCCGGGGTCACCGGACAGGCGGTCGAGCAGGTCGGGCGCCGGATCCTGGGCGGGATCCTCGGCTCGATCGGCGGCCGGATGCTCGGAGGGCTGGGCCGCCAGGCGGTCAGCTCCGGGATGTCCTTCGCGACCACCTACGCGGTCGGGCAGGTCGCCCGGGAGTACTACGGGAGCGGCCGCCAGATCGACGCCGCACGGCTGAAGGCGGTCTTCCAGCGGATGCTCGAGGAGGCGCGCGGGAAGGCCGGGCAGTACTCCGGCGAGATCGCCGCGAAGGCGCGGACCATCGACGTGTCGAGCCTGGCCGGCCTGGTGAAGCGGGGGCCCTGAGCCGCGCGAGCCGCGACGCTACGGCCTCACCGGCCGGATGTCGTAGGGGTTGGCGCGCAGCGCGCGGGAGATGTCGCCGATGGCCCTCTGGGCTCGGACGCTGTTCCCGGCCGCGTCGAGTCGGGGGGAGAAGACCGCGATCCCGAAGCGTCCCGGGGCCACCGCGATGATGCCGCCCCCGACGCCGCTCTTGGCCGGCAGGCCGACCTCGTAGAGCCAGATGCCCGAGTCGTCGTAGAGGCCGGCGGTGGCCATGACGGCGAGGATCCGATGGACGTTGTCCGGGGAGACGACCTGCTTGCCGGTGATCGGGTTCCGCCCGCCGTTGGCGAGCGTCGCCGCCATGACGGCCAGGTCCGCGGCGTTCACCGAGATCGCGCACTGCCGGGTGTAGACGTCGGTGGACGCGATGGGGTTGAAGTAGAGCCGGCCGTAGGCGTGCATCAGCTTGGCGATGGCCTGGTTGCGCTCGTTGGTGGCGGCCTCCGACTGGAAGACCTCCTCGTCGATGTCGAGCTTCCGGCCGGCGAAGGCCTCGTGGATGGCGAGGATCCGGGCCCACTTCTCCTCGGCCGTCTTGCCCGCGACGAGGCTGGTCGCGGCGATGGCGCCGGGGTTCACGAAGGGGTTCATCTCCTTCCCCTGGTGCTGCTCGATGGCCAGGATGGAGTTGAAGACCTGCCCGGTGGCGTCGACCCCCAGCTTGTCGAGGACCGCCTTCGCCCCGGCGGTCTCGAGCACGCTCGCCAGGGTGAAGACCTTGGAGATCGACTGGATGGAGAAGCGGGCGTCGACGTCCCCCGTCTGGAAGGTCTTTCCCTCCACGGTGACGACCGAGATGCCGAAGAGCTTCGGGTCGACCTTGGCGAGCGCCGGGATGTAGTCGGCGTTCTTTCCCTCGTCGAGGGTGCGGTACTTCTCCCAGGCGGCATCGACGGCGGCCGCGATCGGGTTCGGGGGCTCGGCGAGGCCGAGCGCCGGCAGGGAGAGCGCGGCGACGAGGACGAGCGTGCGGGATCGGGACATGGAATCCTCCGGTTTCAGCGACGGTAGGACCAGCCTATCGTCACGGACGTGATGAAGTCGTTGTTGGGCGCGGACGGATCGGGCGGCCGGGTGTCGAAGGTGTCGCTGAAGGCGAGGCCGACGTTGAAGTCCTTGAAGACCTCGTACTTCACCTTGATCGTGAAGGTGCCGCGCAGGCGCCCGAAGTCGGAGAGCCCGGGAAGCAGCACCAGCGTGGAGTTCAGGTCGAGCTTGGGCGAGTCGTAGCGCCAGGCGTCCCAGGACGCGCCCAGGAGCGCGTCGAGCGCGTAGTTGTTCACGCCGTTCATGTACGACTCGCGCGAGCCGGCCACGCCTCCGGTGATCCAGACCTCGGTCCAGTCGTTGCGGACCACGGAGCAGGCCACGCCGGGCGCGAGGGAGAGGCGGACCCGGAGCTGCAGCTCGTCGTTGTGCTCGGCGAGCGCCCCCAGGACCGCCCGCCACCGGTTGATGAAATACCAGGAGCCCTGGATGCCGATCGAGCCGCGGCTCACCGCGTCGCTCTGGTTGTCCCTCTGGAAGTAGCCGTCGAAGGTGAGCCTGGCCCCGAGGTCCTCGGAGCGGTAGCCGAACTCCCCCGTGGTGGAGATGGTGCTGGCGTACTTGGACTTCGCGAAGGTGAAGCCGAGGTCGAAGATGGCCCGGACCCGGTTGGAGAAGGCGTCGTCCATGGGGACGAGCTCCACCACGTCGGGGATGGGGACCACGTCCGGCATCGGCGGCGCGCCCACGGCGAGCCGCCCGTCGGCTGGGGAGTCGAGGATCCCGTAGAGCCGCTCGCCGGAGGAGAGTTCGACCTCGTACTGGTGGGCCGAGGTCGCCCGCTGCACCTTGACCCACTCGATGGAGAGGCGCCCGGCGTCGTCGGTGTTGAAGTCGAGCTTCCCCCGCGACATGCCCTTGATCTCGCCGGTGAGCCGGTCGCCGTTGCGGAGCACGACCACGTCGGTCTTGTCCCGGGCGGCGGCCGGCAGGGCCGCGAGCAGCAGCGCCGCTGCGAGGAGGGAGCGGGACACCGGAAGGCTCAGCGAACCATCGCCTTCCGGCACGCCGGCGACAGGTCCTTCCCCTTGTAGAGCAGGCAGATGTAGACGTCGCCCTTGCCCGGCTTCACGCCCCCGCAGTGGCGTGCGGCGTCGGCCGCGCAGTCCTTGGCGGCCGCGGTCTCGGCCCGCGCGAGGGAGTCGAAGTCCTCCTGGCAGCGCCGCGTGAGCTTCCCCTGGTTCCCGCTGAGGCAGGTCGCCGTGGGCTCGCCCCTGCCCACGTTGCGGCAGAGCTGGAAGGCGTCGGGCTGGCAGTCCTGGAGCATGGCCTCGATGCTCACCATCGCGTACTCGAGGTAGTCCGCGCACGAGCTCGCCAGGTCGGCCCGGTGCGACTGGAGGCAGGAGATCAGGTCGGCCGGCGCCTTGCCCGGGCACCAGCGGGCCGTGTCGGCGGCGCAGGGGCCTTCCTGCGCGCCCGCCGGGGCGGCCAGGGCGACCAGCAGGATCGCGAGCGGCAGCCAGGTTCCTCGAGCCATACCATCCATGTCGAATCCTCCCCCGCGAGGCGGGGAGCATATCGCATGGGACCCCGGGTCAGCGAACGTTGAACCCATCCCGGGGCGAGCACGGAATCCCGGTGGCGCGGACGCCGCCGCGCGCTAGGAAGGATGGCCAGATCCAGGCGGAAGCATCCGCCAGAGCGGAGAAAAAACGCACATGGTCACGGTGATGGGAGCGAGCGGCAACACGGGCCGGGTGGTGGCGGAGGCGCTGCTCGCCCGGGGCGAGAAGGTCCGGGTGGTGGGGCGGGACGCCGGGAAGCTCGCTCCGCTCCAGGCGCGCGGCGCCGACGTCGCGCTCGGCGACGTGACCAACGCGGCCTTCCTCACCAGGGCCTTCGCCGGGGCCGAGACCGTCTACACCCTCCTGCCGCCGGATCCCCGCTCGACCGCCTTCCGGGCCTACCAGGACCGGGTGGGCGACGCGACCATCCAGGGGCTGCGCCAGGCCGGTGCCCGGCGCGTGGTCTTCCTCTCCAGCGTGGGCGCCGACCTGCCCGCCGGCACCGGCCCCATCGCCGGACTGCACGCGCAGGAGGAGCGGCTGCGGAAGCTCGGCGTGCCCGTGCTCCTGCTGCGCCCCGGGTATTTCTTCGAGAACCTGTACGGAAGCCTGCCGCTCATCCGCCACCAGGGTGTGAACGGGGGGGCCATCGCGCCCGACGTGAAGATGTCCATGATCGCCACCCGGGACATCGGCGCGGCTGCGGCCGCGGCCATCGCGGCGCGGGACTGGAGCGGCGTGGAGGTGCGGAACCTGCTCGGCCCCCGCGACCTGTCCCTGGCCGAGGTCACCCGCATCCTCGGTGCGGCCATCGGCAAGCCCGACCTCGCCTACGTGCAGTTCCCCTACGACGCCTTCGCGGGCGCGCTGGTGCAGGCGGGGCTCTCGGAGGACGTGGCCCAGCTCTACGCCGAGATGTCCCGGGCCTTCAACGACGGGATCGTGAAGGTCGTGGGCGGTCGCACGCCGGCGAGCACCACCCCCACCACCTTCGAGTCCTTCGCGAAGGAACTGGCCGCCGCCTACGCTTCCGCCGGGTAGGATGTGGGAATGAACTTTCCCCGGACGAAGCGCCTTTCCTCCTGGGTCGCCGTCGCCGCGCTCCTCGGGGCGATCGGCTGCGCCTCGATGCGTCTCGCCGACGAGCGGCGCGACTACTACCTGAAGGAACTCACCACCTACCCGTACGCCAAGGGCTGCCTCGACGTATGGCCCTCGGTCCTGAAGCTCCTGGGCACGAAGGGCTACCCGCTCGAGGGGCGCGACCGGCAGTACGCCGGGCAGGCGAAGCAGGGGACGTTCGGCGCCATCGTCAACCAGGGGTACGAGACCCGGGCCGTCCAGGGCGGCGGCCTCGTGGTCCTCACCGGGTGGCTCGCCGCCGCCGAGGGGAACAGCCGCTACGAGGTGACGGGGAACCCCGCGCAGCCGTCGGGGTGCGCGGTCACCTTCACCCGCATCTTCACCGGGACCATCGATCCGTCGAACGACCAGCGGGAGCCCGACTGGAAGATCCAGCTCGAGCTCTTGAAGGAGCTCCAGCCCGACGCGGCCGCCCGCATCGAGAGCGGCGCGCCGAAGGGGGGATGATCCTCCGCCTCGCCTACCGGCCGCCGCTCGACTGGGAGGCGATGCTGGCGTTCCTCGACGCCCGCTGCACCGCGGGCGTGGAGCAGGTCGAGGGCGGGGCCTACCGCCGGACCGTCCGGGTGGACCGGGCGCGGGGCTGGGTGTCGGTCACGGCCGACCCGAGCCGGCCGGTCCTGCGAGCCGAGTTCTCGCCGTCGCTGGCCCCGGTGCGGAGGGCGCTCGCCGCGCGGCTTCGGGCGCTCTTCGACCTCGACGCCGATCCCGCCGTGGTGGCGGCGGCGCTCCGGAAGGATCGACTGCTCGCCCCCTCGGTTCGGCGCAATCCAGGACTGCGGGTGAACGGTGCCTTCGACGCCTTCGAGGCCGCGGTTCGGGTGGTGGTCGGGCAGCAGGTGAGCGTCCGTGCGGCCACCACCGTGGCTGGCCGGATCGCCCGCGCGCTGGGGGAGGCCGTCGAGACCCCGTTCGCGGGGCTCGATCGGCTGGCGCCGACGCCGGGCGCGGTGCTCGAGGCGGGCGAGGGCCGGATCGCCCGGCTGGGCATGCCCGGGGCCCGGGCCCGGACGCTCCTCGCCCTCGCCGCCGCCGTCGACTCCGGGGAACTGGGGCTCGAGCGAGGCGCCGATCCGGACGGGATGCGGGACCGGATGCTCGCCCTGCCGGGGGTCGGACCCTGGACCGCCAGCCTGGTGGCCATGCGGGCGCTGGGCGCTCCCGACGCCTTCCCGGGCGGCGATCTGGGGGTCCTGCGTGCGCTCGGGGTGAAGTCGGCGCGGGAGGCGGAGGCCCGGGCCGAGGCGTGGCGGCCGTGGCGGGCCTACGCCGCCATGCACCTGTGGAACCTGCCGGTGCGCTGACGACGGGCTACTTGCCGGCGAGCGAGGCGGCGAGCGCCATGGCCTTCTTCTTCACCTCCGCGCCCTTGGCGATGGCGATCGGGTAGTCGCCCTTGCTCGCCGCATCCTTCACCATCTGCCAGCGGTTCTCGAGGATCTCGACCTCCTGCCTGGCCAGGGCGACCGCGTCCTTGTCGATGCCGCGCGGGAGCTTCTTCGCGCTCGACAGGGCCGCCACCCGGGCCGTCACCTCGGTGATCGACTGCTGGACGTTCTCCGAGAAGCCGCGCCAGGCGTTGGCCGCGTTGTCCTTCGCGAGGCTGGCGGCGGCGAGCGCCGCCTTCGCCTGGGCCGGGATCTCGGCCGCGGCGGCCAGCGCCCCCTTGTAGTCCTGCTTCGTGACCAGCGCCTTGGCCGAGTCGTAGCTCGCCTGGACCGTCTTCACGGCCTCGGGCGCGAATCGGGCCGCGTCGCCCTTCAGGGACTCGATGGCCGTGCCGGCGGCGGCGAGCGCCGCCTCGGCGGGCGCCTTGGCGGCGTCGGTGCAGGCGACGACGAGAAGGAACGGGACGATCGCCAGGGTGGTTCGGAAGGTCTTCGACACGGGGAACTCCTCGAGGGGTCGGCGGAAGGCGCCGACGGGACGGAGGGAGCGAATACCTCCGTTGGCGTCGAAGCGCCAGACCCCGATGGGACTCCCCCCACCGGCACGGGGGAGTCCCGGATGTCGTGCGTCGGGGAGGTCAGAACTTGTAGGCGATCCCGGCGTCGATCCCCACCTGCGTCATCGTCGTGGTGTAGGAGGCGATGCCCTGGCCGAAGGGACCCGGGTAGCCCGGCGTGCCCTGCGGGAAGTCCGGGTTCGACCCCGTGAGGCTCGTCGCCGGGGAGTACATCCCTCCGACGTTGAGGACGACGTGCTTGCCGATGTTGAATCCCGCGCCGAGCGTGATGTGGTTCTCCGCGATGGCCGGGAAGGCGATGTTCTCGAAGGCGCGCGAGGCGTCGAGCGGGTTCTTCCCGTAGTTGTAGCCGGCCCGGATGGCCAGCCACTCGAGCGGCGTCACCTGGACGCCGAGCTTGAAGACGAACTGGCTCGACCAGTTCAGGTTCCAGGGCATCGCCTGGCTCGCGTTCTGGGAGAAGGCGGGCTTGTTCGCGCCGTTCGTCGCCGACCAGTTGATCCACTGGACGTCGGCGGCGATGAGCAGCATCTCGATCGGCTTCACCGATGCGCCGACGGTGACGACGCAGGGCTGGTTGAAGGTGAGCTTGTCCACGCCCTGGGGCGTGTTGAAGGCGTAGTCCTGGAAGAACGAGGTGGTCTCGAACGCGGCTCCGATGGTCAGCATGTCGATTGGCGTGACCTTCACGCCGATCGTGCCGCCGAGCCCGAAGGAGCCGGCGGTGTTGTGGGGCACCTGGCCGAACTGGTTGGCGACGTTCCACTCCATGCTGCCGTACATGACGTTGAGGGTCGCGCCGAACGAGAACATCTTGTTCAGCTTGTAGGCGACGCCCGGCGTGAAGCGCATCTGGGAGTAACTGGAGAAGGTCGTGCTGGAGTAGAGGTTCGCCGCGTAGTCCACGCCCATCCCGGCGACGCCGTAGGCCCCGATGCCGAAGGTCCACTGGTCGTCGATGGGGATGACGATGCCGAAGGCGGGGATGGGCGAGCCGCCCCGGCTGCTCTCGAGGGTGACTCCCGGCTGGTTCACGAACGGGTTCGGTCCGGGCTGGCCGGTGTCGGTCCCGGTGGCGCTGAACTTCACCGTCGGCAGGAAGAAGGTCGCGCCGAAGTCCACCCGCGCGCCGAGATCGGTGATCCCGGCCGGGTTGGAGAGGATGCTGGCCGAGTCGAGCGTGGCGCCGACGCCGACGCCGCCCATCGAGTTCTGGACCGGCCCGAAGCCGATCATCCGCATGCCGTTGGTGGCCCGGGCCGGCGAGGCGACGACGAGCGCGAGTGCCGCGGCCATGGTTGACCATTTGTGAAATGTCATAGGGTTCCTCCCGCTGGGGTTTCCGCTGGACACTGCGTGCCCCGTGCCCGCGGGGCAGGTCCAGCCGATCCGGTAGCTTGGGGCGCTTCCGCGCCGGCACGCGACGGAACGTCGCGGCGTCGCGAGACGAGACGTGTCGCCGGGGAGACGAAACCGTTCAGCCCAGGCTGGCGGCGCGCATCCGGCGCCAGAGCGTGCTGCGGCTCACGCCGAGCGCGCGGGCCGTGGCCAGCCGGTTCCAGCGGTTCTGCTCCAGCGCCGCCCGCAGCTCGACGTCGTCGATGGTCCCGGATGGGGGCATGGCCCGTGGCCGGGCGACCGGCGCCTCCTCCGCGATGGGCATCGCCGACTGCGGGGCGATCTCCGGGGGCAGGTCCTCCGGCTGGAGCGTCTGCCCCTGGCACACGGTGGCGGCGAACTCGAGCGCGTTCTCCAGTTCCCGGACGTTGCCGGGCCACTCGTAGGAGAGGATCAGGCGGACGGCCTCGGGGGAGAGGCGCAGCGCGCGCCCCGTCCGCGTGCCCACGCGGGAGAGGAGCAACCGGGCCATCGGCTCGATGTCCTCGCGCCGGCTCCGCAGCGGGGGCAACTCTATGGGGAAGACCCGGAGACGGTAGTAGAGGTCCTCGCGGAAGCGGCCGTCGGCGACGAGCCGGCGCAGGTTCCGGTTGGTGGCGGCGATGATCCGCGCGTTGGTCCGGCGCGTCTGGCTGTCCCCGACCCGCTCGAAGGTGTGCTCCTGGAGGACCCGCAGGAGCTTCACCTGGAGGTGGAGGGGGACGTCGCCCACCTCGTCGAGGAAGAGGGTCCCGTCGCCGGCCGTCTCGAATCGCCCGGCCCGGTCGCGGACGGCGCCGGTGAAGGCCCCGCGGACGTGGCCGAAGAGCTCGCTCTCGAGGAGTTCCCCGGGAAGGGCGGCGGCGTTCACCGCCACGAAGGGGCCGGCCTTGCGGGGGGAGTGGGCGTGGATGATGCGGGCGATGACCTCCTTGCCCGTCCCGCTCTCACCGGTCACGAGCACCGTGGATTCGCTGTGCTGGAGCACGTCGATCATCCGGAAGACCCGCGCCATGGACGGGGACCGGGCGATGAGCCCGAAGCCGGCGATGGGGCCGCTGGCCTCCACCGTGGACTCGTCGGCCGGGCGGAGGACCACGAGGTAGGCGGCGGAGGGATCGCAGACGCCGAGCCGGTCGGGGAGGAGTGGAGCGGCCGAGACCGACATGAGGCGTGCCGGCCCGTTCTCGACGTTCAGCACCGCCCGCCACCCCTCGCGCTTCTCGCCGGCGAGCAGCGCCTGGCGGAGCGGCCCGTCGAGCCCGAAGAGCTCCGACCCGAGCAGCGACTCGATCGACAGCCCGCGGACCTGGGAGACGACTTCCGGACCGAGGAGGGTGACCAGCAGGTCCGACGCGTAGCGAATCCGGAAGTCGGAGTCGAGCGCCATGCAGATGCGGCCGAGGGACCCGAAGGCCGCGTTCACCGCGGAGAAGGCCATCTCCTGATTGGTCGCGCCGACGGCACAGGCAGCAGGCTCGGGGTCCGGCAGTCGCGACGTCATGTTTCACTCCCTGATGAAACGAAACGTGTCGATGGATTGAAACACATTGCGTCTCATGTTTCAGCCTCATTTCGCCAAGTACCTGAATTCTGGCAGTGCGAATCCAGGCACGACCCACGCAAAGGGCTCCATGCGAGCAACGCGCCGTTCCCCGACCTCGAATGGACTCCCCGTGACGAAAAGGCATCTCCTCATCGGTTTGACGTTCCTCGCCGCCCTCGCGCTGGTCGTGGGCGTGGCCGTCGCGCTGCAACGCCCCCCGGCGCCGCCGCCTGCGGCCCCCGCCTTCTCGAAGAAGCTCCGGCCCCACTTCGACCACGCGCCGGTGACCCCCGCGAAGTTCGAGAGCCCCCAGGCGGTGACCCGCTCCTGCCTCGGATGCCACCCCGACGCCGCCCACGTGATGCGGAGCTCGCACTGGCAGTGGCTGGGCGAGGAGGTCGTCGTCCCGGGGCACGACGGCAAGACCCGCATCGGCAAGAAGAACCTGATCAACAACTTCTGCATCGCCAACCGGGGCAACGAGAAGTCCTGCACCAAGTGCCACATCGGCTATGGATGGGCCGACGACTCCTTCGACTTCAAGAACGCCGAGAACGTCGACTGCCTGGTCTGCCACGAGCGGAGCGGGACCTACGTGAAGGGGACCTACGGCATCCCCACCAAGGAGAGCGACCTCGTCGCGGCGGCCCGCTCGGTGGGAACGCCCCAGAGGGAGAACTGCCTCGGTTGCCACGCCTACGGCGGCGGAGGGCAGGGGGTGAAGCACGGCGACATCGACTCGTCGCTGGCCCACCCGTTCGAGGAGGAGGACGTCCACATGGGCCGCCACGGGTTCCTCTGCGTGGACTGCCACCGGGCCCCGGATCACCAGATCCAGGGGAAGGCCTTCTCGGTCAGCGTGGAGGACTCGAACGGAGTCGCCTGCACCGACTGCCATGCCGGACACCGGCACACGGACGCGCGGGTCGACACCCACGTGAAGGCGGTCGCCTGCCAGACCTGCCACATCCCCGAGTTCGCCGGAAAGCTCCCCACCAAGGCCTGGTGGGACTGGAGCAAGGCCGGCGACGCCTCCCGCAAGGAGGACCCGCACGGCTACCTCAAGATCAAGGGCGAGTTCACCTACGCCCAGGATGCGGTTCCCGAGTACCGCTGGTTCAACGGCAAGGTCGGACGCAACCTGCTCGGAGACAAGATCGATCCGACCAAGGTCACGGCGCTCAACCCCCCGTTCGGCGGGATCGACGACCCGACGGCGAAGATCTGGCCCTTCAAGATCCACCGCGGCAAGCAGCCCTACGACGCGGGCTTCGACTACCTCTTCCCACCGGTCACCGGTGGGCCGGGCGGGTACTGGACCACCTTCGACTGGGACAGCGCCTTCCGGCTGGGCTCGGTGGCCTCGAAGATCCCTTACAGCGGCAAGTACGGCTTCGCCCCGACCGAGATGTACTGGCCCCTCTCCCACATGGTGTCGACGAAGGAGAAGGCGCTCGCCTGCACCGACTGCCACGGGGAGAGGTCGCGGATGGACTGGAAGGCGCTCGGCTACGGGGCAGATCCCATCAAGACCGGAGGCCGCAAGTGAGCCGCCAGGTCGCCCTCGTCCTCGCTCTCCTCCTCGCCTCGCCGGCGGTCGCCCAGCAGGGCGTGAACCCCATCCACCCGCTCTTCGCCCCGCTCGACGCGGCCGGGCGCAAGGTCCGCACGGCCGAGGAGATGGACGCCGCGAAGACCTGCGGGGCCTGCCACGACGCCGCCTACATCGCCGCCCACACCGACCACAAGGCGCCGCGCGCCGCCGCGACCTGCGTGCAGTGCCACGTCGCCGGGGGCAAGCTGGAGGTCCGCGCCGACCGGCTGGACGGCGAGGGCAAGCTGAAGCGGGAGTCCATCCGCATCGGGACGCCGCGCGCCGCGAACTGCGGGGCCTGCCACGGGATGGTCATGGACGTGGGCGCGCCCGTCACCGTCCCGGGCTCCTTCGAGGCCGCACCGGTGTCGGGGCGGACCTGGTCCCTCACCCAGGGTGGAGGGGCCATCGTCGCCCCGCAGCGGATGAGCGACTCCTTCCTGGACCTGGAGGGCAAGGAAGCCCTCGCGGCGCCCTGGGACGTCCACGCGGCCAAGCTCGTGGACTGCGTCGCCTGCCACTACGCGCGGAACAGCCCGGCGCGGACCGACGGCAAGCAGGGCGCGCTGCGCTACCTGACCGCCGACCCGCGCCGCCAGACCCAGGCCGAGTTCCTCGTCCGTCCCGATCACCGCCTCGCCGAGCAGGACTGCCGGGCCTGCCACGACCCCCTCAAGGCCCACGCCTTCCTCCCGTACCGCGAGCGCCACATGGAGGTCCTCTCCTGCGCGGTGTGCCATGCCTCCGGGCTGATGGGCCCGGCCGCCGAGATGGTCGACGCCACGGTCGTCACCGATGCCGGCGGGCCATCGATCCGCTACCGGAACGTCGAGCGGCGTCCCGGCGACACCATGAACACCACGACGATCCGGCCCCTCAGGCCGCTCCTCGTCGAGCGGGTCGAGGCCGACGGGGTCCGCCGGGTGGCGCCGGTCAACCTGGTGGGGCGCTACCGCTGGGCCTCCCGCGTGGACGGCGTGGACGTCCCCTTCGAGACCGTGGTCCGCGCCTGGCGCGACGGGACGGCGTACGCCCCCGAGGTGGTCACCGCCTTCGACGCCGACGGGAACGGCCGCATCGAGGGGACCGAGCTCCGCCTCGACACGATCCGGAGGACCGACCTCATCGCCGCACGCCTCCGGGCGCTCGGTGTGGAGGAGCCGGTCGTGGTCGGGAATCTCGACGTCCACCCGCTGGCCCATGGCATCTCCACCCGGGACCGCGCGCTCCGGGACTGCGGCGCCTGCCACGCCGAGGACTCCCGGCTCTCCGACGACTACGTGGTGGCCTCCTACCTGCCCGGCGGGGTCCCGCCGAGGCCCCCCGACGGAGCCCGGGTCGCCCTGGCGGGGGTCGTCGCCCCCTCCCAGGCCAGCGGCCTCGTCCTGCAGCGGGACCGCGAGACCGCCCCGGGCGCCCTCCACGTCCTCGGCCACTCCCGCCAGGCATGGACGAACCGGGTCGGATTCCTGGCCTTCCTGGCCGTCCTGCTCGCGGTCACCGTGCACGGCGGGATCCGCTACGCGTTCCGGCGCAGGAGGGGCCCGATGGCCCACGAGGCCGGCGAGAAGGAGTACGTCTTCGGCCGTTACGAGCGGCTCTGGCACTGGACGATGGCGGTGAGCGGCATCGCCCTCATCGTGACCGGGCTCGAGGTGCACGGCACCGGGAAGTGGGCCCTGATGAGCCTGCCCACGGCCGTCGCGATCCACAACACGTTCGCGGTCATCCTCATCGTGAACGCGTTCCTGGCGCTCTTCTACCACCTGACCACCGCCGCCATCCGCAACTTCATCCCTCACCCGAAGGGCTTCCTCGCCAGCGCGCTCGAGCACATGACCTACCAGGCGCGCGGCATCTTCTACGGGGAGTCGCACCCGAGGAACGCCGCCGGGCAGAAGCTCAACCCGCTTCAGCAGATCACCTACCTGGCGCTCCTGAACGTCCTCTTCCCGCTCCAGATCGTGACCGGCGCGCTCATCTGGGCGGTCGGCAAGTGGCCTTCGGTGGCGAACGCGGTGAACGGCCTCCACCACGTCGCGCCGATCCACAACCTGGGCGCCTGGATGTTCCTCACCTTCTTCGTCCTGCACGTCTACCTGGTCTCGACGGGCCGGACGCCCACCGACCACCTGAAGTCCATGATCACCGGCTACCAGCACGTCGACGTCGACGCCGCCGGGCCGGGAGGAGCCGAGCGATGAGCACGAGCCGTGAACCCCGGCCGTACACGAACCCCTACGTCGCCGGCACGCTGCTCGGCGTCGTCCTCTTCCTGAGCCTCTACGTCACCGGGGGAGGGCTGGGCGCCTCGGCCGCGATGAGCCGCGTCCAGACCGGCGTCCTCGACCTCGTCGCCCCGGGCCACGTCGACCGCGTCGCCTACTTCGCCGAGATGGCGGGCGGGACGCGCAGTCCCTGGGCCCATTACTCCATCTACATGCTGGTGGGCACGGTGCTCGGGGGCTTCGTCTCGGGTCTCTGGAACCGGCGCGTGAAGCTCGAGACCCGCACGGGTCCTCGCGTCTCCATCCACGCCCGCTGGGGCTTCGCGCTCCTGGGCGGGCTCATCATGGGCTACGGCGCTCGCATGGCCCGCGGCTGCACCTCGGGCCAGGCCCTCTCCGGGGGCGCGGTGCTCTCGGTGGGCAGCTGGGCCTTCGCGATGGCGGTCTTCGCGAGCGCCTACGCGGTGGCCTGGTTCCTCCGCCGGCTCTGGACCTGAGCTTCACCAGGAGACGAACATGGCACCTTTCGACCTCGCTTCAACCCTCGGTCCCGTCGCCTACGCGCTGGTGTTCGGGGCCATCGGCTTCGGCTTCGGCGCCGCCCTGGAGATGGGGGGCTTTGGCGACACCCGGAAGCTCGCCGGGCAGTTCTACTTCCAGGACATGACCGTCCTGAAGGTGATGTTCACCGGGATCTCCGTCGCGGCGGTGCTCGTCGCGGTCGCCACCGCCCTCGGCCTGCTCGACATGACCCGCGTCTTCGTGAACCCCACCTACCTCTGGCCCGGGATCGTCGGCGGCCTGATCATGGGCGTCGGGTTCGTCATCGGCGGCTTCTGCCCGGGAACGTCGATCGTGGCCGCCTCCACCCTCAAGGTGGACGGGATGTTCTTCCTCCTCGGTGCGCTGGGCGGTGTCTGGCTCTTCGGCGAGACGGTGGGGAGCTTCCAGGGCTTCTGGCTCTCCTCCTACATGGGACGGTTCACCCTGCCGGAGTGGCTCGGCCTCCCGCTGGGCGTCACGGTCCTCCTCGTCGTGGTCATGGCCGTGTCCCTCTTCTGGGCCGGCGACCTGGCCCAGCAGTACTTCGGCCAGAAGCGTCCGTGGGCCGAGGTCGTGAAGGGGCCGGGACGCGGGTGGCAGATCCTCGCCGGCTCGCTCGTCGGCGCGAGCCTGTTCCTGGTCGTCCGCGGCCAGCCGGATCCCGAGACGAAGTTCGTCCGCATGGGCCCGTCCGTGGCCAAGGCCCTGGAGGCCCGCGAGGTCTTCGTGGATCCCGCCGAGGTGGTCGCCCTCCGCAAGGACATCGGCGTGCAGGTCAACATCCTCGACCTCCGCGACGAGCAGGACTTCAACCTGTTCCACGTCGGCGGCGCGCGCCGGGCCACGCTCTCCGAGCTGGAGGCGCCGGAGCGGCTGAAGCTCCTCGTCGACCAGCCGCCGACCACCGTCACCTTCGTGGTCGGGAACGGCGAGGCCGAGGCGCAGAAGGCCTGGCGACGCCTCACCGCGCAGGGCGTGCCGAACCTCTACGTCATCGAGGGGGGCGTGAACCGCTGGCTGGAGCGCTACCCGGTGGACGCCTGCGTGGCCGAGCGGGTGGGGAAGGCCGATGGAAGGGACGACCCGGCCTGGAGGTTCCTCTACGCCACCGGGAGCACCCAGCGGGCGGCCTGGCCGGAACTGGACTCGTCCCGGGCCTTCCGATCCCCATGCGGGGACACCGGCGTCGAGGAACACGGAGCCGCGCAGCACGCCCCAACCTGGGCGGCCCACGCCTACACGAAGAAGGTGAAGCTCAAGTCGAAGGCCGCCGTGAAGGGTGGTTGCGGATGACGAACGAGGGAACTGCCGATCGCGTGATCCGGGTCGTCATCGGGATCCCGAAGAAGTAGGGGTCCGGAGAAGAGAAAACGCCGTCGCCCCCCGAAGGAGGCGACGGCGC
>JBAXVO010000489.1:0-2172 GCA_037129355.1 Deltaproteobacteria bacterium | reverse complement strand
AGGCCGCGGTCAGGCCGGGTCGGCCGGCCGGCAGAACAGGCCGGTGAACCGCTCCCAGGAGACGAAGCCGCCGCGCGTCTCCATGAGGTACTCGTGCAGGGCGGCACCGGCGCCCCCCATCTCCTCCTCCGGCCGGGGCGACCAGCGCGCCGTGAGGCCGGCGGTGGAGAGGATGCGGGTCACCGTGGCCCGGAGGCTCCCGGCCCGGCCGTCGAGCGACGGACCGTGGTCGATGACGAAGCCGATGAGCTTGCCCACCTGCTCCCGCGCCGCCACGCGCCCCGCCGCGCCCCCCTCGACCAGCAGGTCGTTCACCCGGTCGGGGTCGGCGTCGCGCACCGCGAGCCAGGTGAGCTGGGTCTCGGGCACGAGCCCGGCCTTCTGCAGCACGGCGCGGCAGCGGGCCTCGTCCTCCGGGCTCGGGCAGCGGATGCGAACGACCGGTTCGGGTGTCTCCACGCGGCTCCACCTATCCCACGGCGCACTTCACCGCAATGGCGCTATGTTCGGGGCGTGACCCCCGGCCTCGGCATCGACGACGAGGGACGCTTCCTGGTGAACGGCGAGCCCGTGACCCACGAGCGGACGCTGGAGGTGCTCTGGCGCGGCCTCGCCCCCGCCGCGGGCGGCGGCTGGCAGGTCCGGATCGGCCGGGAGAGAGCCCCCGTCTCGGTGCCCGGCACCCCCTTCGTGGTGACCGCGGTCTCGGAGGAGCCCGACGTCGCGGCCACGCTCACCCTCACCCTCGCCGGCGGCGTCCGGGAGCCGCTCCAGCCGGCGACGCTGCGGGTGGGGCAGGACGGCGTGCTCCGCGCCACCCTCTCCTCCGGGCACGCCGCCCGCTTCTCCCGCTCGGCCCAGATCGCGCTCGGCATGCGGCTCGCCGAGGACCCGTCCGCGCCGGGCGGCTTCCGCCTCTCCCTCTCCGGGAAGGACTGGCCGCTCGGCGCGGAGTGATGCCGCGCCCCTACGACGCCGCCGCCACGGCGAGCTTGGGCGCGTGGGCCGCCCCGATCCGCGCCACCAGCGACTCGAGCGCGGCGGGGTGCTCCCTCAGCCACTCGGCCGCCCGCTCCCTCCCCTGCCCGATGCGCTCCCCGTCGAGCGAGTAGAACGCCCCCGACTTCTCCACGACGTTGCGGTCCACGCCCAGGTCGAGGGCCTCGGAGAGCCGGTCCACCCCCACGCCGTAGCGGACGTCGAACTCGGCCTCGCGAAACGGGGGCGCGACCTTGTTCTTCACCACCTTCACCCGGGTGCGGCTCCCCACCACCTGCTCGCCGTCCTTCAGCTGCCCGATGCGCCGGATGTCGAGCCGCACCGAGGAGTAGAACTTGAGGGCCTGCCCGCCGGTGGTGGTCTCGGGGTTGCCGAAGACCACGCCGATCTTCATCCGGATCTGGTTGATGAAGACCACGGTGGAGAGGTTGCGCGACACCACCGAGGTGAGCTTTCGCATGGCCTGGCTCATGAGCCGGGCCTGCAGCCCCATCTGCGGATCGCCCATGTCCCCCTCGATCTCGGCCTTGGGGACGAGCGCCGCCACGCTGTCGACCACCAGGATGTCGCAGGCACCGCTGCGCACCAGCTGCTCGGCGATCTCCAGCGCCTGCTCGCCGGTGTCCGGCTGCGAGACGAGCAGCTCCGCGACGTTCACCCCGAGCTTGCGGGCGTAGTTGACGTCGAGGGCGTGCTCGGCGTCGATGAAGGCGGCCACCCCGCCCGCCTTCTGGGCCTCGGCGATGGCGTGGAGCGCCAGCGTGGTCTTCCCCGACGACTCGGGGCCGAAGATCTCGATGACCCGGCCGCGGGGGTAGCCCCCCACCCCCAGCGCCAGGTCGAGCCCCACCGAGCCCGAGGGGATGACCGGCACCGGCGGCACCTCCCCCTCCTCGCCGAGCTTCATGATGCTGCCCTTGCCGAACTGCTTCTCGATGGCGATCACCGCCTGGGTGAGCGCCTTCAGCTTCTCCGACACCTTGCTCATCTCGTTGCCTCCCTTGCCTCCGTTGCCGCCGGACGATCGAGGGCGCGGTACTGAACGGCCTCCAGCAGGTGGCGCGCCTCGACGCGCGCCGCGCCCTCGAGGTCGGCGATGGTTCGCGCCACCCGAAGAATTCGATCGTGTGCCCGGGCCGAGAGGCCGAGCCGCCTCGCCGCGCGGGTGAGGAC
>JBAXVO010000488.1:0-2172 GCA_037129355.1 Deltaproteobacteria bacterium | reverse complement strand
AGCAGGAAGGCGAACGAGGTCGCCATGGCGAGGCGCGCCACCGGCTTGAACTCCTGCCGGTCGAAGAGGTGGTAGAGCGAGGTCACGATGAAGGAGCCGGCCACGAACCCGGTGATGTACGGGTACATGACGATCATCAGGCTCCACGTGACGTGGATGTCGTTGGGGAAGGAGAAGCCGGTGATCTCGGGCATCACCTGACCTCCTTGTCGAGGTGGGTGTAGTAGCACTGGGGCTCGGTGAGCAGGTGCCCCTGGAGGATCTGCACGCGGTCGTGCTCGACGACGTTCCGCACCGGGTCGCCTTCCTTCTTCAAGTCGCCGAACTGGCGCGCCTGGGTCGGGCAGACCGTCACGCAGGCCGGCTTCAGCCCCTTGGTGATGCGGTGGTAGCACCAGGTGCACTTCGAGGCGGTGTGCGTGGCCGGATGGATGAAGCGGCTCCCGTACGGGCAGGCCTGCACGCAGTAGCCGCAGCCGATGCAGCTGTCGGCGTCGACGAGCACGGCGCCGTCCTTCGTCCGGTAGGAGGCGCCCACCGGGCAGACCTGCGTGCACGGGGTGGCGCGGCAGTGGTTGCAGATCTTGGGGACGAAGAACGACTTGGTGGCGACGAAGCCCACCTGGACCGGCGGGAAGCCGTCCATGCCGCCGTTGGGCGAGTCCACGTGGCTGTCGTCCATGCCCACCACGTAGCGCTCGATCCAGGTGCGGAAGAAGCCCTCCGGGACGTCGTTCTCGGCCTTGCAGGCCCGCACGCAGGAGCCGCAGCCGATGCACTTCGTGGTGTCGACCAGGTAGGCCCAGAGGTGCTCGTTCCAGTCGTAGTCGCCGCCCCCGGGCAGGGGCGCCCCGGCGCCGGCGGACGAGCCCGAGGAGGCCAGGGCCGCGCCGCCGATCACCGTGACCACCGCGCCGCCGGCCAGCTTCAGCGTCCCGGAGAGGAACTCGCGGCGGCTCCCGTTGCACCCGTCGTGACAGTCGCTCATGGTGTCCTCCCTCAGGGCTTCGGCGAGTGGGGGTCGTGGCACTGCAGGCAGACCTTGCCCTCGACGGGCCCGTTGACGTGCTGGTCGAGGTCGACCTGCGGGAACCTGGCGGGGCGCCCGGCCACCTTGCGGTGGCACCTCGCACAGAGGGTGAAGGACCGGTCGATGGGCGGCTTCACCACCGTGCCGTCGGCCTTCACGTGGGCGCCGAGCGGAGCGTGGCAGATCTCGCAGCTCACGTTCTTGTGGGCGCCGGCGCTGCGCTTGGTGGACTGGTCCCCGTGGCAGTCGGCGCAGGCGGCCGCCCCGGCGTGCAGCACCGGGCGGATGTTCATCTGCTCGCCGACGTTGGCGCCCCGGAAGCGCCCGTACAGGCCGTAGGTCTTGGGGATCAGCAGGCCGCGGCCCAGCACCACCACGGCCAGGATCACGGCCACCAGGATGACGATGCGGAAGACGTGTTTTCCGTGCTCCATTCAGTGGACCTCCGGCCCGGAGCCACCGGGCGGGTCGATGCGTTCGGGAGCGAACAGGAACGCGAGCCAGTTGCGGTGCGGTCGCCGCCGCTCGGGATCGAGCGGGAGGGTCTCGCGGGCGAGGAGTGCGGCGAGCATCGACTTGCCCTGCCGGGCCGGCGCAGGGGGGGCCTCGGGCAGGGGTTCGGGCCCGAGGAGGGTGCGGAGCCGGGAGGGGCGGGGCTGCGCCGGAATCGGCGGCGGCGGCGGCGGCAACTGCTCCGGCGTGAGGCTCGACCGCATCATCCGAAGGAGCCGTTCGAGCCGACCTTCCAACGCCGCACCTCCCATCGCCGGCGAAGGGAAACACACCCGGGAGGGTCCAATCATTTCGCCATGCGTCAAATCGTACCTGGGCCTGATCTGGATCATTTGCCGGCGCGTCCGGGGCGGCTGGTAGAGTCGATTCCTCCCCATGTTCCTCCCCGCCGCGCTCGCCCTCGCCCTCTCCGCGGCCCCGTCCTGCGTCGAGATCCTCTCCATGTCCGACCTGCACGGGCGGATCGCGGCGCTGCCCCGGATCGCCGCCGAGATCGCGCCGGTGCGGGCCCGCGGGCCGTCGCTCCTCCTCGACGCGGGCGACTCCGCCCAGGGAACGGTGGAGGCCTCGCTCTCCCGGGGCGACGCGGTGGTGGCCGGGCTCGCTGCACTGGGAGTGGATGCGGCGGC
>JBAXVO010000487.1:0-2177 GCA_037129355.1 Deltaproteobacteria bacterium | reverse complement strand
CGGTGGAGAGGGCCAGCCCGGCGCCGGCCAGCGCCTTCCAGGCGTTCTTGCTGTATCCGCCGCCCGGCAGCCAGACCGACGGCACCCCCTCGAGGTGGGCCGCCACCGCCACGTTGCGCATGCGCGTGCCGGTGAGCGTGAGGTCGAGCTTCCCCATCCGGTCCCCGCGCAGCACGTCGCCCCCGGCGATGACGAAGGCGAGCCCCGCCGGCGGCATCCGTCCGAGGAGCCCGTGCAGCGCCTCCAGGTAGACGGCGTTCCCCGAACCCTCGGCGAGCAGAACCTCGTCGACCCCGGGGAGCTCGCCCCAGTCGGAGCCGGAGATGGAGCCGATCCAGTGGTTGGGATCGTTGGCCAGGCAGGAGGCGATGCCGTCGGGCGGATGGGCGTCGAGGTCCAGCACCACCACCTTTCCGGTGAAGCCGTCGGCCCGAACCGAGGCGATGGCGATGGCGATGTCGTTCACCGGGCAGTTGCCGCCGGCCGAGGTGGGGCCGGCGTGGTGGAAGCCTCCGAGCAGGTTGAGCTGGGGCTTCACGCGGCGGAGCGCCTCCCCGGCGGCCTGGATGGTGGCGCCGGTGGCGAGGCGGACGGTGCGCATCACCTCGTCGACCGGGACGTCGGAGGGGTCGACGCCGAAGACGGCGGCGAGGGTCTCGGGGCGCGCCATCGACTCGAGGAGCGTGGCGTCGTGGACGCGGGCGAGCTCGGCGTAGGAGGCGCGGCGGGGGGAGCGCCACCAGCCCGGGGCGACGGCCTTGCTGGAGCGGAGCCACCAGGCGGCGAAGTCGGCGCGGCGCGGGTCGAGGCCGGTGAACTCGACCCCGGTGAAGGGGAGCCGGTAGGCCGGGTCGTACCAGACGTCGACCTCGCGCCGCTTGAGCAGGCAGCGAAGGCGGTAGAGGAGGGCCCGTGGGCCGACGCCCATCACCTGGGGAGGTCGGCTACTTCGCCGCCTCCGGGGAGCGCGGGGAACCCTCGCGTTCGCGGCGGAGCAGGCGGTGGCTCAGGTAGGCGTCGATGCCGATCCAGGCCACGCCGAGCCAGGTGGCCATGGCGAGCGCCTTCACGTCCGCGATGACGAGCGGGAGCGCCAGGCTCGTGCCCTCCTTGGGCAGGACGATGTACGACCACGGCATCGCGTAGAGCGCGTAGGCGAGCAAGAGCACGAAGAAGACGATGCGGACGGCGGACAGGGTTCTCATCGATTCCTCCCGGGGAGAACTTAGCACGCGACGTCCGCGGCGCTATGGTGGCGGAGGCGACCCAGGGAGGTTCCGTGACGGCGATCGGTGAGTTGCGAGAGGCGTGCGCGGAGGCGGCCCGGAGGGGGGGTGCGGTGCTGCGCGAGAAGTGGGGGACGCGCCGCACCATCGACTACAAGGGCGGCATCGACCTCGTCACCGACGCGGACCGGGCGAGCGAGGAGGCCCTGCTCGAGTTCCTGGTGGGGCGCTTCCCGGGGAGCGCGGTGCTCGCCGAGGAGTCGGGCGCGCGCGCCGCCGTGGCGGGCGATGCCGGAGACGGGCTGCGCTGGTTCGTCGACCCGCTCGACGGGACCACCAACTACGCGCACGGGGTGCCCCATTTCGCGGTGAACGTGGCGGTGTCGGACGGGGCGGGGATCGCGGCGGGGGCGACGCTCGACCCGCTGCGGGGGGAGCTCTACCTGGCCGGGCGCGGGGAGGGGGCGTGGCTCGGCGAGGACCGGCTCCGGGTGACGGCGACGGCCGAGATGAAGCGGGCGCTCCTCTGCACCGGCTTCCCGTACGACATCCAGGAGGATCCGGACCCGCTCCTGCGCCTCTTCCGCGCCTACATCCAGCGGGCCCGGGCGGTGCGCCGGTTCGGGGCGGCGGCGCTCGACCTGGCCTACGTGGCGAGCGGGCGCTTCGACGGGTTCTGGGAGGCGAAGCTGAAGCCGTGGGACGTGGCGCCGGGGATCCTGCTCGTGCGAGAGGCGGGCGGGGAGGTCGCCGACTTCACGGGCGGTGACGACATGCTCCACGGAGGGACGATCTGCGCGGCCGGGCCGGCGCTGCAGCGGCTGCTCCTCGAGGTCCTCGCCGAGGTGCGCGGGGATCAGGGGGCGACGGCGGGTGCGGGCCCGGGGCCGGGCCCGGGCGGCGCGGCGAAGGCGAGGCGGTAGACGGAGTCGGGGTCGACGTACATGTCGA
>JBAXVO010000486.1:0-2183 GCA_037129355.1 Deltaproteobacteria bacterium | reverse complement strand
TCCCGGCGCCGCCAACGCCCACACCGACCTCGAGCACTTCGGCGAGGTCTCGAAGCACGTCCGGGCGCCCTCGTTCAACGCCCGCCGCCTCCGCCGGGGCAACCGCCTCAACTACTGCTCCATGTTCCGGCGAACCGTCTGGGAGGACACCGGCGGCTACGACGACCTCATGTCCCTCGGCTACGAGGACTGGGATTTCTGGGTGCGATGCACCGCGCGCGGGCTGGTCGCCCGGCGGATCCCGGAGCCGCTGCTCCGCTACCGGGTCAAGGCCGGGTCGATGCTGGGAACCGCCGTGGCCCACGACGCCCAGCTCCACGCCCGGCTCACCCTCGACAACGCCCGGTCCTATTCGGCGGGGGATCGCCGGGCGGCCCAGGCGCTCCTCCTGCAGGCCCCCCTCCCGGCGCCTGCCCGCGCGCCCCGGGTCTCGGTGGTCGTCCCCACCCGCAACCGTCCGCACCTCCTCCGCGAGGCACTCGAGAGCATCCTGGCCCAGACGGTGACGGACCTGGAGATCCTGGTGGTGAACGACGACGGAGTCGACGTCGAGGACGTCGTCCGGCTCACCGGCGCGGCCGGCGTGACGCGCCTCGTCCGGCACGAGGGGCGCAAGGGGCTCGCGGCTGCGCGCAACACGGCCCTCGGCTTCGCCCGCGGACGGTACGTCGCCTACCTGGACGACGACGACCACTTCCTCCCGCACCACCTCGAGACGCTCCTCCGCCTCCTCCGGACGAGCGGCCTGCGCGGGGCCTACACCGACGCGCGCCGGTTCGAGGAGGTCCTCTCGGAGGGGGGTCGCTACGTCCGGACGGGCGAGACGGTCCGCTACTCGTCCGACTGGAGCGCCAGGAAGATCCTCGACGGCAACTTCATCCCGGTCCTGTGCGTGATGCACGAGCGCTCGTGCCTGCTCGAGAGCGGACTGTTCGACGAGACGCTCCCGAACCAGGAGGACTGGGAGCTCTGGATCCGCATGTCCCGGAGGGATCTCTTCGTGCACCTTCCGCTGGTGACCAGCGAGTTCCGCTGGCGCACCGACGGAACCACCATGTCGAGCCGGCGCGGAAAGATGTACCTGCCCCACTTCGCGCGGATCGTGGCGAGGACCCTGCCCTGGCGGCTCTTCGCGCCCGACCGCTCGGGGACGAGGCTGGAGCCCGTCCGGCCCCCGATGCTCGAGCTGCTGGTCCAGGGGATTCCGAGCTGGATCCGGGGCGCGGCGCGCCGGATCCGGAACCTCCCCTTCCTCTCCGGGAAGGCGCCTTGACCTCCGCGCCCGCACCCGCACCCGGAGCGACCGGGGCCGGACCGGGAGCCGGGCCGCGCCAGCGGTTCTCGGTCGCGCTCTGCACCTTCGAGGGGTCCGCCCACCTCGAGCCTCAGCTGGCAAGCCTGGCCGCCCAGGCCCGCCTCCCGGACGAACTGGTGGCTTGCGACGATCGCTCGTCGGACGGGACCGCGGAGATCCTCCGTGCATTCGCCCGTCGCGCGCCGTTTCCGGTCCGGGTCGAGGTGAACGAGACCCGGCTGGGCACGACCAAGAACTTCGAGAAGGCCATCGGACTCTGCACGGGCGATCTCATCGCCACCTGCGACCAGGACGACGTCTGGCTCCCGGAGAAGCTGGCGCTGGTCGAGGAGGCCTTCGCCCGGGACCCCCGCCTCGGCCTCGTCTTCACCGACGCCGATATCGTGGACGGATCGCTGCGCCCCATGGGGTACCGGCTCTGGGACGCGATCCACTTCGACGGGCGGGCCCGGCGGGAGGTGCTCCGTGGCCGGGGGTTCGACGTGCTCCTGCGCCAGTGGCTCGTGACCGGCGCCACCATGGCCTTCCGGTCGGAGTACCGCTCCCTGCTCCTCCCCATCCCGGCGTGCTGGGTCCACGACGCCTGGATCGCCTTCCTGCTCGGTGCGGTCTCCTCCCTGGGATTCGTCGAGCGGCCCACCGTCCGCTACCGGCAGCACCCCGGCCAGCAGGTCGGGGCGCGGAAGTTCACCCTTGGCGAACTGATCTCCGCCGGTCGCGCCATGGGGCCGGCCTATTTCGGGATCAACCACGAACGCATCCGGGTCGCGCGGGATCGCCTGCTCGCGACCTCGAGGTGGGTCGTCGATCCGGGCGATCTCGCGCTCGTCGACCGGAAACTGGCCCATCAGGCCCGCCGGCTGGCCAT
>JBAXVO010000485.1:0-2190 GCA_037129355.1 Deltaproteobacteria bacterium | reverse complement strand
GGTCTGGTCGCCCGACTCGCGGAAGATCGCCTACACCGACAAGCGGCTGCAGCTCTGGTGGGTGGACGTGGAGCAGGGTTCTCCGCCCGTGAAGGTGGACGCCGACGCCACCGACCGGCCCGATCGGCGCATCGCCCCCGTCTGGTCGCCGGACTCGCGCTGGATCGCCTACGCGAAGGGGCTGCCCAACATGATGAGCGCCATCCAGCTCTACTCGCTCGAGACCGGCAAGGTGACGCCGGTGACCGACGGGCTCGCCGACGCCCTCTACCCGGTGTTCGACGCGGGCGGGAAGGTCCTCTTCTTCGCCGTCAGCACCGACGTGGGTCCGGCCACGGCCTGGCTCGACATCTCCAGCATGGATCGCCCCATCACGCGGCTCGTCCACGCCGCGGTCCTGAAGAAGGGCGAGCCCTCACCGGTCGCTCCGGAGAGCGACGAGGAGAAGTCGGCGACGGCGCTCGCGAAGGAGGAGAAGGAGAAGAAGGTTGCCGACAAGGACAGGGAGGCCGGGAAGGAGGCCCCCCGCACGGTGATCGATCTCGACGGGCTGGCCGGGCGCGTGGTCCCGCTGCCCCTTCCCCCGGACAACGTGGTGGGGCTCGCGGCCGGAAAGGAGGGGGTCCTCTTCGTCCTGCAGACCGCCAAGCTCTTCGAGGCCGAGGGGGACATGGGGGCCTTCACCGTCCAGCGATTCGACCTGAAGAAGCGCAAGCCGGAGAAGCTCCTCGAGAACGCGCTCTCCTTCGTGGTCTCCGCGAACGGCGAGAAGATGCTGTGGTGCCAGGGACCGGCGGTCCCCGGTGAGCCGTGCGACAAGTGGTTCACCGGCAACACCGTCACCCCGCCCAAGCCCGGCGAGGGGGCGCTGCCGCTGGACGGCGCCCAGGTGCTGGTGGTGCCCCGCGAGGAGTGGCGACAGATGTACCGGGAGGCCTGGCGCATCGAGCGCGACTTCCTCTACGACCCGGGCTTCCACGGGCTCGACCTCGCGGCGACCGAGCGGAAGTATTCGCCCTGGGTCGACGGGCTTTCGAGCCGGAACGACCTCGACTACCTCTTCGCCGAGATGCTGGGCGAGCTGCGGCTCGGCCACGTCTACATGGGCGATGGGGACTACCCCGTCCTGCAGAAGGGGAAGGGCGGCCTGCTCGGCGCCGATTTCGAGGTCGCGAATGGCCGCTACCGCCTCCGGAAGGTCTACGAGGCGGACCTCTGGGACCCGGCGGCCTCGGCACCGCTGTCGCAGCCCGGTTCGGAGGTGCGGGCCGGGGAGTACCTGCTCGCCGTGGACGGTCGCGACCTCGTCCCGCCGCGAACGCCGGACGAGGCGCTCGACGGCACGGCAGGCAGGCAGGTCGTCCTGCGGGTCGGACCCTCCCCGGACGGAAAGGGTTCACGCAACGTGAAGGTGATCCCGGTCGGCAGCGAGGTTCCGCTCCGCACCGCGGCCTGGGTGGAGCAGAACCGGCGTGCGGTGGAGGCCCGCAGCGGCGGGCGGTTCGCCTACGTCTGGCTCCCCAACACGGCCCGCGCCGGCATGAGCGCCTTCCTGCGCCACTACTTCGCCCAGGTCGGCAAGGAGGGAGCGGTGATCGACGAGCGCTGGAACGGCGGGGGCAGCGTGGCCGACTGGTTCGTGGACCAGATGCGGCGCGTGCCGCTGGGCTACACGGGGACGCGGGAAGGCGCCGACACGGCGTTCCCGGCCGCCGCCATCTTCGGCCCCAAGGTGATGGTCATCAACGAGTCGGCCGGTTCGGGGGGCGATGCCCTTCCCTGGATGTTCCGGAGCCTCCGCATCGGCCCGATCGTGGGGACCCGGACCTGGGGAGGACTGGTCGGCATCTGGGATTATCCCGACCTCGTGGACGGCGGAAACGTCACCGCGCCGCGCGGAGGGCTCTACGGGATGAAGGGCGAATGGGAGGTGGAGGGAGCGGGCGTCCCTCCCGACGTCGAGGTCGAGGAGGATCCCCGCCTTGCCAGGCTGGGGCGCGACGCCCAGCTCGAGAAGGCCGTGGACGTGGCGCTCGAGGAGCTCGCCCGGAACCCGGTACCGAAGGGCATCCGGCCGGCCTTCCCGCGGCCACAGCGCTGATCAGCCGACCAGGTCCTCGGTCCCGTCCACGCCAAGCACGTTGCCGGTCATCCACACCGTCTCGGGGCGGGAGATGGCCACGATCACGC
>JBAXVO010000484.1:0-2190 GCA_037129355.1 Deltaproteobacteria bacterium | reverse complement strand
TGCCGGAGCGCACGGGGTGGCGGCCATCCGGGCCTGGCTCGAGGCTCCCGACCCCGCCGCCGTCGTCGGGGCGTTGCTCGCGGCGACGAAGCCGAGAACGAGGTGAGAAAAAGGTCTCCCGGGCCGAGATCGCCGCCGCGGCGAACCGGGCGGGGCTCGAGGTGGCCGTCAGGGGATCGACGACGGGTCGGGCGTCCCGGCGATCGGCCGGGAAGGGGCGGGGCGCGACGAGGCCGCCACCCCGAGGGCGAGCGCGAGGAGCACGAGGTCGCGCAGCACGGTCCACCAGGTAGCCGGGTCGTTCCCGCCGAAACAGCCGCAGGCGAGGTCGATTCCCCGGGCCAGGGCGCTCGCGAGGCCGACGGTGAAGACCGCGAGCAGGCCGGCCAGGATCAGGGCCGCGCCCCTCGACCAGACGTTGGCGATGAGCGCGACCGAGGCCAGGATCTCCACGCCCACCACCATGGCCGCGGTCACCGAGACGAGGCCGGCGGGCACGATGCGGTAGTTGGCGACGCTCTCGGCGAAGGCCCCCATGTCGGGAACCTTGGTGGCCGAGGCCCACAGGAAGAGCCCGCCGAGGAGGAGGCGCGCGGCGGCGGCGACGAGCTTCATCGGGGAACGGCCTCCAGCCCGCAGACGCCGCAGATGCCCGCCTCGGAGGGGCCCTTGCTGGCCACCCAGGCGGGCCAGGCGCCCTGCAGGACGCGCACGTCGGTCAGCCCGGCCCGGCGCAGGCGGCCGGCGACGTCGTCGGCCACCGCGCAGCTGTACTCCCCGTCGTAGACGATCACGAGCGGGTAGGTCCGGAGCTGGGCGATCGCCGAGAGCTCGTCGGGGTGGCCGGCCGGGGGGAGGTGGACGGCGTTGGCGATGTGGCCGTGGGCGTACTCGTGGGCGCCGCGGGCGTCGACGAAGCCGGCCAGGCAGGCGATGCAGAGCCCCTTCGCCTCCTCGACCCCGATGCGGGCGGGTCGCCAGGGGGCGGGAGCCGAGACGGCGGGGGTCTCCGAGGCCGGCATGGCGCACGCCCCGCCTCCGGCCTCGGCGGCCGAGAGGACGGCCTGCCGGAGCACCGCCGGGTGGGGCGAGAGCGCGTTGGCGGCGAGCCCGAGGGCGCTTCCGGCCATGGCGATCACGGCCATCTGGGCGAAGGTGTTCATCGGCGCGGGATGCTAACCCGGGAACGCCGCGGCGGGGGCGTCGATTCCCGCCAGGAGGACCGGTGCCCGGACGGGTGCTGGACAGGGTGCACGCCCCACCGGGTGCGGCTATATTGCGCGCCGCCATGGGCGTACCCGTCTACGAGATCTCGAAGGACTTCATGTTCAGCGCCGCGCACCAGATCCGGTTCCACCCGGGGAAGTGCGAGCGGCTGCACGGCCACAACTGGCGGATCCGGCTGCACGCCCGGGCCTCGACGCTGAACAAGCTGAGCATGGTGGTCGATTTCGCCGACCTGCAGCGCATCGTCGCCGAGATCGGGGCCCGGTTCGATCACCGGAACGTGAACGAGGTCCCGCCGTTCGACGAGGTGAACACCACCGCCGAGAACATCGCCAGGTTCTTCTACGACGAGGCCAATCGAAAGATCGCCGAGATCGAGGGAGAGCGGGTCCGGGTGTCGAAGGTCGAGGTCTGGGAGAACGAGGGGTCGCTGGCGGTGTACAGGGAGGAATGAGCTGCGCGGCCTTCAGGCCGCGCAATGGCCTCGTACGGCCGGCCTCCCCGCCTCACGTTCCCCGGTTCACCTGGGTGAACTCGGGTTGTCCGTCGCCCCGGCCAGCCTCTCCCGCAGCGCCTTCGCTTCGCCTCCTCGCGGGAGCAGACCCTTCCGTCCCGGATCGGTCCCTGAACGCCCCATCTATCCCCCCGTCCACCCCGCGGACCGATCCCCGCGCCCGCGCCGCGTAGTCAGCCCCGGCGCGTATCCTCCCCACGGTGTCCGATCTCGTCGTCGTCCCCACCCCGCTCCGGAAATCCAGGGCCGAGCGCCGCCTGTGCGACGCGCAGGGCGGCCTGTTGCTCGGACCGCGCGTGGCGACGCTCCCCCACCTCGTCCCGGGCCTCCTCGCCGCGGCCGCCGACCGGCGGGTCCTCCTCACGCCGCTCGCGGAACGGCTCCTCGCCCTCGAGGCCGCCCGCGACGGGGGGCTCCTCGGCGCCACGCCCATCACCGGCTCCGGCGGC
>JBAXVO010000483.1:0-2202 GCA_037129355.1 Deltaproteobacteria bacterium | reverse complement strand
CTCGCCGACCCCTTCTTCCTCGACCTCGGCCGGTCGATGCTCGCCGTCTGGGCGCCGGAGAAGGTGGTCACCGACCGGGGGCTCTCCGGCTACCTGAAGCACCTCGGGGTGGCGGTGGTCGACTGGGCCAGCACCTACGCCAGCCAGGCCGCCAGCTACGGCCGCTCCGGCTCCCCCTTCGGCCCGGGCGGCGCCCCGCTCTCGCTCTCCGGCCTCACCGCCGTCCCGGAGGGGATCACCACCCAGATCGCGGACCAGATGGCCGGGATGCGAGCCATCGCCGACCAGTCCCGGACCCGGCACGCGGCGCTGGTGCGCGTCGTCCAGCGGGCCGACGGCCACCTCGTCTCGCTGCAGATCCTCCGCTCGTCCGACGACTCCTCGGTCGACGCCCAGGCGCTCCGGGACCTCCGCGACGCCGCGGCGAACCTCCCCGCCCCCACCGCGTCGGCGCTCGCCGGCCGCACCCAGGTGGCCTCGGTGTGGGAGTTCTCCCTCGAGATCTCGATCACGCCGCCGCTCCCGATGATCACGGTGCAGTTCGACGAGGTGCTCGGCCTCGTCGACGCGCGCGTGCCGCTCGACCGGCGGCTCTTCAAGCTCGTCCGGCTGGTCTCGGTCGACTGACGCGGGCGGCGGCGCCGCCGAAGCCCTACATGTTCTGCGACAGGATCAGGTTCACGTACTGTGCGCGCTCGAAGGCGCGCGGGTCGCGCGCCTCCTTCTGCGACAGGGAACCGCGGAAGTCGGCGATGGCCGAGTAGTGCCCGCGCTCCATCCACTCGTCGAGGCCGCTCTTCAGCGCCGCGAGGTGGGTGACGCCGTTGCGCAGGAGCGACGCGGCGAGCTGCACCACCGTGGACCCGGCGAGCAGCATCTTCACCACGCCGGTGGTGTCGTGCACGCCGGTGGACGCGGCCAGGTCGGCGTTCACCCGCCCGTAGAGGATGGCCGTCCAGCGCAGCGGAAGCAGCATCTCCCACGGGTGGGAGAGCTGCATGGAGCTGTTCAGCGCCATGCGGTCGAGGTCGATGTCCGGCTGCAGGAACCGGTTGAAGAGGACGAGCGCGTTCACGCCCTCGGAGTCGAACTTCTTCGCCACGTTGGCGAAGGAGGTGAAGAACGGGGAGACCTTCAAGGCGATGGGCACCTTCACGGCCTTCCGCACCGAGCGGACGATCTGGATGCACTCGGCCTCGATCTGCTCCCCGGTGACGGCCGGGTCGGCCCCCACCTGGTAGATGTTCACCTCGATGGCGTTGGCGCCGGCGTCCTCGAGCTGCTTGGCGTACTCGCTCCAGCTGCCGGCGGCCGCGGCGTTCAGGCTCGCGATGACCGGGATCTTCACCGACTTCTTGGCCTTGTCGAGGAGGCGCAGGTACTCGCGCGGCCCGATGCGCTGGGGCGGCAGGTAGCTGCGGGCCTCCGGGTTCGCGTCGGCCTGGAAGCTCACCGCCTCCTCGAGCGCGGTCTCCGCGGCCTCGATCTGCTCCTCGAAGAGGGAGCGGAGCACGATGGCGCCGGCGCCGCTCGCCTCCGCGGCCTGGAAGTTCTCCGGCTTGTTGGAGATGGAGGAGCTGGCAACGACGAGAGGACTCGGCAGTTCGAGCCCCATGTACCGCGTCGAGAGATCGCTCATAGGACCGCCATCCTCGCCCGATCGGGGTGGCTTGTGAAGGGTTTCCGGAAGGGGTACGACTCCGCCCTCCCGGAGGCCCCATTTCCCCTTCCCCCCACACGGCCGGCCTCGGCTATGCCCTCGCGGCCTACCTCGCCTGGGGGCTCTCCCCCATTTACTTCAAGGCATTGCGCCCCGCGGGCCCCCTCGAGATCCTCTCCTGGCGGGTGGTGGCCTCGATGGCGCTCCTGGCGGCCATGACCGTGGCCATGGGGCGGGGGGCCGAGGTGGCCCGGTCGATCTCGGACTGGCGCCGCGCCCTCACCCTGGCGGGGACGACGGTCCTCATCTCCATCAACTGGCTCCTCTACATCTGGTCGGTGAACGCCGGCCACCTGCTCGAGGCGAGCATGGGCTACTTCATGAACCCGCTCGTCACCATCCTGCTCGGGGTGGGCTTCCTGAAGGAGGTGCTCGACCGGCGGCAGAAGGTGGCGGTGGCGCTCGCCGCGGTCGGGGTCGGCTTGATGGTGGTGGCGCACGGGCGGCTGCCCTGGATCTCGCTCGCCCTCGCCCTCGCCGTC
>JBAXVO010000482.1:0-2219 GCA_037129355.1 Deltaproteobacteria bacterium | reverse complement strand
CCGGCCGGTTCGAGCCGTTCGCCGGTTGGCAAACGGCGGCGCCTGCGGCGGCGACCCTCTCCCGCCGCGCCCTCGCGTGCACCCTCTCCGGGAGCCCCGGCCGCCGTGGTGCCCTCGGTACCCGGCGCCTCGGGGGAACCGTCGTCCTCGTCCCCGTCGTCCTCGCCGTCGTCGTCGTCGTCCTCGGTGTCGGTGGGCGCCGGCGGAGCATCCACGCGCACCAGCGCGAGCGACGCCGGAACGGGAGCGGGTTCGCCCCCCTCCTCCGACGGCATCGCCGCCTCGGGCGTCGGGGCGCCATCCGGGGAGCTCCCCGCAGGCGGGCCCTCGGGGCGAGGCCGGCGATCGTCACGCCGATCCCTGCTCCGATCGTCCCGATCCTCGCGCCCTTCCCTGCCGTCCCGCCGATCCCGCTCCTCGCGACGCGCCTTGCGGGCGACCTCCTCGCGCTGCGCGGCCTCGGTGGCCGTGGCGAGGAAGTCCTCGTCGGCCTCCGGGATCTCGACGATGCGGCAGCCGACACCGGCGTCGGCGAAGGCCTCCGCGAAGGCCTCCCCCGCGACGAGCAGCACCGGGAGCTGGCCGGCGGCGGTGGCCTCCGCTCGGGCCTCCCGCTGGGCCTCGCCCGAGGTCACGAGCATGCCGATCTGGGCCCCGTAGTGGCCGAGGTCGCGCCGCACGTCGGCGACGTCCCGGCGACCCACGTCGGTCCCCGCGCGCAACACGCGGATGGCGTGGCGGATCTCGACGAGACCCATGCGGCGGCGCGCGGTGAAGACCACGCTGTCCCTGCCGCGCTTCGCGACCTTGACCTCCTTGAGGCCGCTCGCCTCGAGCAGCCGGGCGACCAGGTACTCGACGGTGGCGCCGTCGCAGTCGCGCAGCCGGCGCCGGAGCGTGGCCAGGGCCGCGCGCCGCATCTCGGCGGGGCTGGTGGAGGTGCGGGCGGAGACCACCGGCGCGGGCCGGTCTCCCGGCTCGGGCGTCGCACCCAGCGCGACCGAGTCCCCGTCGATGGTGAAGAGCGCCTTGCGACCGGCCGACTCGCGCCGGCGGTTGTCCTCTCGGAGCGCGGCGGCGAGCGAGCCGGCGTCGCGGACGAAGGCGTCGGGCATGAGCATGCGCTCCGCCCCCAGCGAGGCGAGCTCGCGCAGGCTGAGCGGCCGCTCGGCGCCGGACAGGATCTCGTAGGCGACCTCCGCCGGAGGCGGGAAGCGGCGGTGCTTGTCGTCCCCCTCCTCGCGGCGCCGTCCCCGACCCGCGTCCCGGCCCGCGTCCCGGCCCGACGCGCGAGCCAGTTCCCGCGCCGGGATGGGGTGGCGTTCCCGGGGACGGTACGGGGGCTCGTCGACCGGCGGAACCTCGACCAGGTTCTCCAGCCCAGCAGGATCCTCGGGAAGGCCCCACTCCTCCAGCGCGAAGGTCGCGTGCTGGATCACGATGATGGCCCGGTCAGGCCGCGGCAACTTGCAGTGCGCGGACAGCTGGTCGGCCATCGTGTCCTCGGGAATCTTGCCGACGTGGTCGAGCAGGTTCTCGCGGATCGCGATCTCGGCGATCTTCCGGAAGTGGAGTGGCTTGCCTTCCCGTTTCAGCACCTCGACGGCTGCTTCGGTGAAGGTCATGAAAGTCTCAGTATTCCTTGCGGATTTCGCGGCGGAGGTCGCCGCGGGCAGTCCTCCATCTTGTGTCGCGTGAGGCCCCCTGTCAACGTGGAATTCCTCCGGATCACCGGAGACTTCGACGTCCTGGAGGTCGTGGCAAGTGGTTCGCATCCGCATCGGCGAGGGGTGGACGTCCGACCCGGGGGTCCGTGCCGGCCTGCGGGCCGGGTCGCCCGAGCCCCGGCGGGAGGCGGTCCGCTCGATCGTCGACGTGGTCGCGGTCGAGGTCGAAGGGGTCGACATCGGCGCCGGTCGGACCGAAGGTCCGGTGGCCGAGGGGGTCCTCGGCCTCCTCCGCGCCGTCGATCGGCTCGCCGCCGGTGGGGAGCACGCCTCGGTCCCCTTCGACGACGGTGCGGTCGAGCTCCTCCTCCACCGGCGAGGGGGGCTGGCGCTCCTGTCGGTGGCCACGCTGGCCCGCCCCGCCCGCCTCCTCGCCCACGACGTGGAGGTCGACCTGCCGCGCCTCGCCGAGGCTGCCCGCGCCGCGGCGGTCGCCTTCTGCGACCGGGTTTCCGAGATCGCCCCGAGCGCCCGGGCCCTCCCTGAGCTCCG
>JBAXVO010000481.1:0-2223 GCA_037129355.1 Deltaproteobacteria bacterium | reverse complement strand
CGGCTGGGTGGTGACGAAGACGCTCGTCCTGGCGAGCCAGCGGCGGCGCGGGGGCGCGTAGCCGTCGATCAGAAGAGCGGGTCCTGGCCGCCGCGGGGGCGATCGCGCCCCAGGTGCGCGTAGGCCGGCGGCAGGGCCACCCGGCCGCGCGGCGTGCGCGCCAGGTACCCTTCCCGCACCAGGAACGGCTCGTAGACGTCCTCGATGGTGTCGCGCTCCTCGCCGACCGCCGCGGCGATGGCCTCGATCCCCACCGGCCCGCCGCCGAAGACGTCGACCACCACGGTGAGGATGCGCCGGTCCATGGCGTCGAGCCCGGACGCGTCCACCTCGAGCCGCGTGAGCGTCCGCTGGACGATGGCGGTGTCGATCCGACCGTCCCCCTCGACCTGGGCGAAGTCCCGGGCCCGCAGCAGCAGGCGGATGGCGATGCGCGGCGTCCCGCGCGCGCGCCGGGCCAGCTCCTCGACGCCGTCGGGGTCGACCGGGAGGGAGAGCTTCCGCGCCGCGCGGATGGCGATCTCCTTCAGGTCGGCGGCGGCGTAGTAGTCTAGCCGCTCCTGGATGGGGACCCGGTCGCGCAGCGGGCTCGCGAGCAGCCCGGTCCGGGTGGTCGCGCCCACCAGCGTGAAGCGCTCCAGCTTCATCTCCATGGTCTGGGCGCCCAGGCCGGCGCCGAGGACCACGTCGAAGCGGTAGTCCTCCATGGCGGGGTAGAGCGCCTCCTCGACCGAGGGGGAGAGCCGGTGGATCTCGTCGATGAAGAGGATGTCGCGGGGCGCGAGCGCGGTGAGGAGCCCGGCCAGGTCCCCCTTCTTCACCAGGGCGGGACCGCTCGTCACGTGGAGCGCCACGCCCAGCTCGGTGGCGAGGATGTGGGCGAGCGAGGTCTTGCCCAGGCCGGGAGGACCGGAGAGGAGCACGTGGTCGAGGGCCTCGCCCCGCTGGCGTGCCGCCTGGGCGTAGACCCGGAAGTTGTCGACCAGCTTCTTCTGCCCGACGTACTCGTCGAAGCTGGCCGGGCGGAGCGACTGCTCGAGCCGCTCCTCGCCATCCTGGGACCTTCCCGAAACCTCGCGCGCCGGCCGTACCGACATTTGGGTAATGTAGCACTCGTGACCGACCGGCTCGACGGGCGATTGGGCTTCCTTCGTGCCCTGGCGATCCTTGCCGCGGCGATGGTGGCCGCCTGCCAGGCCCACGACCCGTTCCAGACCCCACCGGTGCCGCCCGACGGCGGCGTTCCCTGCACCCGCGACGTGGCCGTCGCATCCGACACCGTGGTCGTCTCGGCCGGCATCTGCAACCCGTGGTGCGTCCACGTGGCCGCCGGGACGTCGGTCTACTTCCTCAACAACGACCCGACCCTCTACTACTTCGTGGCCGACCCGGTGCTCCCCTACGACCTCCAGGTCCCGGGATACGCCGGCTCGGTGACCTCGCCCCTCACCGCCCGGGGCGCGGTGACGTGGACCGAGGTGCACCACCCGGCCGCCACGGTCACCATCTTCGTGGAGTGACGGCGCCCGGGGCGCCCTACCCCCGCAGCCGCTTGAGCGCGTCGCGCAGGAGCTCGTCGAGGGTGCGCCCCTCGGTGGCCCCGGCCATGGCCTCCACCGCCTGCGCGGCCTGCTGGGGCCTGTAGCCGAGACCGACCAGGGCCTGCTCGAGCTGGTCGGAGATCCCGCCCTTCCGGGCGGCGGCGCGGGGCGACGCGGCGAGCGCCAGCGTGGCCAGCCGGTCCTTCAGCTCCACCACCAGCCGCTCGGCGGTCTTCTTGCCGATGCCCGGGACCTTGGTGAGGCGGGCCACGTCGCCCGAGGCCACCGCCGACGCGAGGTCGCGCGGCTCGATGCCGGAGAGGATGTTCTGCGCCGCGCGGGGCCCGACGTTCTTCACGCCGATGAGCTCGCGGAACACGGCCTCCTCCTCCTCGGTGGCGAAGCCGAAGAGGTCGAGCGCGTCCTCCCGGACGTGCTGGAAGGTGCGCAGCCGGACCCGTTCCCCCGGAGGGAGAGAGGCGAGGCAGGTGGCCGAGACGTGGACCAGGTAGCCGACGCCGTTCACGTCGATCACCACCGAACCCTCGCGCTTCTCGACGACCGTCCCCTCGAGGCGCGATCACGCGGCACCCCGGGTGCGGCGGCGGGCCGACGGGGTGCGGGGCGCCGGGGCCGGCACCGGGTGGTTCGCACGACCGTGGTGGCAGACGGCGAGCGCGAT
>JBAXVO010000480.1:0-2225 GCA_037129355.1 Deltaproteobacteria bacterium | reverse complement strand
CCCTCCCCTCCCCACCAACACCGCCTGGCAGAACCTGGTGCTGGGGGCGGGCGGCAGCCGCTTCGACCTCCTGCCGTACCAGTTGCGGGCCGAGCCGGTGTGGCTCGACGTCGCCGCGGCCGCGCCGGTCGCCTCGACGACCGAGGTCGTCGTCCCCGACCGCAAGCAGATCATGCTCGGGGCCCTCCAGTTCGGCGGGAGCACCTCGCGCACGGTGACCTCCTTCGACCTCTTCTCGGTCACGCTCCGGTACACGCAGGCCGAGGGATCGATGACCGCGCCGCTCGTCCAGGGGATGCCCTACGTCACCGTCGACTACACGGGCACCCTGCGCCCCATGTTGCTCCCCGGGACCTTCACCATCTCCTCGGTGAACGGCTCCGCCACGCCCGGGCCCGTGACCGCGTCCCGCTTCGTGCTCGTGCTGAGCGACCTGACCACCTGGATCGTCTACACGTCGGCGCCGGTGACCTTCAACTGGACGACGAGCAACATGGTGGCCTCGGCGGCCTTCGCCGGCACCCTGCGGGTGGCCAACGCGCCGACCCCGGCCTCGGTGGCGGTCCTCGACGCCCACGCCGGAGCCGTTCCGCGCGGGGCCAGCCTGGCGGTCACGACCGCCTGCGACGTGGCCACGGTGCGCTTCGACTACGACGTCACCGGGAGCGGATCCCTCCTGCTCGCGGCCATGCCCCACCACCTGGCGCGCCTGGTCTCGCCGGTGACGACGACCCTCGCCTACTCCACCCTGAGCGGCACGCTCACCGGCGTGGAGTCGGCCACCGCGGGCGGGAAGAGCACCTGGACGATGAGCCTCCCGCTGTCGACCATCGGGTTCTCGGCGCCGAACCCGGTCGCCCCCGCCTACCTGTCGGCGGTGCGCGCCGCGCTGGCCACCGACGCCTCCTTCGTCCCCGACCCGAACGTGGTCGACCTCGACCCGTACTTCGGCGGCAAGCAGATGGCCAAGCTGGCGCGCCTCGCGCTCATCGCGGACGACCTGGGGGAGACCGCCACGGCGGCCGCCCTCCGCGCCAGGTTGGCCCCGATCGTGGCGTCCTGGCTCGACGGCACCAACGGGAACCCGTTCCTCTACGACGACACCTGGGGCGGCACCGTCTCCACCAACTCGCTCACGGGCCCCGGAGCCGAGTTCGGGGCCGGCCACTACAACGACCACCACTTCCACTATGGGTATTTCCTCTACTCGGCGGCGGCCCTGGCGAAGGCCGACCCCGCCTTCGCCACCACCCACCGCGGCGGGCTGCTCGCCCTGATCCGGGACATCGCCAACCCCAGCGCCTTCGACCCGCGCTACCCGCGCTTCCGCTACATGGACTTCTTCCGGAGCCACTCCTGGGCCGCCGGCCTCTCCGAGCTGGGGGACGGCCAGGACCAGGAATCGACCTCCGAGGCGGTGAACGCCTGGTACGGGCTCCACCTCCTCGGGCTCGCCACCGGCGACTCCCGCATGAGCGAGCTCGGGCGCGTCCTCCAGGCGCTGGAGGTCGACGGCGCCCGCACCTACTGGCAGATCCCGGCCGCCTCCACCATCTACGCCGACCCCTTCAAGCAGAACATGTGCGTGGGGATCCTCTTCGCGACCAAGGCCGCCTTCGCGACCTTCTTCGCCGCCGGCCCCCAGTACGTCTACGGGATCCAGATGCTCCCCTTCACCCCGGCCAGCCAGGCCCTCATCTCGCCGGTCTGGGTGGGAGACGCCTGGACCAAGATGTCCGCCGCGGCCGCGGGAGCCGACCAGGGCTGGAAGGGCTTCCTCTACATGGCCCACGGGACCATCGACCGGGCGGCGGCCTGGACCGAGGTGAACACCCTCACCGGCTTCGACGACGGGAACAGCAAGACCAACACGCTCTGGTGGGTGGCTACGCGCCCGTGACCAGCGTGACGATCGCGTGCGGGGGCAACGACCCGCACGCGGTCCTCTCGCCGACCCGGACGGAGAGCGGGATGGCCGCGTCGGTCCGGTTCATGGCCACCACCGCGACGTCCCCCTCCGCGTTCCGGAAGGCGATCGCCTCCAGGTCGTCGCGGGGATTCCCCACCGCGATGCGCCGCGCCCCCGGCCGGACATGTCGGGAGAAGTGGCCGACGTAGAAGTACGAGGACTGGTAGTGGATGGCGCCGGTGGTCCGGTCGTGGTGGATGGGGGCGCTGCAGAGGTTCCCCACGTGGTTCGGGCCCCCGGTCTCGTCGAGGAGCAG
>JBAXVO010000048.1:0-16789 GCA_037129355.1 Deltaproteobacteria bacterium | reverse complement strand
TGCCCGGGCTGCGGCGCCCGGGTGACCGGCTGACGCCCCTCGTCGACCCTTGCCATCCCCGCCGACCTTCGGCAGATTGGGCCGCCCGTCGCCATGACCGCCAACTCGACCACGTTCTCCGCCTGGTTCCGCTGCGCGGAGGGATGCGCCTTCCGGGCGCCCCTCACCGAGGTGGTCTACCGCTGCCCGACCTGCCAGGGGCTGCTCGAGGTCGAGCACGACGTGGACGCGCTCCGGAGGCGGAGCGCCGCGGAGTGGAAGGCCCTCTTCGAGGGGCGCTTCCGCGGCGGGGAATGGCCGCTCGGCTCCGGGGTCTGGGGCAAGAAGGAGTGGGTCTATCCGCAGCTCGCCGTGGAGAACGTCGTCTCCATGTACGAGGGCGGGACGCCGCTGCTCCGCCTCGACCGGTACGCCCGCGCCATCGGCCTAGAGGACGTCTGGCTGAAGGAGTGCGGCGTCACCCACACCGGCTCGTTCAAGGACCTGGGCATGACGGTCCTCGTGTCGGCGGTGAAGGAGATGCGCGCCCGGGGCGTCCCCATCCGCGCCGTGGCCTGCGCCTCCACCGGGGACACGAGCGCCGCGCTGGCCGCCTACGGCGCCGCCTCGGGCATCCCGTCGGTGGTGCTCCTCCCGCGCGGGAAGGTCACCACCGCGCAGCTCATCCAGCCGGTCTCGAACGGCGCGCTCGTGCTCGAGCTCGACACCGACTTCGACGGCTGCATGCGCGTGGTCCAGGAGCTCTCGCTCACCCCGGACATCTACCTGGCCAACTCGATGAACTCGCTTCGCATCGAGGGGCAGAAGACGGTGGCCGTGGAGGTGGCCCAGCAGCTCGGCTGGAAGGCGCCGGACTGGGTGGTCATCCCCGGTGGGAACCTCGGCAACGCCGGCGCGCTGGGGAAGGGCTTCCTCCTCATGAAGGAGCTCGGGCTCCTCGATCGCCTCCCCCGCCTCGTCGTCGCCCAGGCCGAGAACGCCAATCCCCTCTACCGCGCGGTGCAGAAGGCGGGACGGGCCCGGGCCGACGTGCCGGTCGAGTCCATCCCGGCGAAGACCACGCTGGCGAGCGCCATCCAGATCGGCGCTCCGGTGTCGGCCAAGCGGGCGCTCCGGGCCATCGAGGCCCTGGACGGCCTGGTCGAGCAGGCGAGCGAGCAGGAGCTCGCCGACGCGGCGGCACGGGCCGATCTCTCGGGCGCCTTCGCCTGCCCCCACACCGGGGTCGCGCTCGCGGCCCTCGAGAAGCTCGCGGCGCGCGGCGTGGTCCGACCCGAGGAGCGGGTGGTCGTCATCTCCACGGCCCACGGCCTCAAGTTCTCCGACTTCAAGGTCGGCTACCACGAGGGAACGATTCCCGGCCTGAAGCCCGCGCTCCGGAACCCGCCGGTGAAGCTCCCGGCGACGCTCGCCGCGGTGAAGGAAGCCGTCGCGGCCCGTTTCGGGGAGGGGTGAGCGGTGGCGCCCCCGGGCAGCCAGGCACCGTTCGCCGCCGGGGAGGAGGCCACCCTCCGGGCCGAGCACGATCTGCTCGCCGGCCGGGTGGTGGCCCGACGGTCGATCGACGACGTCCGCAAGGGGGCCTACGCCGCCTTCGGCCTCGTCATGTCGGCCGGACTCACCATCAAGTTCGCCTGGGATCGCTGGGGCTGGGGGCCGCGTCCGGTCCGCCCGCCGGGGCGCTACCCGCTGCTCTTCCTCCTCGCCCTGGCGGTCTCGATCGTCCTCGCCACCGTCGCCTGGGTGGCCTTCCGCAGGGCCCGCTCCACCATGCGCGTGGAGGACCGGGACTTCGCCCGGCTCCGCGAGATCCGCGCCCGGCTCGGGATCGAGACGTGAAGGCCCGCCGCGGCCGCTTCCTCGTCCTCGAGGGGCTCGACGGGGCGGGCACGACCACCCAGGCTTCCCGGCTCTGCGCATGGCTCGCCTCCCGGGGAAGGAAGGCCCATCTCACCGCCGAGCCGTCGAAGGGTCCGGTGGGGACGGAGATCCGGCAGGTGCTCTCCGGCCGCCTGCGGGGCGCCGGCGGGGGCGACTTCGATCCGCGCGCGCTGGCGCTGCTCTTCGCGGCCGACCGGCTCGACCACTGGGAGAGCGAGATCCGCCCCAACCTCGAGGCCGGCCTCGACGTGGTCTCCGACCGCTACGTCCTGTCGAGCCTGGCCTACCAGGGGGTCACGACCGGGGACGCCGCCTGGGTGGCCGCCATCAACGGGCGCGCCCCCGCGCCCGACCTGACCCTCTTCCTCCGCGTCCGCCCGGCCGTGGCGCTGCGCCGCCGTTACGCCGCCACCTCCGAGCGGGAGATCTTCGAGGTCCCGGAGTTCCAGCGCCGGGTCCACCGGGCCTACGGGCGCGCCCTCGCGCGGATCGTCGAGGCCGGGGAGCGGGTCACCGACATCGACGGGGAGCAGCCGGTCGAGGGGGTCTCCGCCGACGTCGCCCGGGCGGTGGAGAAGGTCCTGCCGTGAGCACCGGCGCCACCGCCGCCGTGGTGATCGTGGGCAGCGAGGTCCTGTCGGCGAAGGTGCAGGACGAGAACGGACCCTTCCTGGCGCGCCGGCTCCACGAGCTCGGGGTGGAGCTCGCCGCCATCCACGTGGTGCCGGATCGGACCGACGCCATCGTCGAGGCCCTGCTCCTCGAGCGGCGCCGGGTCGACTGGCTCTTCACCGCCGGTGGAGTGGGCCCCACCCACGACGACCTGACCCTGCCGGCCGTGGCCCGCGCCCTCGGCGTCCCGGTCCGGCGCAACCCGGAGCTGGTGCGGATCCTCGAGGTGATGCATGCCCGCTACCACGGGGGGGACTCCCTGCCCGACGTGGCGCTCCGGATGGCCGACCTCCCGGAGGGGACGGAGCTCCTCGGAGACCCCGAGTTCCCCACGCTGGTGGTGTCGCGCGTGGTGATGCTCCCGGGTGTCCCGTCCTTCCTGCGCCACCAGTTCGATCGGGTCGCGCACCTCTTCGGCGGCACGCCCTTCCACCTGATCACGCTCTACTTCGCCTGGGGCGAGGACCAGCTCGCGATCCCGCTCGCGAGGGTCGCGGAGGCCCACCCGGCGGTGGAGGTCGGGAGCTACCCGCGCTTCGACCGCGCGGACCACCGGGTCCGGGTGACGATCGAGGGGAAGGATGCCGCCCTCGTCCAGGCGGGGGCGCGAGCCATCCTCGAGGCGGTGCCGGCGGAAGCGCTCGTCCGGGCCGAGGGGATCGGCCCGTAGGTCAGACGTCGAAGCGGTCGATCTTGCCGGCCTTCTGCAGGATCTCGAGGCCGCCGGCGAGGCAGCGATCGCGATCCTCGCCCTGCAGCTTCACGACGAGCGGCGCGAGCCGCTGCGAGCCGGGGATCGGAGCCGCAGGGGGGGGGATCACGGTCACGGCCCAGCTGTCGCCGAGGTCCTTGTCGATCGTGACCTCGCAGGGGGTGTTGCCGATGTAAGCACGCGCCATCTCGGGGAAACCTCGGGCCGGAGGAGGGGGGAAGATAGCGCAAAGGGGTTCGCGCAGGAAGAGGTGAATGGTCCGGTGCCCACCGTGACCGTGCGGTGACATGGAGGCCCTAGGAAGTGGGGGTGACCACCGAACGTGCCGCCGCCGCCGCAGACCCGGATCTCGACCGACCGCAATGGGTGAAGTCCATCCCGTTCATCGCCGTCCACGTGGTGGCCCTGGCCGCGCCCTTCCTCGTCCCGCCGACCTGGCGCCTCGTGGGGCTCGCGGCCGCGGTGTACGCCGTCTGCATGTTCGGCATCACCGCCGGCTTCCACCGCTACTTCTCCCACCGGGCCTTCCGCACCGGGCGGGCCTTCCAGTTCCTGCTGGCGCTCCTGGGAACGCTCTCGGTCCAGAAGGGCGTCCTCTGGTGGGCCGCCCACCATCGCGACCACCACCGCTACTCCGACGGCGAGAAGGACGTCCACTCGCCCGTCCAGCGCGGCTTCTGGTGGAGCCACGTCGGATGGATCCTGGCGGCCCGCTACGACCGCACCCGGATGGATCGGGTGAAGGACCTGGCCCGGTTCCCGGAACTGGTCTTCCTCGACCGCTTCGGCATGCTCGTGCCGGCCCTCTTCGCGGTGGTGCTCTTCGCCCTGGGCGGGCTCCCGGCGCTGCTCTGGGGCTTCTTCGTCCCGGTGGTGGTGGCCTGGCACGTCACCTTCTCGATCAACTCGGTGGCCCATGTGCTGGGCTCGCGTCGCTATCCGACCGCGGACGAGTCCAGGAACAACCCGTTGCTCGCGCTCCTCACCTTCGGGGAGGGGTGGCACAACAACCACCACTTCTACGCCTCCACCGCGAACCAGGGCTGGTTCTGGTGGGAGCTCGACCTCTCCTACCTGGCCCTCCGCGGGCTCGCGGTGACCGGGCTCGTCTGGGACCTCCGCACGCCGCCGCCGCACATCCGCGCCGGCCGCCTGCCGGCCGGGCGCCGCCCCCTACAGGAAGACGGAACGGCGGGACGCGAGGTCGGCGTCGAGCATGCGCTGTAACGCGGCGCGGGTCCGTTCCCCGGCTGCGGCCATCGCGACGGCGTCGTCGGCCCGATCCGGAGGTGGCGGGTCGATGGGATCGCCGAACCGGACCGTCCATCGGGACGGGAGCGGGAGCCACCCGAGCAGTCCGGCGAGGGGAAGCGTCGGCGCGAGGGAGAGGAGCGGCAGGTGGAGCGCGTCCGCCAGCCAGCCTCGCCGGTCGAACGGCGCGGCCGCCTCCTCGCTGCCCACGATGGCACAGGGGACGATCGGGGCACGCGCCAGCGCCGCGATGCGGGCGAAGCCACCGCGACCGAAGCGGGTCAGCCGGTAGCGGTCCGCCCAGGGACGGGGTGCCTCCCGGGGTCCTTCCGGGAAGAGCGCGATGCTCGAGCCCCGGTCGAGGAGCGAGAGCGCCACCTCCGGGCGCAGCGGCGCGGCGTCCAGGCGGACGAGGAAGGGGCCGACCAGGGGTACGGCGAGGGCCCGGTGGTCGAGCAGCGGCCGCAACTCCCGCGGGACGGCCTGTCGCGCCGCCACGGCCCGGAGAACGGCGGCGTCCCAGGGGGCGGTGCCTCCGTGGTTGGCGACGAGGACGACGGGGCCATCCGGGAGCAGGTCGGCTCCCTGCACGTCGACCCGCCACCAGGTGCCCAGGAAGAAGTCGAGGACGGCGCGCCCCCGGACGAGCAGGTCGGGGTCCATCCCGTGCTCGTCGAGCCGGGCCGGGGCCCCGATCAGCGTGGCGAGCGACGCCAGGGGGGCGAGTGCGTCCCGGAGCGCGGGGAGGAGGCGGACGAGGAGCTCGCGGAGTTCCTCCGTGTAGGCGGCAGGCCCGGTCCGGCGGGCCACCTCGGCCAGGCGCGCCTCCCCATCGCCCAGCGGCAGGTCCTGGGGCGGCGGAGGGCGTGGAACCGGAGCGGGTGCGGGGGCGACGACGGGATCCGGCGGGTCGACCGCCGCGGCCTGCTGGGCCTCGCGCGGGGCAGCTCCCCGCTCGAACGGGTCGTTGCCGAGGACCGGACGCCGGGCCGGGGCTGCGCGGGCGGGCTTCCGCTTCCTCGATGCCATCCGGGTTTCGTACAGGGGAAGGGCGGCTCCGTCAAACGGTCGGATCCCCGTGGTAGGAGGGAGCGTGACCCGCATCCAGGTGCTCCCGCCGGGGCTCGTGAACCAGATCGCCGCCGGGGAGGTGGTGGAGCGCCCCGCGTCCGTGGTGAAGGAGCTGCTCGAGAACGCGCTCGACGCCGGGGCCCGGTCGATCCAGGTCGACCTGGAGGACGGGGGGCTCTCCCTGGTCCGGGTGGCCGACGACGGCACCGGCATGGGGCGGGAGGACGCGGTGCTCTCCCTGGAGCGGCACGCCACCTCCAAGCTCCGCGACGCCAGCGGCCTCGTCTCGATCGCCACCATGGGGTTCCGGGGGGAGGCCATCCCGGCCATCGCCTCGGTCTCCCGGTTCCGGATCGACACCTGTCCGGACGGCTCGGTCGGGGCAGTCGTGGGCACCCGAATCTCGGTGGAGGGGGGCACGGTGGCCGCGGTGGAGGAGGTGGCCCGCGCCCGGGGAACCACGGTGGAGGTCCGCGACCTCTTCTTCAACACGCCGGCGCGCCGGAAGTTCATGCGGTCCACGGCGGCCGAGTCGGGCCATTCCTCGGAGGCCGTGGTGCGCGTGGCGCTGGCCCGCCCCGAGGTGGGCTTCACGCTCCGCTCCGGTGGGCGCTCCGCCATCGCCACCCCGGCCGGCGCGTCGATGGAGGAGCGGGCGGCCATCGCGCTGGGGAGGGAGGCGGCCCGGCACCTCGTGGGGGTGGATGCGGAGCGGGGAGGCGTCCGGGTCCACGGCGTGGTGACCTCGCCCGACCATTCGGCGGCCACGTCGCGCGGCCTCTACCTCTTCGTGAACGGCCGGTTCATCCGCGATCGCGCCCTCGCCTACGCGGTGGTCCGTGCCTACGCCGGGTCCCTTCCCGCCGGGAGGCAGCCCGCGGGGGTGCTCTTCCTCGACGTGGGGCTCGACCGGGTCGACGTGAACGTCCATCCCCAGAAGCTCGAGGTCCGCTTCCAGGACGCCCGCGTGGCCACCGATGCCGTCCACCACGCGGTGAGCGAGGCCCTGCGCCCCTCGCCCTGGCTCCGGCACGTTTCCCAGCCCCCCGGCCGGGGCGCGCCGCCCGTGTCCATGGCCGCCGAGCCGGCGCCGGACGACGTGGCGGGGATCCTGGACCGGGCCCGGGACGCCGCTGCCGAGCGCTCCCGCGACCTGCTCCCGTTCCCGGTGGCGGTCACCGCTCCGCCCGTGGCGGGAGCCCCGCCGGCTGCGCAGCCCGGGAACCTGCCCACCCCGGGCTACTTCGGCTCCATGCGCTACGTGGGGCAGCACGCCCGCACCTACCTCGTGTGCGAGGCGCCCGGGGGGGCGCTCGTGGTCATCGACCAGCACGCAAGCCACGAGCGGCTCCTCTTCCACCGGCTCCGGCTGGCCCTTCGCGCACGGGAACTCGAGATCCAGCCCTTCCTGGTGCCGCCGGTGGTCACGCTTCCGCCGGCCGCGGCGCGCGCCATCGAGGCGGCGGCTTCCGAGCTCTCGTCCGTGGGGCTGGAGGTCGAGCCCTTCGGCGGCGACGCCTTCGCGGTGAAGAGCGCACCCGCACTCCTCGGAGGGGCCGCCATGGGGCCGCTCCTCGCCGACCTCGCCGAGCAGGTCGCCGAGGCGGAGCGCGGGAGCGCGGTGGGGGAGGCCCTCGACGGCCTGCTCGCCACCATGGCCTGCCACGCCGCCGTCCGGGCCAACCAGGACCTCACCCGGGAGGAGGTCCGGGCCCTGCTGGATGGCCTCGACGCCATCGATTTCAAGGCCCGCTGCCCGCACGGCAGGCCGGTGGTCGCGGAACTCCCGCTCGCCGAGCTGGAGCGTCGGGTCGGGAGGCGCTGACCCCGGTCAGGGCGGGCCCGAGGGGCTTTACTCGCCGCTGCGGCTGGTGTCAGATGGCGCGCCGTGGCGACCCGCGACCCGAAGCTCCGCCCGTACCGGATGGCCGCGTGGATCCTCTACTTCTCCACCATCGCCATCGCCGTGGGCTTCTTCGGGACGAGCGTGGTGAAGACGCTGCGCGGGAGGGCCCGCCGCGCGCCTCCCGTCGCCACCTCCGCCATCCCCACCCGGGCCACGCTGCGGGTCTGCATGGACGACCTCGACGCCCTCTACGTCGAGCAGAACCAGCGTGCCTGGGCGATGGGGAGCCACTTCGAGGGGCCCATGCCGCTCGCCACCTGGCGGGACTGGGCGCCGCGCTGGGAGGAGCGGGTCGAGGATCTCTCCGACCGCTGCCGACTCGACGTGCCGAAGGGGGAGTGGGCGGTCGAGCGCGCCGACATGGCTGCGGCCCGGGACGCCATGATGGCGCTCCACCGCGCCTACACCGCACAGGTGAATCGCTTCGCCGACGAGCAGGGCGAACTGGCCCGGGCCGCGGCGGAGTCCATCGCCCACGCCCGCGAGGCCGCGCGCCCCACGAAGTAGCCCCTACGGTCCGCAGCCCCCGCCGGTGGCAGGCTGGAACGTCCACCGGAAGATCTGCACCTCGTAGCCGGGAGCCGCGGTCCGGTTGGGGAGGTCGCCCGGAGGGACGGGAGCCCCGACCGGAAGGAACCCGTTCGAGATGGTCATCTCGACCACGTGGACGTGCGCGGTGGGGATGTCGAAGTCCCAGGGGTGGAAGGGGAAGGGGTTCGGGATTCGCCGGTACTGGGTGCTGTCGGTGGGGGCCGGAAGGATCTGGATCTGCAGCGGCGTCCGGGCGATCTGGTTGTCCGGGTCGTAGTCGACGAACCAGCGGACCTCGACCGCTTCCTCCGCGTTCTCGTCGATGATGGAGGCCGACACCTGGAACACGGAACCCGGCGGGCAGGCGGCGAGCGGGGCGTAGTCGGTCAAGGCGAGCCCCGGTACGGCGCTCGAGGTCTGGATGCGTGGCGGGGTGACCGGAAGGCCGCCGTCGATCGATCCCACCCCGGGCAGCGGTTGCGGGATGGGGCAGCCGCCCAGGAGCGCCCCGCAGGCGAGCGCGGTGACGAGGAGCGCGCCGATTCGGAAGGTGCCGCGGTTCAAGGTTCGCCTCCGGTGCCCCTCTCCGCCGGAGCGGGAGGGGTACGCCGCTCGGACTCGAGCTTCTCGAGGTGGCGGAAGATGGTGCGTGGGTCCACGTCCAGGTCCTTCGCGGTCTTGGTCCGGTTGCCGCCGTTCCGGTCCAGGATGTCGCTGATGTAACGCTTCCGGAAGTCCTCGATGGCGTCGGCGAGCGGAAGGGTGGCGTCGATCGCGTCGACGCGGAGATCGAGGTCCTCGGCCCCCACGAGGGGTCCATCGGCGAGCACCGCCGCCTTCTTCACCCGGTTCTCCAGTTCCCGGATGTTGCCGGGCCAGGGGTGGTGGCGGAGCGCCGCCATGGCGCCGGGGGCGAAGCCGCGGGCCCGGGACTCGAACTCGGCGGCGTAGCGCTGCAGGAACCAGCGGGCGAGCACGGTCACGTCGTCGCCCCGCTCGCGCAGGGGCGGAAGCGTGATGGTGACGACGTGGAGCCGGTAGTACAGGTCCTCGCGGAACCTCCCGGCGCGGACCTCGTCCTCCAGGTTCCGGTTGGTGGCTCCGACCACCCGGATGTCGACCGGCTCGGGGCGGGAGTCGCCCACCCGCTGCACCACCCGTTCCTGGATGGCGCGGAGGAGCTTCACCTGGAGCGAAGGGGGCATCTCCCCGATCTCGTCGAGGAAGAGGGTGCCGCCGGAGGCCGCCTGGAAGCGCCCCGGACGGTTGGCCACCGCCCCGGTGAAGGCACCCCGCACGTGGCCGAAGAGCTCGCTCTCGAGGAGCCCCTCCGGGATGGCCGCGCAGTTCACGGCCACGAAGGGGCCGGTGGCCCGGGCCGAGCGCCGGTGGATCTCCCGGGCCACGAGCTCCTTGCCCGTTCCGGTCTCTCCCTGGACGAGGACGGTCACGTCGGTGGGCGCCACCTTCTCGATGCGCCGGTAGACCTCCCGCATGCTCGGCCCGGCGCCCACCAGCTCCCCGTACCGCCGGCTCTCGATGGCCTCGCGCAGCGCCTCGTTCTCCCGCCGCAGGTCGCGGAGGAGGAGGGCGTTCTGCAGGAGCAGGGAGGCCTGCGAGGCGAAGACCGTCAGGGTCTCGAGCGATCGCTCGTCGAAGAGGTTCCGGACGCTGTCGTTGCCGAGGTAGATGGCGCCGAAGACCTCGCCGCGCGCCAGGAGGGGCGCGCACATCACCGACTGGAGGCGGAGGTTCACCACCGAGGCCGAGCCGGACCACTCGGCGTCGTGCAGCGCGTCGGCCACCACGAGCGGGCGACGGGTCAGGAGGACCTTCTGGACGATCGAGTCGGAGACCCGCGAGACCGCCTCCTCGACGTTCCCGGGCGCGACGTTCCGCGAGGCCCGCACCTCGGGCTGGCCGTCGGCGAGCTCGATGACGAAGCCCTTGTCGGCCCGGGTCACCTCGAGGAGGGCGTCGAGCAGCGCGTCGAGGAGGGTCTCGAGGGATCCGGCCTCGAGCAACCGCCGGGAGAAGCGGACCAGCGGGTCCTCCCGCGGTGCGGGGGCGGAGGCCGGGGCCGCGGGTGGAGGGGAGAAGTGGAACTCGTGCCCGGCGGCCAGGAGCACGTCGCCGGGGGCGAGCCGGCAGGTGGTGCGGCGCCTCCCGTTCACGGTGAGCTCGATCCCTCCGTGGGCCGCGACGGTGAAGGCGTCCCCGTCGGCGAGGATGTGGAGCGCCGTCGGGGGCAGGGCCGGGTCGTCGATCCGCAGGTCGCTGGCCGGGTCGCGCCCCACGGTGGTGATCCGGCGGGTGAGCCGGACCGTCCGGGGTGGGGCGTCACCGCTTCGGAGGACGAGTTCGGCCACGGTCGTTGCCCCTAGAAGTCCCACGACAGCTTCACCGCGGCCTTGCCGGGCGAGACCTCGGTCTCGATCCGGGGGACGTAGTGGATGAGGGAGTCGGCGACTCCATAGGCGTAGACGCCCCAGAACAGGCCGGCCGAGACGTACTTCACGATGTCGATGTTCTGGAGGAGCGCCCGGTCGGAATCGGGGATGGGCGGGTTGCTGCAGTTGGTGGGGTTGCTCACGTAGCAGCGGCGCGAGGAGTCGTTGGCGATGGCGTTGTGGAGGAAGATCGACCCGATGTTCACGGCGCCGAAGACCACCTGCGAGACGGCGATGATGATCCCCTTCGTGGTGTCGCCGTTCTGGAACTGGCCGACGCCGAAGGGAAGGAAGTTGAGCATGTAGACGTGCTCCTCGACGATGATCACCTTCGAGGGCGGACCGGAGCGCACCTGCTCCTCGAGGAGGAGGCGCCGGCGGGCCTCCGCGGCCAGCCGCTCCTGCTCCTCGAGCTGCCGTTTCTGCTCCCGGAGCGGCGCCAGCTCCGGCTCGGCCTCGGCGCGGACCTTGTCGAAGAACTCCACGATGGGCGGGGGCACCAGGAAGGGATCGAGGGTCTGATCGGGGTCGATGGAGAGCAGGTGGATGAAGGCCTGCCGCGCCTCGGCCTTGTCGCCGATCTGGAACTCGGCGAGTCCGAGGATGCGCCAGGCCTCGATCGCGATCGGCTCCGGGAGGTTGGGGTTGCGCCCCAGGAGGTCGCGCGCGGCGAAGGCGGCGTCGGCGTAGGCGCCGAACTCGTAGCGGTCGCGGGCCCGCTTGATGTCGGCCTCGGGCGTGGCCAGGGCGAGCACGAGGAGGAGCGCGATCATCGGGGGGATTCCTCCGTCAGAACGGCGGGGACGGTGATCTCCTGGCCGGCCCGGACCCGGACCGTGGCGCTGGCGGCGCGCCGTCCCGGCGACTCGAGGCGGAGGTCGACCTCTCCCTCGTAGGGGTTCGGACCATCGGTCGGGACCCGCACCCGGAACGATTCCCGCTGGGACTCCCCCGCCGTCCCGAGGAGCCGCCCTTCCACGAAGACCCGGGTGGAGGGGTCTCCCCCGACGCGAAGGCTGGCGGGGCGGGGGACGAGCGGGACCTTGAGCTCGCCGAGCTGCTGCGCCGAGGCGGTATCGATCTCCCGCTCGTACGGCTCGCAGCAGGGATGCTCGAGCCGCAGCCGGTGGACGCCGGGGGGGAGGGCGAGCACCACCCGCTGCTGGCCGGTGGCGACCTCGACGCCGTCGAGCAGCGCCCGCTGGGCGTACGGGCGGACCTGGATGGCCAGGGTCACCGGGGGCGGCGCGGGCTTGCGGGGAGCGGTCGGCCGGGGTGCTTCGGCCGTGCCCCGTGGAGCCGCGGTGGGGACCTCCCTCGCGGGTGTCGCGACGGTCGGATCCGGAACGGTCCCGGTGCCGGCCGACGACGGCGCCGGGTCGGTCCGGGTCGGCGCGGACGCCTCCGGAGCGGCCGCCTGGGCCGGCGCCGACCGCCGGATGTGGTCGACGCCGACCACCACCCCGAACACGGCGAGCACGGCCAGCAGGGCCACGGCGCTGCGCCGGACCACCTTCCGCCGGCGGTCCGAGCGGGCCACATCGTCGAGGAGCGCGAGGACCCTGGGGTGGCGCGGCTCGATGGCGAGGACCCCGTCGAAGTCGCCGAGCGCCTGGGCCACCTCGCCCCGCTCGAGGTGTGCCTCTCCGCGCCGGAGCCTGGCCTCGACGATCCGGGGGCGGAGCACGGCGGGCGTCCCCTGCGGATCGGACAGGAAGGCGGCGAGCGCCTCGTCCGGCCGGTCGATCCCGTCGGCACGCAGGAGGGCGGCAAGCTGGTCGCGGACCTCGGCGGCCCCGGCCGGCCGCGCATCCGGGTCGAGGGCGAGGCAGGCGTTGATGAGGCGCGCCAGGGGCTCGCCGAGCGACGGGTTCACCCCCCGTGGATCGGGGAAGTCGCCGGTCACGAGCCGGTGCAGGGTCGCGCTGGGGTTGGGCGCCTCGAAGGGAAGGCGCCCGGTGCAGAGCCAGTAGAGGATGGTCCCGAGGGAGAAGACGTCGGAGCGGGCGTCGGCCTCGCGCCCCTCGACCACCTCGGGCGCCATGTGGTTGGGCGATCCGACCAGCGCGCCGGTCATGGTCATCCGGTCGTCCTGCGCCAGGATGCGGGCGATCCCGAAGTCGGCGAGCTTCACCGAGGGTCGGGCGCCGCCCTCGGCGATCATGACGTTCTCGGGCTTCAGGTCCCGGTGGATGACCCCGGCCGCGTGGGCGTGGACGAGCGCGTCGGCGAGCGCCAGGCCGACGAGCGCACCGCACTCGGGCATCGGGATCCCCCCGGCGTCGGCGAAGGCCCGCAGCGTGCGCCCGTGGACGAACTCGGTGACGAGCCAGCTCTCCTCCGTCCCGTCGCCGGAGTAGTCGTAGATCTCCACGATCCCGGGGTGGGAGAGGCGGGCCACGGCCCGCGCTTCCCGGGAGAACCGGGCCCGGGAGTCAGCCTTGGTGGCGAGGTGGGGATGCAGGACCTTGATCGCCACCTCGCGCTCGAGCGCGGTGTCCCGGCCGCGGTAGACGACCGACATTCCACCGGTTCCCACCTGCTCGAGGAGTTCGTAGCGGTCGATCCGGCGAATCAAGCCTCTCCCTTCGAACCGCGACGCCGCAGTCCGAGTGAACGGCCGATACTATGACACGGATGTCGGGGCAGGGGCCACAGGGCGGGCCCCCGCCTCGGAGGCTCAGGCGCGGACTTCGGGGGGCTTTCCCCCGCCCTCCGGAGGAGGCGGCGGAGGGGGCACCTTGCGCCCGACCGGGTTCTCCTCGAGGGCCGCCTTGAGGACGTCGTCCATGTGGGTCGCGAAGACGAACTCGAGCTCCTTGCGGGCCTGCTCCGGGACGTCGACGAGGTCCTTCTCGTTGCGGGCCGGCATGATCACCCGCTTGATGCCGGCGCGGTGGGCGGCGAGGACCTTCTCCTTGATCCCGCCCACCGGGAGCACCAGGCCGCGCAGGGTGGCCTCGCCGGTCATGGCGACGTCGGAGCGGACCCGGATCCCGGAGAGGAGCGACACGAGCGCCGTGAGGATGGTCACGCCGGCGCTGGGGCCGTCCTTGGGGATGGCGCCCGCGGGGAAGTGGATGTGGATGTCGGTCTTCTCGAGGAAGTTGCTCGGGATGCCGAGGTGGTCGGCCTTGGAGCGCAGGTAGGAGAGGGCCGCCTGGGCCGATTCCTTCATGACGTCGCCGAGCTGGCCGGTGAGCGTGAGCGAGCCCTTTCCCGGCATGCGGGTGGCCTCGATGAAGAGGAGGTCGCCGCCGGCCGCGGTCCAGGCGAGCCCGGTGGCCACGCCGGCCACCTCGGTCCGCTCCGCGGTCTCGTTGTAGAACTTCTCGGGCCCGAGCATGTCGGCGAGGTGCCCCTCGTCGATGGCCCGCTTCGCGCCCGGTGGGACCTTTCCGCCCGCCACCTCGACCGCGATGGCGCGCGCCACGTCGGCGATGCGTCGCTCCAGGTTCCGGACGCCGGCCTCCCGGGTGTAGGCCATGATGATCTTGATGAGCGCCTTCTCGGTGAACTCCACGGCGTCGGGGGAGAGGCCGTGCTCCTTCAGCTGCTTGGGCACGAGGTGCTGCTGGGCGATCCGCACCTTCTCCTCGAAGGTGTAGCCGGGGAGCTCGAGGATCTCCATGCGGTCGCGGAGCGGCGACGGGATGGGGTCGAGCAGGTTGGCGGTGGCGATGAACATGACCTTCGAGAGGTCGAAGGGCACGTCGAGGTAGTGGTCGGAGAAGCTGAAGTTCTGCTCCGGATCGAGCACCTCGAGGAGCGCCGCGCTCGGGTCGCCGCGGAAGTCGGCGCCGAGCTTGTCGATCTCGTCGAGCATCATGGTGGGGTTGTTGGCCCCCGCCTTCTTCATGGACTGGATGATCCGGCCGGGCAGGGCGCCCACGTAGGTGCGCCGGTGACCGCGGATCTCCGCCTCGTCGCGAACGCCGCCGAGGGAGAGGCGCACGAACTTGCGTCCGGTGGCCCGGGCGATGGACTGGCCGAGCGAGGTCTTGCCCACGCCGGGGGGGCCGACGAAGCAGAGGATGGGTCCGCGCATGTCGTTCTTCAGCTTGCGGACGGCCAGGTACTCGAGGATGCGCTTCTTGATCTTGTCGAGACCGTAGTGATCGGCGTCGAGGATCTGGCGGGCGTTCTCGATGTCGAGGTTGTCGTCGGTCTTCTTCGCCCAGGGGAGGTCGGCGATCCAGTCGAGGTAGGTGCGGGCCACCGCGTGCTCGGAGCTGGCGGTGGGGATGCTCTTCAGCCGGTTGAGCTCCTTGTTGGCGACCTTCTCGACCTCGGGGGGCAGCCCGGCCTTCTTGAGCCGCTCGCCCAGCTCGTCGAGCTCCTCCTCCTCCTCGCCGAGCTCGCCCAGCTCCTCCTTGATGGCCTTGAGCTGCTGGCGCAGGTAGTACTCGCGCTGCGTCTTCGACATCTCGCCCTTCACGGCGCTGTCGATCTTGTTGGAGAGCTTGAGGATCTCCCGCTTGCGGTTGAGGAGCTCGAGGACGAGCTTCATCCGGGCCTTGAGATCGACGGTCTCGAGGACCTGCTGCTTCTCCTCGATGGGGACGTCGACGTTCGCCGCGATGAGGTCGGCGAGGTGGCCGGGGTGGGTGATGGAGTCGACGAGCTCGGTCGCCGCGGTGGGCAGCTCCGGCATGAGCTCGATCACCTCGCGGGCGAGCTTCTTGAGATTGATGGCGAGGGCCTCGACCTCCACCTCGTCGACGGAGGTCTTGTCCTCCACCGGCTCGACGCGGGCCTTGAGGTACGGGGTCTCCTGGACCAGGTCGAGGACGCGGACCCGGGCGAGCCCCTGGACCACGAGGGAGTAGTTGTCCTCCCCCATCTTGAGCAGCTTCACGATGCGGGCCACCGTTCCGACCGTGTAGAGATCGGCCGCTCCCGGGTCCTCCTCCTCGGCCCGCCGCTGGGTGACGACCCCGATGACCTGCTCGTCCCGGACCGCGTCCTTGATGAGCGCGATGGTCTTCTGCCGGCCGACGGCCAGCGGGAGGACGCCCCCGGGGAAGAACACCGAGTTGCGGAGCGGCAGGATGGGGAGGACCTGGGGGATGTCCTCCTTGTTGATGAGGGCCGGGGGTCCCATCGCCGGAGCGACCTGGGCGCCTGCAGCTTCCTTCTTCTTCTCCGACATGGCGTGCTCCTTCTCGAGTTCCTCGGAGAAAGCCTGCTCCGGCGCGTTGAGGATAACCGACGGGACCGTGAGGGTCGATCTAAGACAGGAAAGGGGTCGGTCAAGCGCCCACACCCCGTTTGACGCTCGTCCCTCCGGCCGATAGCATCCAACGGCTTGCGCATCGGCCACGTATCCGACCTCCACCTCTCCGACCGCGGACGCTATCCGCGCAACGGTTACCTCCCCAGGGACTGCGACAAGCACTCCTTCCGGCTGGCGCAGCGCATCCTCGAGAAGCTGGAGGAGGCGCAGGTGGACCACCTGGTGGTCACCGGCGACCTCACCCTCACCGCCGAGTCCGGCGAGTTCGAGCGGGCGGCCAAGCTCCTCCGGAAGTGGGCCGATTCCGGGAAGCTCACCGTGGTCCCGGGCAACCACGACGTCTGGACCGCCGAGTCGGTCAAGACGGCGCGGTTCCTCAGGATGGTGGGGCCCGACGGGCGGGGCATGCGCCGTCCCGAGGCGAGCTACCCCTTCGCGGCCCTCCCCGGACCCGAGGTGGCCATCGTCGCCCTCGACAGCGCCCAGTTCGGCGAGAAGCCGTTCGAGACCCCCGGGCTCCTCGGCTCGGCCCAGCTCCAGGCCTGCCGGGAACTCGTCCGGGAGCACGTGAAGGAGGGCAGGGCGGTCCTGCTCGCCCTGCACCACCACCTGCTGCTCCCCCGGGAACGGATCCCCTCCGACGCGCTGGTCGCCCGCACGCCGCTCTTCGACGCCGACAAGGTGATCCGGATGATCTCGGACGTGCGGATCGCCGGCGTGCTGCACGGCCACCGCCACTGCGCCTTCCGGGTCGACATCCCGGGCGCGGCCGGGAGCACCCCCATCCTCTGCGCGGGATCGGCCACCCGCGTGACCGACGAGCCGGTCCGACGCGCCCGCGGCTACGTCTACGAGGTCGATCGGGGTGGCCTCCGATCGGTCCAGGCCGTGTTCGCCCCCCGCGGCTGAGAGGTCCTCGACGTGCAGGTGGCCGACGCCCCACTCGCCGAGCTCTCGCGCGACCAGCTCTCGGTCTTCCTCTACGTCTCCCTGACGCCGGACGAGACCCGTGCCGTCGTGAAGGAGCAGAAGCTCTCCATTCCGGGGTTCCGCAGCGGCTCGCTCGGGGACGTGGAGCG
>JBAXVO010000479.1:0-2226 GCA_037129355.1 Deltaproteobacteria bacterium | reverse complement strand
AGCAGAAGCTCTCCATTCCGGGGTTCCGCAGCGGCTCGCTCGGGGACGTGGAGCGGTGCGACGTCATCGCCGACGAGATCCGGGCCAACCCGACCTCCGGCCAGGCCGTCCTCGACCTCCTCGCACGCGCCTTCGAGCGCCCACCGCTCCTGCGCACGGCGCTCGTGCCGGAGGAGGCTGCCGACCTGCTCGACGCCACCGCCGGGGACGCCCCGCTCGCACTCGTCCTCTGGCGCGTCCTCTCCGACCAGAGCCCCGAGGTGCGCCGGGCCGCCCTGCCGATCCTGGACGAACTCGCCACCCACTACTTCGGCCCCGGCGAGGACGCCCCGCGCCCCCCGTCGAGAGAAGGGGACGGAGAGGTGGCCCCGGCGGAGCGCATCGCCCTGCTGGAGGGGTCGCTCGCCCAGGCAGAGGCCCGGCTAAGAGCCTCGGAGGAGGCCGGGACCGCGCGGGCGGAGGAGACCCGGCGGAAGGGGGAGGAGCAGCGGGAGAAGCTCCAGGCCGCCCTCAAGGAGGCGCGGGCCAGCGAATCCCGGGCGGTCGAGGAGGCGGCGCGGTCCCGCGACGAGGCGGCCGTCGCCCGGCAGGAGCTCGTCCGGGTGCGTGCCGAGGCCGACGCACTCCGCCTGTCCGATGCCGGGATCGAGGCGCAGCGGGCGAGGGCCGAGGCCAGGGACCTGTCGGGACGGCTCGGCGCCGTGGAATCGAGGCTCGCCCGGGCGCAGGAGCGGGAGCAGGAACTCGTGAGGGACCTGGAGCGCGCGCGTCCGGGAAAGGTCGCGCCGGCGCCGGTGGAGCCGGTCGCGGCACCGTCCGAGGAGCCGGACGGGGGCGACGCCGAGACCTGGCTCTTCCCGGTGTACACGCGGGAGTTCTACGACTCGCTCGACGGCTGGGACCGACGCATCCAGCGCGCCGCCTTCAAGCAGGCCCAGCTTCTCGCCCAGGACCACCGCCACCCGAGCCTGCGCGCCATCCCGCTCGAAGGGCTTCCGGGCTACTACCGCGTCCGCGTGGCCACAGACGTCCGGCTCATCTACCGGCGCCCCGAGCGGCAGAACACGGTGGAACTCCTCTCCCTCATCGATCGGGAGGATCTCGACCGCTACATCCGGCAGGCGAAGACGCGAGGATAGCGGCGACCGCCCCGCGGCTACTGGAGCCTGCGGTAGATCCCGACCACGATGCCGAGGATCATGGTGCTCCGGAAGTCGCTCTCCTGGACGTAGATGGGCGCCATGCGCGGGTTGGAGGGCTGGAAGCGAACCCGGTCGCCCTCGAAGTAGACCCGCTTCACCGTGGCCTCGTCGTCGATCATGGCCACCACGATGTCGCCGTCGTCGGCGTTCAGCTGCTTGCGGACGAAGATGTAGTCGCCGGGCAGGATGCCGTCGCCGATCATCGAGTCGCCCTGGACACGAAGCCCGTACACCTTGCGTCCCGCGCCGAGGAAGAAGGAGTCCACCTGGACGGTGTCCTCGATCCGCTCCTCGGCCAGGATGGGCTGACCCGCGGCCACGCGCCCGACGATGGGGACGTCGACCAGCCGGGAGGCGCTGCGCGACGCCGAGCGGGAGGCGAGGGAGATGACCTGGGCGCCGGAGGTGCGGCCGGCGAGCGCATCCCGAGCCTTGGGGGTGGGGATGAGGGCCCGGGACTTCACCGGGTCACGGGTGAGGAACCCCTTGCGCTCGAGCGCCTTCAGGTGGTCGTTCACCCCGTTCGTGGAGCGGATCTCCAGGGCCTCGCCGATCTCCCGGATGGTGGGGGGATACCCCTGGTCCTCGATCTGGCGGGCGATGAAGCGAAGGACCTCGAGCTGGCGATCGGTCAGGGCTTCCATGGCTTTGACGCCTCCTGAACGCAAGTATACCCCTCGGACGTTCAGACGCAACTTCCGTTCGGGCATTCGCCTTGCCGGGGAGGAGTGGGCGGCGTACGGTCGCCCCGTGCGGGAACCGACCGTTGGCAGGGCGCTGGGCGCCGGTTTCCGGGCCGTGGCGGGCGAGACGTGGCTCGTGGTGCTGGGGCTCTGCGTGGCCCTGTCCCGGGGACTCCTGGCCCTTCCGGGCACGGCGTTCGTGGTCGCCGTGTCGTGGCTCGTCGCTCGCGAGGCGCTCCACCGGGGCGGCGGGCTCCCGGGTGTCGTGGCCGCCGTCGCCCAGGCCTGGTCCGCGCCGCGCTTCCGCTCCATCGCCATCGGTCTCTGGCTGGGAGGCCTGC
>JBAXVO010000478.1:0-2241 GCA_037129355.1 Deltaproteobacteria bacterium | reverse complement strand
CAGCCAGCGCGGCTCCGACGACCGGAAGGACCTCCTCTCCCGCCTGGTCGCCGGCGGCCCGGAGGCCGCCGCGGCGCTCGTGGCGCGCCTCCCCGGACCCGCCGAGTCCGCCTGCACGCTCGGAGGAGGGGTCCCGGTCGAGGAGTGGGGTCCCGTCTTCGCGGGCACCGTCGCCGCCGGGAAGGGGGCGGAGAAGCACCTCCTCGCGGCCCTCGACGACCCCGAGCCGGAACGGCGACGCGCGGCGGTGGCGCTGCTCTCGCGCCTCGGCGCGCCCGGGTCGCTGCCGGTGATCGCGGCGCGGGTCCAGGACGACGACGAGGGCGTGGCGGGCGAGGCCGCGCTGGCCATCGCCGCCGCGCACGGGTCCCCCGTGGCAGCCCCCACGATCGCCGAGATCCGGCGGGCGCTCGCCTCGGGCCGGCCGGTCAAGGCCGCCCGCGCCGCCCGGGCGCTGGCGCGGCTCGGCGACGCCGACTCGGTCCCGGTGCTCATCCAGCTCCTTGACGCCGGAGGGGACCTGACCGAGGCGGTCTCGGCCGCGCTGACGGCCATCACCCTGCAGCGGCTCGGGAACGACTCGATGCGCTGGATCGCCTGGTGGCGGGAGTGGCGCGCCGCTCCCCGATCGAGCTGGCTCTTCCAGGCGCTGTCGGGCGAGGAGCCCGACCTGCGCCGGCGGGCCGCCGCCGAGCTGCGCCGCGCCGGCGAGCCACCGGAGCCGTACGACCCCGACGGCCCCCCGGCGGAGCGGCAGCGGGCCGCCAAGACCTGGGCCTCGTGGTGGCGCGAGGAGGGGCTCGCGCTCTAGCCCGGGCCTCGCTATCCTCCTTCCCCCATGTCGAAGCCCGTCGATCCCGATCCGCATCGCGCGTTGCTCGACGCCATGAACGAGGCCGCCGAGCGTGGCGGCGGCGAGGAGCGCATCGCCCGGCAGCACGAGGCCGGAAAGCTCACCGCCCGGGAACGCATCGACCTCTTCCTCGACCCGGGCTCCTTCGTCGAGGTCGACAAGTTCAAGACCCACCGCAGCGCCGACTTCGGCATGGACCGCCAGAAGATCCCCGGCGACGGCGTGGTCACCGGCCACGGCCGGGTCGAGGGGCGGCAGGTCTTCGTCTTCGCGCAGGACTTCACCGTCTTCGGCGGCTCGGTCTCCCGCGCCTACGCCGAGAAGATCTGCAAGGTGATGGACCTCGCGCTCCAGGTCGGCTGCCCGATCGTGGGGCTCCACGACTCGGGTGGCGCCCGCGTGCAGGAGGGGGTCGAGGCGCTGGCCGGCTACGCCGACGTCTTCCTCCGCAACACGCTCGCCTCCGGGGTGGTCCCGCAGATCTCGGTCATCCTCGGCCCGTGCGCCGGCGGCGCCGTCTACGGGCCGGCCATCACCGACTTCGTCTTCATGGTGAAGGGCGCGTCGTCGATGTTCCTGAATGGCCCCGAGGTGATCCGCGCGGTGACGCGCGAGGAGGTCACCAAGGAGGAGCTGGGCGGCGCCCGCGCCCACGCCACGCGCTCCGGGGTCGCCCACTTCGCCTTCGACACCGAGGAGGCGACGCTGCAGGCCGTGCGCGAGCTGCTCTCCTTCCTCCCGCCCAACTCGGCCGACGAGCCGCCGGCGCAGCCGTGCAGCGACGACCCTGGCCGCCAGGACGCCGTGCTCCGCACCATCGTCCCGGAGAACCCGAACCGCCCCTACGACATCCGCGATGTGGTCCGCGCCGTGGTCGACGACCGCCACCTCCTCGAGGTGTCGCGCCGCTTCGCCGAGAACGTGGTCTGCGGCTTCGCCCGGATGGCCGGGCGCCCCGTGGGCGTGGTGGCGAACCAGCCGGCCGTGCTCGCCGGGATGCTCGACTCGGACGCCTCGGTGAAGGCGGCCCGCTTCGTGCGCTTCTGCGACGCCTTCTCGATCCCCGTCGTCACCTTCGTCGACGTGCCGGGCTTCCTCCCCGGCGCCACGCAGGAATGGGGCGGCCTCATCCGGCACGGCGCCAAGCTGCTCTACGCCTACGCCGAGGCCACCGTGCCCAAGGTGACGGTCATCACCCGGCGGGCCTGGGGCGTCGCCTACGACGTCATGGCGTCGAAGCACCTGCGCGCCGACGTGAACCTGGCCTGGCCCACCGCCGAGATCGCGGTGACCAGTCCCGAGGGGGCGGTGAACGTCATCTACCGCAAGGAGATCTCCTCGGCCGCCGACCCCGCCGCGGAGCGGGCGCGCCTCACCGCCGAGTACCG
>JBAXVO010000477.1:0-2244 GCA_037129355.1 Deltaproteobacteria bacterium | reverse complement strand
ATGAAGTGGAAGTGCTCCGCGAACTTGAAGACCATGTCCTCGTAGGAGGGGTCGTGGACGGCCAGTTCGGCCGCGAGCTCCAGCATGTTCTGGCTGAACAGCGCCATCCACGCGGTTCCGTCCGCCTGCTCCAGGTGGCCTCCGGTGGGCAGCGGCGCGCTGCGGTCGAAGATGCCGATGTTGTCGAGCCCGAGGAATCCTCCCTCGAAGACGTTCTTCCCGAAGCGGTCCTTCCGGTTCACCCACCAGGTGAAGTTGAGCAGCAGCTTGTTGAAGGCCTCCTTGAGGAACTGGGTGTCCGCCTCCCGCCGCAACGACTTCCCCGTGCGGTGGAGGAAGAGGGTCGCGAAGGCGTGGACCGGGGGGTTCACGTCGCTGAAGTTCCACTCGTAGGCGGGCATCTGCCCGTTGGGGTGCAGGTAGGTCCCCCGGAGCATCAACTCCATCTGCTGCTTCGCGAAGTCGGGGTCGACCATCGCGAGCGGGAGCGTGTGGAAGGCCAGGTCCCAGGCCGCGTACCAGGGGTACTCCCACTTGTCGGGCATCGAGATGATGTCCTCGTTCAGCATGTGGTACCAGTCCCGGTTCCGGAACTGCTTGCTGCCCTGCTGGAGGGGGCTCGCGTGGTGCTCCTTCAGCCACTGGTCCCCGTCGAAGAAGTAGAACTGCTTGCTCCAGAGCATTCCGGCGAGCGCCTGGCGCATCACGTTGGCCTGATCCGGTGAGACCGAGGGCGGGGTCACCGAACGGTAGAACTCGTCCGCCTCCGCGAGACGAGCCGCGAAGGTCCGGTCGAAGTCCCCGAACGGACTGGCGTCGGTCTTCGCCCCCTGCCCCCCCTCTCCCGAACCGGTGAGGCGCAGCCGCACCGTGGCCGACGCGCCGGGAGCGATGGACATGCGGTGGTGCGACGCGACCTTGGTGCCCCGCTGCGCCGGGTTCACCTTTTCCTGCCTGCCGTGGACCACGAAGTCGTCGATGCCGTCCTTGACGTAGGGGCTCTCGCTCTTGCTTCCGGGGAAGAGGCGCTCGTTGTTGGTCTCGTTCTCGGTGAAGAGAAGCGGTGCGTCCCCTTCACAGTGAAGCGTGTACTTCCCCAGCAGGGGATGGGCCGCCGCTACCTTGCTGGCGCCGGCCGCTCCCTCGACCTGCACGAGCGTCGGCTTCGCCGCGGGCCTGGCGATCCACGACGACCAGTCGTTCCGGAACCAGAGCGTCGGCAGGAGGTGGAGCTCGGCTGCCTCGGGTCCCCGGTTCACCGCGGTGATCCGCACCAGGATGTCGTCGACGTCGCCCTTGGCGTACTCCACGAAGACGTCGAAGTACCGGTCTCCCTCGAAGACGCCGGTGTCGAGGAGCTCGTACTCCATCTCCTCCCGCGTCCGCTTCCCGTTCGTCCGGACCAGGTCGTCGTACGGGAAGGCGCGCTGCGGGTACTTGTACAGGTACTTCATGTACGAATGGGTCGGGGTGCTGTCGAGGTAGAAGTAGTAGTCCTTCACGTCCTCGCCGTGGTTGCCCTCGCTGTTCGACAGGCCGAAGGCCCGCTCCTTCAGGATCGGGTCCTTCCCGTTCCACAGCGCAAGCGCGAAGCAGAGCCGCTGCCGGTCGTCGGAGATGCCCGCGAGGCCGTCCTCGCCCCAGCGGTAGGCCCGGGAGCGGGCCTGGTCGTGCGTGAAGTAGTTCCAGGCGTCGCCGCCCTCGCTGTAGTCCTCCCGGACGGTGCCCCACTGGCGCTCGCTCAGGTAGGGGCCCCACTTCCGCCAGGCGATCCCCTTCTCGCGGGCGTCGTCGAGACGCTGCTGCTCCACGGAACGAACCGATTCCGGGCCCGACGGAGAATCCTTGGCGTTCATCCGAAGCCTCCCACCGGGACTCTCCTACTTCTGCCCGGCTTTCTCCAGCGTCACGCGGCGAGGGCTCCCGGCCGATTTGGGGCCAAGGGGTGGCGCGTCAGGGCGGCACGGTAGGTATGGCCCGTCCAGGGAACAAACCTCCGGAGACCCCACGATGCCCACCGAAGCCGAGATGCAAGCGGAGCTGGAGCGCCTCAGGGCCGAGAACACGGCCCTCAAGTCACGCGGGAGCAAGGGCGTGTCGATGAAGGTCAGCGAGAAGGGCGGCGTCTCCGTCTACGGCCTCGGCCGCTTTCCGGTCACGCTCTACCAGGAGCAGTGGACGAAGCTGCTCGACCTGGCCGACGACATCCGGGCCTTCATCAAGGAGAACGAGGGGAAGTTGAAG
>JBAXVO010000476.1:0-2244 GCA_037129355.1 Deltaproteobacteria bacterium | reverse complement strand
GGCGTCGAGGCGCGAGTGGCCGTTCCCCTCGTGGCGCAGGACGGCGTGCGGCGTGCCAGCGCTCCGCCGACCGCCGGACGCGGTCACCGGCGGGACCCCCAGCACGGCGGCGAGGCGGGAAAGTTCGTCGAGCTCGGTCGGGCTCACGTGGCCGTCGGCCGCGGCCACGCGGTAGGCGTCGCGCAGCAGGCACACGCGGTGGCCGTTGTCCCTCACCCCGCCGACCAGGACCGCGGTGTCGACCGCCCGATCCTCGGCGCGGCGCCGCGCGGCGCCCTGGGCTGCCGGGCCGAGCCCCAGCCCCAGCGCCACCTCGGAGATGACCCGCTCCTCGGCGTCCACGAGCCCGTCGGCGGCGGCGAGCCGGACCAGGGCGGCCAGGTAGGCCTCCCGATCGAGGGAGCTGGCCGGGCCGAGGTCGGCGAACCAGCCGGTGTTCGTCATGTCGTCCGGGTCGAGGGTCACGTAGCAAGGACAGGGGTCGGAGGCCGATCGGACGGCCCCGCGCCGTCCGCCGGACGGGCCCCGGGGGCCTCCCCCCGATGGGGCCATGAAGAAAGGGCGCCGGTCCGGGCCGGATTTCAATAGGCTGCGGGTCGGGAGGCGCACCTGGCCAGCCGGATCGGAACGTCCTGGAAGCAGCGCCCCGTCGAGGGCCCCTTCGACGCGGTCGTCGTCGGCTCGGGCATCGGCGGCCTGGGGGTCGCGGCGATGCTGGCGCGGCGGCGCGGCATGCGGGTCCTCGTCCTCGAGCGCCACACCACCGCCGGCGGCTTCACCCACACCTTCGAGCGGCAGGGCTTCGAGTGGGACGTGGGGGTCCACTACGTCGGCAAGATGACGGGGCGCCGGGGCGCCCTGCGCCGCATGTTCGACTACGTCACCGGCGGTCAACTCGACTGGGCCCCGCTGCCCGACGTCTACGACCGGATCGTGGTGGGTGACCGGGAGTTCGACCTCGCGGCCGGTCCGGATCGGTTCGTGGAGGGGCTCGCCTCGGCCTTCCCCGCCGAGCACCGGGGAATCCGGAGCTACCTCGACCAGGTGAAGCGCTGTTCCCGGGCCGCGGGCCCCTACTTCTCGGCCAAGGCCCTCCCGCCCCGCGTGGCCTCCCTCCTCGGCGGCCTCATGCGGCGCGGCTTCCTCCGCCACGCCCGGCGGACCACCGGCGAGGTGATCGCCTCCCACGTGAAGGATCCCGTCCTCCGCGCGGTGCTGGCGGGGCAGTACGGGGACTACGGGCTCCCCCCGGGGCTCTCCAGCTTCGGGAACCACGCGCTCGTGGCCGATCACTACCTGCACGGGGCGGCCTATCCCGTCGGTGGTTCGAGCCGCATCGCCGCCACCATCCTTCCGGTCATCGAGGGAGCGGGGGGGCACGTCGCCGTCGCCGCCGACGTGGAGCAGGTGCTCGTGGAGGACGGCCGCGCCACCGGCGTCCGGCTGGCCGGGGGCCAGGTGGTCCGCGCGCCGATCGTGGTGAGCGACGCCGGCTGGGCCGTCACCGTCGGCCGGCTCGTGCCGCCCGAGTGGCGGGAGCGCTTCCCGTCGATCGCCGGGGTGGGCCACTCCTGCGCGCACCTGTCCCTCTACGTCGGCCTGCGCGGCACGGCCGCGGAACTCGGGCTCACCGGCACGAACCAGTGGGTCTACCCCGACGCCGCCCTCGACCGGAGCTTCGAGCGGTTCGGCCGGGATCCGGACGCCCCGTTTCCGCTCGTCTACCTCTCCTTCGCGTCGGCCAAGGACCCTACCTTCCTCGACCGCTTCCCGGGACGGGCCACCCTGGAGGCGGTGACCATGGGTCCGTACGCCCCCTTCGCCCGCTGGGAGGAGACCCGCTGGCACCACCGCGGCCCGGAGTACGAGGATCTGAAGGCGCGGCTCGCCGCGCGGCTGCTCGCGGTGGTCGAGGCCCGGTGCCCGTCGATCCGGGGGCGCGTCGAGGTGGCCGAGCTCTCCACGCCCCTCTCGACCCGCCACTTCGCCGCCCACCCCCACGGGGAGATCTACGGGCTCGAGGCCACCCCCCGGCGCTTCGAGGTCGACCTCCCGGTGCGCGCCCCCATTGCCGGGCTCTTCCTCACCGGTGCCGACGCCGCCACGAGCGGCCTCACCGGCGCGCTGGCCGGCGCGGCGCTGTGCGCCTCGGCCATCTTGAAGGAGAATACGGTGGCCAGGATCCTCGAGGGAGACGCTTCATGACCCGAGTCAGCGGACCCGTGCTGGGCTTTCCCGAGCTCG
>JBAXVO010000475.1:0-2248 GCA_037129355.1 Deltaproteobacteria bacterium | reverse complement strand
GGCGCGGGCCGACCTCCCGCACCCGCCCGATGAGCATGCCGCCCGACCCGGTGACCGGGTTGTGCATCTTGCCCCGCTCCCGGACGATGCGGGCCACCTCCTCGCCGATGCGGACCGGGTCGCGCCCCACGGCGTCGGAGATCTGCTTGAAGCTGGCCGAGTCGACGTTGAGGGCGTCGACGTCGATGCGGAGCTCGTCGTCGCCGAGCGGCAGGTCGGGGTCGAGCCGGTCGGCGCGCTGGGGGAGCACGCCCGGCGGGGAAACGACGCGTCTCAGTCCGTAGGGGTCCACGCGGGGCGGAGATTAGCAGCCCCCCGGACTCTTCGCCCGGTGATCGGGGAGCCCTTTCCGGTTAGCATCCCGACCTCATGCGCTACCGGGTCTCGATGCCGCAGCCCCATTCCCACCTCTTCGAGGTCGAGGCGGTCCTGGACTCGCCCGGGCCCGCCCCGGTGCTGGCCTTCCCGGTCTGGACGCCGGGGAGCTACCTGGTCCGCGAGTTCGCGCGCCACCTGGAGGGGGTGGAGGCCGACGACGGCGCCGGCGCGAGGCTGCCCCTGGTCCGGCTCGACAAGCACCGCTTCCGCATCGACGCGGACGGCGCGCCGCAGGTGAGGCTCCGCTACCGGGTCTATGCCAACGACCCCACCGTCCGCACCTCCCACCTCGACGGATCCCACGGGTACTGGAACGGCGCCAACCTGTTCCCGTACGCGGAGGGAAGGCTGGGGGAGCCGGTCGAGCTGCTCGTCGATCCGCCCGCCGGCTGGCGGGTCTCCACCGCCCTGGAGGGCGGTCCGACCCGGTTCACCGCACGTGACTTCGACGAGCTGTGCGACTCGCCGGTGGAGGTGGGAGCCCACGCGCTCGTCCCCTTCGAGGCGCTGGGGAAGCGGCACGAGGTGGCGGTCGCCGGCAACGGCCACGTCGATCTGGAGCGCTTCGTCACCGACCTCCAGGTCATCGTCGAGACGCTGGGGCGGTTCATGGGGGGGCTCCCCTACGACCGCTACCTCTTCATCGTGCACCTGGCCGACCGGCGACGGGGCGGGCTGGAGCACGAGCGGAGCACCACCCTCGACGTGGCCCGCACCGCCTTCTTCCCGCGCGACGCCTACGAGGAGACCCTGGCGCTCGCCGCCCACGAGTTCCTCCACCTCTGGAACGTGAAGCGGCTGCGCCCCGCCGCGCTCCGCCCGTACGACTACTCCCGCGAGCAGTACACGCGCCTCCTCTGGTGGTTCGAGGGGGTGACGAGCTACTACGACCGGCTCACGCTGGTGCGCGCGGGGCTGTCCGGCGCGCGGGGCTGGCTCAAGCACCTCGGCGAGCAGTGGACGGCGCTGGCCCGGCAGTCCGGGGCCGGGAAGATGAGCCTGGAGGAGGCGAGCCTCACCGCCTGGATCAAGTACTACCGCCCCGACGAGAACAGCCCGAACAGCTCGGTCTCCTACTACCTGAAGGGCGAGCTGGTGGCCCTCTGCCTGGACCTGGAACTGCGGCGCGCCGGGGGATCGCTCGACGACCTCCTCCGGACCCTTCACTCCCGGTTCGCGGGGACCGGGCTGCCCGAGGACGGGGTGGAGCGCGCCGCCGCCGAGGTGATGGGGGAGGGCGCGGCCCGGGACTTCTTCGACCGGTTCGTCCGGGGGACGGCCCCGGTCGAGCCCCGGCTCGACGGCGTGGGGCTCGTGCTCCAGCGCCGGCCCGCCCAGTCGCAGGACGACCGGGGCGGCACGGGGGCGCGGCGGAACGGGGAGGAGGGGCAGGCGGGATGGCTCGGGGCGGAGATCCCGGCCGGCCCGCGGCTCGTGGTCCGGACGGTTCGGGAAGGGGGCCCGGCGTGGACCTGCGGGCTCTACGCCGAGGACGAGATCGTGGCCGAGTCGGGCTTCCGGGTGGATCGGGGCGCCCTCTGGGACCGGATGCGGCAGGTCGGGCCGGCGGTGCGCGGGGGACCCGGGGCGGGCCCGGGTCTCGGTGGCCCGGTCGTCCCGGACCGGGACGGCCCTACTCGGCGCGCCCTCGGTTGGCCCAGCCGACGACGGCCTGGCCCAACGGGACGGAGCCGTCGTTGACCGGCAGCTTCTCGTGGGTGATGAACGTGAGCCCGGTGCCGCGGATCGACTCGGCGATGCCCGCCATGACGATGCGGTTCATGAGAACGCCACCCGATGCCGCCACCGTTCCGATTCCACGCTCGCGGGCGACGGACAGCGCGGCACGCACCGATGCCGCGACCACAGC
>JBAXVO010000474.1:0-2255 GCA_037129355.1 Deltaproteobacteria bacterium | reverse complement strand
GCTGCGCATCCGCCAGGAGCTCGTGCTCCCCGTGGAGCAGCACCTGCTCGTTCGGCCGGGCACGGACCTCGCCGCGATCCGGAGGGTCCTCTCCCATCCGCAGGCGCTCGGCCAGTGCTCCGCCTTCCTCCGCCAGCGGCTGCCCGGAATCCCCACCGAGCCGACCCTGTCCACCGCCGACGCGGCGCGTCGAGCTGCAGAGGAACCGGGGCTCGCCGCCATCGGTGGGCGGGGCGCCGCCGAACGTTACGGCCTCACCATCCTCGCCCCCTCCATCCAGGATGCGGCGGAGAATTTCACCCGCTTCGTCCTGCTCGCCCGGGTGGACGGGAAGGCGACCGGACGCGACCGGACCAGCATCGCCTTCACGCTCGACCGGGACCGGCCGGGTGGCCTCTACGAGGTCATCGCCGAGTTCGCCACGCGCCGGATCAACCTCTCCCGCATCGAGAGCCGTCCGACCAAGACGGCGGTGGGGCACTACGTCTTCTTCCTCGACTTCGAGGGGCACCGCGCCGAACCGGAGTGCGCCGACGCACTCGCCGGGGTCCGGCGACAGGTGCACATGATGCTCCTGCTCGGGTCCTACCCGCGGGCCTGAGCCGACCGGGGCGCGACGAGCGCCCCGAGGGCGCGCAGGTGGGCCGGCCCGGCCCCGCAGCATCCCCCGGCCATCGACGCCCCGGCATGGACGGCATCGGCCACCCCGCGCGCGAAGGTCTCCGGCGCGACCGGTTCCCCGGGCAAGCCCGCGTTCGGCTTCACCACGAGGGGCACGGGGACCGAGGCCGCGGTGGCGGCCACGAGCTGCACGAGATGCCGGTCCGGCGCCACGCAGTTCACCCCCACCGCCACCGCGCCGTCCCGCCAGAGGGCCGAGAGGAACTCCGGGCCGGGACGGCCGTCTAGCGCGTCCATCCCGCCCGGCGAGGGGCGCAACCAGGCGGTCGCCACGACCGGGAGCCCGGTCCTCCGCGCCGCCGCGAGGGCCGCCCGGGCCTCCTCGAGGTCGAGCTGGGTCTCGAGCCAGAGGAGGTCGACACCGGCCGCGGCGAGGGCGCGAACCGCGCCGTCGTAACGCTCGGTGAGCTCGCCGGGCGCCGGCGGGCGCGTGCCGGGGAGGGCGAGGCCGGTCGCTCCGATGCTCCCGGCCACGAGGCGAGGTCGCGCCGCGCGGGCGAGCGGAACGGCGCGGCGAGCCACCTCGACCGGATCCTGGCGGACGCCCGCCAGGTCGAGCCGGGCCAGGTTGAAGGTGCAGGTGAGGAGAACCTCGGCTCCGGCGGCGGCGTGCCCGGCGTGGACCGCCGCCACCTCCCACGGTCGCTCGGCGAGCCAGGTCTCGGGCGGGACGTCGGTGGGCAGGCCGCGGGCGAAGAGGGCGGTGCCCATGGCCCCGTCGAGCCGCAGGATGCGGCCGGAGCGGGGAGGAAGGGTCAATCGATCTCCACCGACTCGAGGTGGACCGGCACGTGGACCTGCCAGCCCCGCGCGGCGATCCGCTCGGACTGCGCCGCGAGGGCCGCCGGCTCGCCGTGGACGCAGAAGGTCCGGCGTGGGGGGCGGGTCATCCCGTCGAGCCAGCGGGAGACCTCGTCCCGGTCGCCGTGGGCCGAGAAGCCGGGAAGGGAGACGATGCGGGCCCGGACCGGGACGTCGGCGCCGTGGATGCGGACGGTCGTTGCGCCGCTCTGCAGGCTCCACCCACGGGTGCCGACCGCCTGGAACCCGACCAGGAGGACGGTGGTGGAGGGCTCGGGGAGGCGCCGCTCCAGGTGGTGGAGCACCCGGCCACCCGACGCCATCCCCGAGGCCGAGATGATGATGCACGTTCCGTGAACCCGGTTGATGGCCTTCGACTGGTCGATGGTCCGGGTGAAGGTGAGCTGGCCGGGGGTGAGGGGCTCGACGCCCCGCTCCAGCAGGGCGTCCATCTCGAGGTCGTGGTCCTCCCGGTGGGCGCGGTAGACCGGCGTCGCGTCGGTGGCCATGGGGGAGTCGACGAAGACCGGCAGGACCGGGATGCGCCCCTCCTGCTCCAGTTGCCGCAGCAGGAAGAGGACCTCCTGGGTCCGGCCGATGGCGAAGGAGGGGATGACGATGGCCCCCCCGCGCGCCACCGCCGCGCGGACCTCGCGCCCGAGCGCCTCGGCGGCCGTGGCGGGAGGGTGGGACCGGTCCCCGTAGGTCGACTCCACGACCAGGTAGTCGGTCTCCGGGGGGGGCTCCGGGTCGGGGAGGATGGGGGCGTCGTA
>JBAXVO010000473.1:0-2266 GCA_037129355.1 Deltaproteobacteria bacterium | reverse complement strand
AAGAGCGCTGTTCGCGTCGCCTTCGGCCCGGGCCGTCCCAGCCGGCGAGGGCGCCACTCCGTGCGGCGCCTCCGCAGCAGCCCACTCCAACGTCGCCCCAGCACGAATCCCTCCTGCTGCGAGGACAAGCGCCGCCGAGGAGGGGCGACCCGGCGCCGGCGGCAAACGGCCCGCTGGAACGAAGGCGATCCGCGCAACCTGCGGTCGCAACTGGAACGAAGGCGATCCGCGCAGCGCGCGCTACTTGCCCCGCGAGAACTCCGCCATGAACCCGGCGAGCGCGTCGACCCATTCGAACGGGACCGCGTTGTACGTCGACACGCGGATGCCGCCGACGGAACGGTGCCCCTTCAGCCCGACCATCCCGAGCTTCTTGGCCTCGGCGATGAACTGCTCCTCGAGCGCCTCGGTGGGCAGCCGGAAGACCACGTTCATCACCGAGCGGCTCTCCCGCTCCACCGGCGAGCGATAGAAGGCGGGGTTCGCGTCGATGGCGCCGTAGAGCCGGGTCGCCTTCCTGCGGTTCGCGGCCTCCATGGCGGGCAGCCCGCCCAGCCCCTTCAGCCAGGCGAGGACGTTGCGGACCATGTAGACGCCGAAGGTCGGCGGCGTGTTGTAGAGCGACTTGTTCTCGGCGTGGGTGCGGAACTGGAAGATCTTGGGGATGTCCTTGCGCCCCTTCTCGATGAGCTCCTTGGCGACGATGGCCACCACGATGCCGGACGGGCCGATGTTCTTCTGCGCCCCGGCGTAGACGATGCCGAACCGCGACACGTCGAAGGGGCGCCAGAGGAAGTCGCTCGACATGTCGCCGACGAGCGGCACCGCGCCGGTGTCGGGGAAGGCCCTCGACGGCTCCACGTTGAACTCCACGCCGTGGATGGTCTCGTTGGAGGTGAGGTGGAGGAACGAGGACGCCGGGTCCACCTTCACCTCGGACGGGGCGGGGGCGCGGACGTAGCTCTTCTCCTTGCCGTCGCCGGTCCCGGTGGTCTGGGTGGAGACCGACGCGCCCAGCATCGCCGCGACCACCTTGCCCTCGCCGACCGCCTTCTCGCCCCAGGCGCCGGTGACGACGTACTGTGCAGCCTTGCCCTTCTCCATGAGGTTCATGGGGATCTGGGCGAACAGGGTCGAGGCGCCGCCCTGCAGGAACAGGATCTCGTGGGTGGCCGGCACGGCGAGGAGTTCCCGGATGAGGGACAGGGCCTCGTCGTGGACCGCCTCGTACTCCTTGCCGCGGTGGCTGTGCTCCATGACCGACATCCCGCTGCCGGCCAGGTCGAGCAGTTCCTCGCGGGCGCGCTCCAGTGCGGGGAGCGGCAGCGCTGCGGGACCGGCGTTGAAGTTCATCTTGCGGGCCATGGGTGCCTCCGTGCGGCGGAAAGGGAAGGGTGCGCTACCGGGGCGGGGGAGCGGAGGGCATCCCGGGGGCTCCCGCCCGCTGGCGGAGGTTGCCGATGGCGACGCCGGCCTCCGGCGCGAACTTCCCGCTCCGGTCGGTGGCGATCACCTTGAGCCACATCTCCTCGGCCTTCTTGTCGTTCCCCATGTCGGCGTAGACGACGCCGGCGTTCATGAGGCTCTGCATGTGGGCGGGGGCGATCTGGTTCGCCTTCAGGAAATTCGCGAGCGCCTTGTCGTACTGCCGGAGGTCCCGGTACATGACGCCCTGGTCGGTCAGCACGTCGGGGTTGCTGGGATCCATGGCCAGCGCCTTCCCGTAGGCGTCGATGGAGGCCAGGGCACGCTGGCTATCGCCGACGGCCTTGAAGGCGTCGAAGTAGAGGTTGCCGAGGGAGACCCAGGCCTGGACGCTCTTTGGATTTTGCTCCGCGATCTGCCGGGCCATGGCGATCTGCTGGTCGAAGGCGCCCCCGCCACCCGGAACGTTGGGCGCGCCCACCATCCCGCCGGGCGGCATTCCTCCACCGGGCGGCATCCCGGGAGGCATCGCCCCGGGCGGCATCCCGCCGGGAGGAGGCATCGCGGTCGGGATCCCACCCTGGGGAGGCGCGATGGGAGCCGCGGTGACGGGCTCGTTCTTCTTGCACCCGGAGATGGCGAGGGCGGCGGCGACGGCGACGAGGGAGCGGTTCAAGGCTGGTTATCCTCCAGGCATCCGGGGCGTTCCCGACCGGAGCACGCGGCGCAGTGTAGCCCGATGGCAGCCGGATTCAAGGAGGAGGAGGCCCCCATGGCCGAGCTCAAGACGAAGCGGACGAAGACGAGCGTCACCGCGTTCCTATCCGCCATCCCGGATCCG
>JBAXVO010000472.1:0-2273 GCA_037129355.1 Deltaproteobacteria bacterium | reverse complement strand
ACGAGGCCTGCGCCACCTACCGCCGGGCCCGGGCGACGACGCGCTTCCTCCCCCTTCCGCGCGACGCGGCCGCCGCCGCCGCCGCGCTCGGCTGCCCGATCCCCTAGCCGCCTGCTACCCTCGATCCGTGCTCCGCCTCACCTTCCTCGGCACCTCCGGTGCCATGCCCACGGCGGCCCGGAACCTCTCCGGGCTCTCGGTGCGCCACGGACGGGAGCACTACCTGTTCGACTGCGGCGAGGGCACGCAGCGCCAGATGATCCGGTACGGCACCGGCTTCGACGTCACCGCCATCTGCTTCACCCACTTCCACGCCGACCACTACATCGGGGCCATCGGGTTCGTGCGGACGCTCTCCATGCTGGGACGCGGCCGGCTCCTCGACGTCTACGGTCCGGCCCTGGCGCGCCCCTTCCTGGAGGAGCTCCTCCTCGGGGGCACCGACCCCATGGCCTTCGAGATCCGGATCCACGAGGTGCGGCCGGGCGACGTGGTCCGTCGCGACGGCGCCACGCTCCTCCCCTGGGCCACCCACCACCGCATCACCTCGGTGGGCTGGGTGCTGCAGGAGGACACCCGGCCCGGGCGCTTCCATCCCGACCGGGCCCGCGAGGCGGGCGTTCCGGAGGGGGAGCTCTGGGGCGAGCTGCAGCGGGGACGGCCGGTGACGCTCGAGGGGGGGCGGGTGGTCCTCCCCGGGTCGATCGTGGACCCCACCCGGCGCGGCCGGAAGGTGGCGGTGACCGGCGACACCCGCCCGTGCCCGGCCACCCCGGAGGCGACCCGCGGCGCCGACCTGCTCGTGCACGAGTGCACCTTCGGAGACGCGGAGGCCGACCGGGCGGTCGAGACCACCCACTCCACCGCCCGCGAGGCCGGACGGATGGCGCGGGAGGCCGGCGTGGCCCGCCTCGTGCTCACCCACCTCTCCACCCGCTACGACACCGAGCCCGGGCCGCTGCTCGAGCAGGCCGCCGAGGAGTTCCCCGGGCCGGTCGAGGTGGCCCGGGACGGGCTGGTCCTCGAGATGCCTCACGCGGAGTGAACATGGGATCGGCGTCCCAGGACCTGCAGCGCCTCGTGCCCGGACTCCTGGCGGCCTGGCGCGGCCTGAGGCGCGAGGTCCGCCGGGGCCCGCGCCCCCCGACCGACCGGCTCCTGCCCGAGGAGCTCCGCGAGGTGGCGGCCGCGGTGCAGCGCCTCTCGCTCGGGCTCACCCGCGACCGGAAGCTGGCCGGGGCCCGCTACCTCGACGACGACCGGTTGCTGGGCGCCTACCTGCTCTTCTACTGGCCGGTCTCCTACCTCCAGGCGCGCGGCGTCCTCTCCGAGCTTCCCGGCCGGCCGCGCTCGGCGCTCGACCTGGGGAGCGGACCGGGGCCGGTGGCCTTCGCCGCGCTCGACGCCGGCGCGGCCGAGGTGGTCGCGGCCGACCGGTCGTCCCGGGCGCTGGCGGCGGCGCGCCGCCTGGCCGGCGAGCTGGGGGAGCCCATCTCCACCCGGGAGTGGGACCCGCAGAAGCGCGGCGGGCTCGCCGGATTCGCCGGGGGGCGCCGGTTCGACCTCGTCACCCTGGGTCACGTGGTGAACGAGCTCTTCCAGGGGGAGGGGGCGGCGACGAGGCGCGCGGCGCTGCTCGAGGAGGCCCTGGGGCTGCTCTCGCCGGGAGGGTCGGTGGTGGTGATCGAGCCGGCGCTGCGCGAGACCTCGCGGGAGCTCCTCGAGGTGCGTGACCTGCTCGTGGCCCGCGGCGTGTCGGTCCGTGCCCCCTGCCTGTTCCGGGGCGCCTGCCCGGCGCTGGTGCGCCCCACCGACTGGTGCCACGCCGAGCGGCCGGTCGAGCCGCCGCCGCTGGTGGAGGAGATCGGCCGGCGCGCCGGCCTCCGCAAGGAGGCGGTGAAGATGAGCTACCTCGTGCTCGCGCCGAAGGAGGAGGCGTGGCGCGACCCGCCCCCCGGCCTGCTCTTCCGCATCGTCTCCGAGCCGCTGCCGTCGAAGGGGCGGCTGCGTTACATGGGCTGCGGGCCCGACGGGCGGAAGGGGCTCGCGCTCCAGGAGAAGGACGTCACGCCGCGGAACGGCGCGTTCGAGCACCTGCTCCGCGGCGACGTCGTCGCCATCACCTCGGTCGAGCCGCGCGGCGACGGGCTCCGGCTGTCGCCCGAGTCGGATGTCCGCGTGATCGCCGCGGCGGGGAGACCGGTCGCCTGAGGTCGATTCGCCTTCGTTCCGGCGGACCGTGTGCCGCCGGGTGCCTGGGACGCGCCGCTCCT
>JBAXVO010000471.1:0-2278 GCA_037129355.1 Deltaproteobacteria bacterium | reverse complement strand
CGCTAGATCGCATCCCGAGGCGGCGACGGCGGCTCCGTGCTAGGACTTCCGGCGATGCGCTCGCCGGTCCGGACCTGCCTCCTCCTCGCGCTGCTCCTCGCCCCGCTTCCCTCCCGCCCGGCCGAGCCGGCGCGGGGAGCGACCCCGCTCCTGCAGCGCTCCTCCCTCGCGGCCGTGCTCGCGCAGGGCGGAGCGCTGAAGCTCACCCCCGAGCAGGTGAAGGCCCTCGAGCAGGCGGATGCGCGGCTCGCCCGGGACCAGGAGGCGGCGCGCGCGGCGCAGGCCCACCCGGAGGACGCGCCGTCCGCCCCAGCACCCACCCGGCCTCCTCCCGGTCCGGCCAGCGGGGGCCCTGGGGGCGGCATGTCCGGTGGAAAGTCCCGACCGGCCCCGGCCCGGAAGACCGGACCCGATCCCGTCGAGCTGCTCCAGCAGCAGCTCGACGCGCTCGACACGGAAGCCTTCCTGAAGGCGGTGGAGGCGCTGCCCGAGGCGCAGCGCGAGAGGGCGATCGAGATCGCCTCCCGCCATCGCGAGCAGATCTTCGAGCAGCGGGAGCGGGAGAAGTCGCGGTAGCCACGGAGGGGGGAACGCATGGCCCGGAGCAGGAAGAAGGTCGACGCGCAGACGCGGCGAATCCTCAACGTCGTCCCGTCGGCCCAGACCGAGGACGACTGGGGGCTCGAGATCGCGGTGGCGTCGGGCGCGATCCAGAAGGCGACGCCGCAGCCGGCCGAGGTGGACCTTCGCGAGGACTGGTGGACGGTGGGAGACCAGGGGGCGACCGGCGCGTGCGTCGGGTTCGCCGCCACCGAGGGCGCGCTGCGCTACCACCTCGTGAAGTCCGGGAAGCTCGAGAAGAACCAGCACCTCTCGGCCCGGTTCACCTGGATGGCGTCCAAGGAGACCGACTCGTCGACCGCCCGGCCGGAGACCTTCATCGAGAACGCCGGGACGTCCCTCAAGGCGGGGCTGAACGTGGGCCGGAAGTACGGGGCGGTGCTCGAGTCGCTCCTTCCCTTCCAGCTCGACCACCTCATGTTCACCGGGGACGAGGACCACTTCTACTCGGCCGCTGCCCAGCGAAAGCTCTCCGCCTACTACAACCTGGGCCGGAAGCCGCGGGCCTGGCGCACCTGGCTCGCCTCGCACGGGCCGGTCGTGGCCGCGATCGGCGTGGACGAGAGCTGGCACCGGGCCGGCCGGCACAAGGGGATGCTCGGCCGGTTCAGCCCCTCGACGATCGAGGGAGGGCACGCGGTCTGCATCGTCGGCTACCGGCGCGACGGTCGCTTCATCGTCCGCAACAGCTGGGGGGAGAAGTGGGGCGATCGCGGCTTCGCCTACGCGACCGAGGCCTGGATCAAGGCGGCCTTCCTTCCGGAGAGCTACGGCATCACCGTCTAGTCGTGGGATGATGTGCCCCTTCATGAGCGCCAAGGAGAAGGGATGAAGGAGCCGACCAAGCCGGGCGGGAAGTCGCCGCGGACCCTCTGCATCGACATCGGAGGCACGGGGATCAAGTCGATGGTGGTCTCCGCGCACGGCAAGCCCCTCTCCGAGCGCTGCCGGATCGAGACACCGCGTCCGGCCACCCCGCGCGCCGTCGGCGCGGCCCTGCAGAAGATCATGCCGGACCGGGCGGCGTTCGACCGGGTGTCGGTGGGCTTCCCCGGCGTGGTCGTCGACGGGGTGGTGAGGACGGCGCACAACCTCCACCCGGGCTGGCCCGGCTTCGACCTCGCCACGTGGATGCTCCGGACCACCGGGCGCCCCACCCGCGTGCTGAACGACGCCGGGGTCCAGGGGCACGGCGTGGTCCAGGGGCGCGGGGTGGAGCTGTGCGTCACGCTGGGAACCGGCTTCGGCTTCTCCCTCTTCGTGAACGGCCACTACGTGCCCAACGTGGAACTGGGTCACCACCCGTTCCGCAAGGGGAAGAGTTACGAGGATCTCCTCGGGGATCCGGCCCTGAAGAAGCGGGGGCGCAAGCGGTGGAACCGGGCGCTCGGCCACGCCATCCAGCAGTTGCAGGAGACCTTCAACTTCCGCGTCCTCTACCTGGGTGGCGGAAATGCGCGAATCGTCGACGTCCCGCTGCCGCGGAACGTGAAGCTCGTCGACAACGTCGCGGGGCTGCTGGGGGGCGTGAAATTGTGGGAGCGGGACTGACGGAACGCGTCGTCGTGGCGTAGGCGGCGGGTGAGCGCGGGCCCGGCCGTGGGCCGGCGCCTCCGGGGTGGTCCGGCGGCGCTGGGGGGCGCCGCGTCCTCGCGGC
>JBAXVO010000470.1:0-2296 GCA_037129355.1 Deltaproteobacteria bacterium | reverse complement strand
CTCCCCGGCCCCAGCCGGATGGTGATCACGCCGCGCTCGCCGTCCGGCGTGGCCCCCGCGGCGTTGGCGACGAGGTTCACCACCACCTGCTCGATCTGGCCGGCGGCGGCCACCACCTCGGCGGCCCCGTCGTCCTCCACCTTCACGTCGGCGCGCCGGGCCACGTCGGGCGGGAACCACTGCCTGGCCGCGCTCACCACGTCGGCGAGCCGGATCCGTGACCGCGCCGCATCGGGTCGGCCGAACATGGCGAGGTCCTTCACGATTCGTGCGACCCGCCTCCCGCCCTCCTGGGCGTCGTCCAGCGCTTCCAGCGCCTCCCCGAGGGCGGCCGCGGAGGAGACCGGCTCGGGTGCCGCGCCACGCTGGATCGCCTGGCGGAACTCCCGGACGATCTCGCGGGCCGCGGTCTGCCCGGCGAGGGCTCCGGAGAGCGGGTTGTTGATCTCGTGGGCGACCCCGGCCACCAGGGTCCCCATCGCCGCCAGGCGGGCGGCGAGAGATAGTTGCTCCTGAAGGGTGCGGGCCTCGGTCACGTCGATCATGGTGACCAGCAGATCCTGCCCGATGGTGACGCCGGAGATCGCCAAGGTTCGGACTTCCCCGCTCTTGCAGGTCACCCGGACCTCGCCGGCCGGGGTCTCCACGCCCCGACCCGCGACGTCGCGAACGCGCCCTGCCCAGGCCTTGGCCACCTGATCGCGGTAGTGCTCGTCCGGATAGGCCTTCCGGAACCACTCGTCGACGGTGGGGATGTCCTCGAGCGTGTACCCCAGGAGCCGGGTGAAGCGCTCGTTCAGGGTCACCACGTCGCCGCGCCCGTTGTAGAAGGCCACCGGGATCGGAAGCGCGGACACCAGCTGGCGGAAGTGGACCTCGCTGCGCCGAAGGGCCTCCTCCGACCGCTTCCGATCCGTGATGTCAACGGAGACGACGACGGCGGCGGTGACCTTTCCTTGCTGGTCGAGCACGGGCGCCGCCCTGGCCAGGACCAGGCGGTCGTCGGACGGGGAGCGGCGGACGATGAACTCGCGGCTGCTCGTCTCGCCATGCTGGATCGCCCGGGCCAGCGGCACGGCGTCGGCCGGCAGCGGAGTGCCATCGAGGTCGAGGAGCGGCGAGTTGCCATGAACGGGGAGGCCGGCGTCGTTGACGTAGCTCAGGTTTCCCGACGGGGCCTCGGCGATGGCGATCCCGGCGGGGCTCTGGTCCATCGCCGCCTGCAGGATCGATCGGGTCCTGTGCAGCGCCGCCTCGGTGCGAAGCCGGTCGCCCTCGATCCTGATCAGCGCGTGAGCGAACGTGTAGGTGAGGCCCGCCAGGACCACGGCGAGGAGCACGACGACGAGGGAGACCGCGAACGGCCCGTTCCAGTGCCCGGAGCGCACTCCCCAGGCTCCGAGCCAGCCGATCAGCACGGGAACGATGAACAGCGTGGGGAGCAGGCGGCGCAGCATCCATCCGGCAGCGGTCGCGCTTCCGATGACCCGCGCGAACCCCTCGGTCGGCCGCAGGACGATGAGCCCGAGTCCGGCCAGGAGGAAGAGCGCCGCCGTGTGCACCGCCATCTGAGTGAAGCGACCGATGCCGATCAGGGCCGTGGCGCCGAGCACGTAGCCGGTGAGCGACAGGTAGCCGAGGAGCGCGACGACCAGCGCCAGGCCCTGCGCGACGGCGACGGTCGAGGGCCAGATCGCGAGCCAACGGGAGAGGCCGACGAGGAGAAAGCTGACGGCCGTGGTCGGAGCCATGCGGCCCGGCGAGAGAGTTCCCACGGTTCCGGCCGCTTCCCGGAAGAGGAACTGGTCGATTCCGAGGTTCACGCCCAGCGCGTACTCGACCAGCGTGAGGAAACCGAGGAGCGCGGTGGCCCCGGCGAGCGCACCGGTCGTGATCCGGGAGGCGCGGCCGCGCTCGCGAAGCGAGAGGGACAGGCCTGCCAGGACGAATCCGAGCGCGGTGTTCGCCTTCATGGAGACGACGCCAGGGAGCACGCTCTTCAGCGTCGGCAGGTCGAGCGCCCACCCGACGAGGACGGCGACGCCCACGGCGGTCGTCGCCAATCCCAGGGCCCTCGCGACCCTCGTCGCCGCCCCCCGGCTCGAGGGGTCGCCTCGGCCCGGACCTTCTTGCCTGCCTTCGGTGGGGTCGAGCGGGACCATGGGGCTCTGAGGATTCTCTCAGAGCGGAGGCGCCAGGGGCGGCTTCGATCCTGGGGGCCAGCGGTCCCGGATGGGGCGGTCCCCGTTCGGGGTCAGAGCCCCGGATCGGCGTCGGGCACGGGGCTGGCGAGCCA
>JBAXVO010000047.1:0-16997 GCA_037129355.1 Deltaproteobacteria bacterium | reverse complement strand
GGGGAGGCCCCGGATCGTCGCACCCTCTGGACCCTCACCGGCGACAAGCCCGCACCCCAGAAGGTGAAGACCGGGATCTCCGACGGGACCTACACCGAGATCGTGGAGGGGGACGTCAAGGCGGGCGACCTGGTCATCACCGACGCGCTCGGGGCCGGATCACCCAACCTCCAGAACCTCCGCCGCGGACTCTAGGCGAGGGCTCCATGTCCGGGCCATCGCTCATCCAGTTCCAGAACGTCGCCAAGGTCTACCACATGGGAGACGTGGAGGTTCACGCCCTGCGCGGCGTGTCCCTCGCGATCGAGCAGGGCGAGTTCACCGCCATCATGGGCGCCTCGGGCTCGGGCAAGTCGACGCTCATGAACATCGTCGGCCTGCTCGACCGCCCCACCGGCGGCGTCTACCTGCTCGAGGGGGAGCCGGTCTCGGCCCTCAGCACCGAGCGGCTCGCCGAGGTGCGCAACCGCACCATCGGTTTCGTCTTCCAGAGCTTCAACCTCCTCTCGCGAACCTCCGCGCTCGAGAACGTCGAGCTCCCCCTCCTCTACGCCGGGGTCGGGAGCGCGGAGCGGCGGCGCCGGGCCACCGCCTCCCTCGAGCGTGTCGACCTGGGCAGCCGGGCCGACCACCACCCCAACCAGATGTCGGGCGGTCAGCAGCAGCGGGTGGCCATCGCGCGGGCGCTCGTCACCGAGCCGCGCGTCATCCTCGCCGACGAGCCCACCGGGAACCTCGACTCCCGCACCAGCGTCGAGGTCATGAAGCTCTTCCAGGAACTGGGCCGTGGCGGCATCACCGTCGTGCTCGTGACCCACGAGCCGGACATCGCCCAGTACGCCTCCCGGGTCATCCACATGCGGGACGGGCGCGTCCTCTCCGACGAGCGCCAGGATCCCAAGGTCGCCGTGGTCCCGCCCTGGACCCAGGGCGACGAGGAGGACCCTCCGTGAATCCTCTCCAGACGCTCCGCGTCGCGCTTCGCGCCCTCACCCGCAACAAGATGCGCTCCTTCCTGACCACGCTCGGCGTGGTCATCGGGGTGTCGGCGGTCATCGCCATGGTCGCCATCGGCGACGGGGCCAAGGCCCGCGTCGAGGCCACCTTCGCGGCCATGGGCTCGAACATGCTCATCGTCCTCCCGGGCACGAGCACGGCCGGAGGCGCCATGGGCGGCTTCGGCTCCATGCCCACCCTGACCTGGGACGACCTCCAGGCCATCCAGTCCGAGATCCCCACCGTCCGGGCCGCCGCGGCGCAGCTGCGCACCAACGCCCAGGTCATGTCCGAGGAGCAGAACTGGGGAACCCAGATCTTCGGCACCTCCCCGGAGTACTTCCAGATCCGCACCTGGCCGGTGGCCCAGGGTTCCCTTCTCACCCAGGGGGACGTCGACTCCGGCAACAAGGTGGCCGTCATCGGCCAGACCGTGGCCGACAAGCTCTTCGGGCAGAACTCCAACCCCGTCGGCCAGAGCATCCGCATCAAGAGCATCCCCTTCACCGTGGTGGGCGTGCTCGACAAGAAGGGGCAGTCGCAGTGGGGGCAGGACTACGACGACATCGTGGTGGTCCCGGTCACCACCTACCAGCAGAAGATCAAGGGTGGCCTCAAGAACTTCATCGAGGGCAGCGTGGCGGTGAGTGCCACCAGCGCCGACTCCACCTCCCGCGCCGAGAGCCAGATCCGCGCGCTGCTCCGGGACCGGCACCGGCTCCCGCTGGGCGCCGACGACGATTTCTCCATCCGCAACCTGTCGGAGATCGCGAGCGCGCAGCAGGAAGGAACCCGCACGCTCACCACGCTGCTGGCCGCCATCGCCGCCGTGTCGCTCCTCGTGGGCGGCATCGGCATCATGAACATCATGCTGGTCTCGGTCACCGAGCGGACCCGGGAGATCGGCCTGCGCATGGCGGTGGGCGCCAAGCCCGCCGACATCCGCCTGCAGTTCCTGGTCGAGGCGCTCGCCCTCTCCGTCACCGGCGGCCTGATCGGCGTCGCGCTCGGGGTGTTCGGAGCCTGGCGCCTCGCCACCAGCTTCGGCTGGGAGGTCCTCTACCGGCCCGACGTCATCGCCATCGCGGTCGGGTTCAGCGGGCTCGTCGGGGTGGTCTTCGGGCTCTACCCGGCCCACAAGGCCTCCCGGCTCGATCCCATCACCGCCTTGAGGTTCGAATGAACGCGCTGCTCCTCGCCCTCGCCCTCTCGGCGGCCCAGATCACGGACCCGGCGGCGCCGCCGCTCACCCTCGACGAGGCGCTCGTGCTCGCCCGGCAGAACCCGAACGTGACGCAGGCGCAGGCCGGCGTGCTGCAGGCCCTGGGGGGCGTGGGCATCGCCCGCTCCGGCTTCCTCCCGACCGGATCGGCCAGCGGCAAGGCGGGCTGGACGGGGACGAACCTCGGCGCGGTCCCGACCTCCACCCTCTACGACACCTACAGCGCATCCATCACGCTCAACCAGACGCTCTGGGACTTCGGTCGGACGCTGGGGGCCTACCTCGCGGCCCGGGATCAGGAGCGCGCCGCCCGGGCCGGGGTCGACGCCACCTGGAGCTCGGTGGAACTCGCGGTCCGCACCGCCTACTACACCGTCCTCGCCAGCGAGGCGCTGGTCGTCGTCGCCAACCAGACCGTGGCCTCGAACCAGCGGCAGCTCGACCTCGCCCAGGGGCTCTTCGACGTGGGGCAGAAGCCCCGCTTCGACGTCACCACCGCCAACGTGAACCTCCAGCAGTCGCTCATCTCGCAGATCACCACCCAGGACGGGGTCACGCTGGCCCGCATCGCCCTCTCCCAGGCGGTCGGGAAGGACGTCTCGAGGCGCACCCTCGTCCTGCCCACCGTCCCCTCCGACATCGACCTCCAGACGTCCCGTCTCCTGGACGAGGCGGTGGCGGCCCGCCCGGACCTGAAGGCGTCCGAGTTCCAGATCTCGGCAGCCGACGAGAACCTGTCGGCGGCGAAGTCGGCCTGGTTCCCGATCCTGGGCGTGAGCGCGAGCTACCTGTGGAACAACTCGCGCTACCCCGTGGCGGGCGGCCTGCCCGCGCCGGACGCGAACTCCTGGAACCTCCTCGCCACCATCACCTGGCCCTTCCTGAACGGCGGAGCCAGCCTGGCCCAGGTGGATCTGCAGAAGGGCGTCCTCGAGTCCAGCAAGGCGTCCCGGGACATCCTCCTCCTCCAGGTCCGCACCGAGGTCGAGCAGGCCGTCTCCGGCGTGAAGGAGGCCCGGGCCCGCCGCGAGGTGTCGAGGACCCTGATCGACCAGGCCAGGGAGAACCTCGAGCTCGCCGAGGGGCGCTACAAGGCCGGGATCGGGACCATCATCGACGTCACCGTCTCGCAGACCTCCTACACCAACGCTCAGGCGCAGGAGGTGAAGGCGCTGTTCGACCTCGCCACGCGCTGGGCCGAGCTCCAGCACGCCGTCGGGCGGTAGCCGGAGTCCTGGCCGCCCTTCACTTCATCGAGCCGGCTGCTGCCCCGGCGGCTGCCCCGCCGCCGCCCACGAGGAGCGCGCGCAGGTCCTGATCGGTGAAGAAGACGCCGGCGCCCAGGAAGTACTCGCGCCCCATCCCGCCGTTCGAGGTGCTGAAGAGGTTCTCCATCCCGCCGGTGACGTAGACGTTCGGGATGAAGCGCCAGTCGAACCAGAGCTTCGTGCGCGGGAAGGTGTCGATGGTGGGTCGCGTCCAGCCGTAGACGTTGGCGGAGAGCTTCAGCCGATCGTCGAAGAGCAGCCAGTCGACGCCCACGCCGCCCGAGCTCTCGATGAGCCCGACGCGCGCCACCATGTCGCCCCAGCGCTTGCCGTACATGGCGGTGAGGGCCAGCCGCTGCTCGTTGATGGAACGGACGGTGGTGGTGGTCACCGCGGTCCCGGTCGCCTGGTTGGTCGTGGTCGCCGTCTCGGTGACCACGGTGTTGTAGCCGCGGGGGTCCGTCATCAGCTCGAGGATGTAGTACTTGTCCGGCTTGGGCATCAGCGTGACGCCGAAGTAGGCCCGCGTCCCGCCGAAGTTGATCAGGTACTCGGACCGGATGTTCACGAAGAGCTGCCAGGCGGAGATCCGGTTCACGTAGTCGGTCACGCTCTCGGCGGCCATCCCGACCTTCTCGCCGAGCTGCTCGTCGACGAGCAGCTTGCCGACCACGCCCTGCCCCGCCGCCACCCTGGAGGTGACCGACTGGACGTCGTCGAGCGTCTTGTTGAGCTTCTGGAGGGCCTGGCGGGCCCCCTGCGCCGACGCCTGGAGCTCGGGCTCCCCCGGCCCCACGATCTCCTCGACCGAGCCGAGGATGCGGTTCAGGCGCTGGCTGGCCTCGTCGACGTTCTTGGCGATGGAGTGGTAGCGCTCGGCGTCCCGGGCGGCGACCTCCCGCAGGTCGCTGGTGAAGGCCTCGGCGTTCTTGAGGATGCCCGCCACCCGCCCCGAGTTCTCCTCGAGCATCCGGTCGACCGACCGGGTGACGTGGGTGAGGTTCTCGATGATCTCCCGCACGCTGCCCTGGGTCCCGCCGACGGTCCTGGCCAGGTCGGCCGAGACGACCTGGATGTCGGTCGCGATCCGGGAGAGCGACTCCATCAGCTTGGCGACGTTGGCCGCCTCGCGGACGCAGGTGATCTCCCGCTGCTCGGCGGGCAGGTCGCGCAGGAGCGGCGCCGGGCCGGAGCCCACGCTGGCCTCGAGCAGCGCGTCGGGAAGGAGCGCCGACGGGAAGCGCTTGGTGAGGCAGGAGTTGGCCCGGAGCGGGATGTCGTTCTTGATGCGGAGCGTGACGCGCGCCTTCTCGCCCGAGAGCTCGATCTCGGTGACCTCGCCGACCTGGATGCCGGCCACCTGCACCCGGCTCTTCCAGGAGAGCCCGGTCACGTCGTCGAAGACGGCGGTGACCGCGTAGCTGTCCCGGGCGGCGAGCCCCCCCTTCCGGAAGAAGGTGAACGCCACCAGGAAGACGCCGCCGGCCAGGGCGACGAGGAGCCCCACGGCCAGGGCGCGGTTCACCGTCGGCTTGTTCGAGGAGGCGGGCATGGTCAGGGGGCGCGGGTCACTGCTTCTCGAACCAGAGGGAGAGGAAACGCTGGACGTAGGGGTCGTCGCTTCGCCGGACCTCCTCCGGCGTCCCCTGGGCGGCGATCTGGCCATCGTAGAGCACCGCCAGCCGATCGGCCACCCGGAATGCGCTCGCGATGTCGTGGGAGATGACCATGCTCGTCACCCCGCGCCGCTCCTTGGCCTGGTCGATCATCGAGTCGACCGAGTTGGTGGTGATGGGATCGAGCCCGGTGGTGGGCTCGTCGTAGAGGACGATCTTGGGGTTGGCCACCAGAGCCCGGGCCAGGGAGACCCGCTTGCGCATGCCTCCCGAGAGCTGCGATGGCCATTCGTCGAGCACGTCCTCCCCCAGGTCGACGACCCGCAGGCTCTCGATGACCCGGGCGAGCAGCTCGTCGTGGGGGATTCGCCGCTCCCGCTCCCGGACCGGGAAGGCCACGTTGTCGAAGACGGTCATGGAGTCGAAGAGCGCCGCCCCCTGGAAGACCATCCCGAAGACGCTGCGGGCCTCGGTCAGCTCCCGGCCGGTGAGGGCGGAGATCTCCATCCCGTCGACGGTCACCGTGCCCCGGTCGGGCTTGAGGAGCCCGATGACGTGCTTCAGGAGGACGGTCTTGCCCGACCCGGACGCCCCCAGGACGACGAAGGTCGTCCCCACCTCGATCTCCAGGGTGATCCCCTTCAGGACCTCCTTGTCGCCGAAGGCCTTCCAGAGGCCGTCTATCCGGATCATCGACACGGGTCAGCCGATGGAGATGAAGGTGAGCAGGTAGTCGACCATCAGGATGGCCACGGAGCTCCAGACCACCGCCTGCGTGGTGGCCTCGCCCACGCCCCTGGCGCCGCCCGAGGCGCTGTAGCCCCGGTAGGTGGCGATCAGGGAGACGACCGCCCCGAACATGAGGGCCTTCGACAGGCCGTGGGTCATGTCGGGGATGTCGAGCATCGCCTTGGTGTGGTCGAGGTAGGGACCCGGCGGGATGAGCGAGACGTACACCCCGATCAGGTACCCACCGAAGTAGCCGGTGGCCGTGAACACGACCGCCAGGATGGGCATCATGAGCGTGGCGGCGATCACCCGGGGAACGACCAGGTAGTGGATGGGGTTCACCGCCATCGACTCCATGGCGTCGATCTGCTCGGTGACCCGCATGGTGCCGAGCTCGGTGGTGATGGCGCTTCCCGAGCGCCCCGTCACCATCAGGGCGGTGAAGACCGGCCCGAGCTCGCGAACCAGGCTGATGGCCACGAAGCCACCCACGTACCCCTCGGCGCCGAACTGGCGCATGGCGTAGTTTCCCTGCAGCGCCAGCACCATCCCGGCGAAGAGCCCGGTGACCGCGACGATGAAGGTGGACCCGACGCCGATGGCGGCGGCCTGCTGGAGGAGCAGCTCGAACCGGAACGGGGGGCGGACGGCCCATGCGAGGGTCTCCCCGGCGAAGAGGACCTGCCCGCCGAAGTCCTCGAATGCCGCCCGGATGCGACCCACGCGCCCTCCCACGGCCGCCCTCGGCCCATCTCGCGTCGGGGGAGACTAGCATCGAACGGCGCCCTGCGCGCCTCCTCCCGTTGCGGCTATACTCCGCGGTCCATGGCTAAGGTCGGCGGTGAGGTGGATGCGTTCTGCTCGCGGTGCCAGCTCCTGCTCGCCCACACGGTCATCGCGATGGTCGGCGCCGTACCGGTGAAGGTCGAGTGCAACACCTGCCGGAACGTGCACCGGTTCCGCGGGCCGTCGACGGCGGCGAAGAGCCCCGCCGCCCGGAAGCCCCGGAGCCCGGCTGTCTCCTTCGACGAACTCATGGCCACGCAGGCCGGCGCGCCCCGCCGGTACATCCCCTCCGACCTCTTCGCCGCCGGCGACGTGCTCGACCACGCCACCTTCGGTCGAGGGCTGGTGTCCGGGCTCAAGGCGCCCGGGAAGGTCGAGGTGACCTTCCGGACCGGCGTGAAGACGCTCGTGCACGGCAAGCGCTGACGATGCTGCCCCGCCGCCCGAATCCGAAGGCGTCCCGGTTCGCGGTCCTGGCCGCGGTCATCGCCACGTCCCTCCTGCCGGCCTGCAACCGGGACGGCCGCCCCCCGAAGCTCGACCTGACGCGGGACGGCGGCGTCTCGGAGCCGCCGATCGACCCGGCCCTCCGCTTCGTCACCGCCCTCTCCACCCTCCGCCGGGAGCCGGTCGAGCAGGCGCAGGTGAAGCCCGAGGGGGCCCGCGTCCCGGTCCCGAACGGGATCGCCGTCCTCCACCGCGGCGAGCGGGTCACGCTCGTGGAGGCCCGCGGCGACTGGGCCCGCGTTCGCGCCTCCGACGGCGTGGAGGGGTGGTTGAAGGGTGCCGCCCTCCTCCCCGCCGCCGAGGTCCAGGAGGGGACGATCCTCGTCCTCGCCTGGGCCTTCGACCGCCCCGACCTGCTCGCGGCCAACGCCAGGCGGAAGCTCGACCCCGGAACGCTCCTCTTCGTCCGCAAGACCAAGGACCTCTTCACCGAGGTCGACGCCGGCAACGGCCCTCCCACCTGGATCCTGACCGACCGGGTCACGACCCAGCCCGGCGACGTCGACGCCGCCAAGCTGGTCGAGAAGGCCCGGTTCCTCCGGCGGAGCGACCGGTCCGCCGAGGCGCTCGAGGTGCTCTCCCTCCTCCGGTCCCGGGCCCCCGACTCCCCCCTCGTCCCGGTCCTCGCCGTCGAGCTGGGCGAGCCACCCGCAGGCGGCGGCGCGCCGGACGGCGCCACCGGGCCGTCCGGGCCATCCGGACCCTCGGCATCCCCGGCCGCCCCCCCGAGCACGCCATGATCCGACGCCTGACCATCGCCCTCCTGCTCGCAGGCGCCGCGCTGCCGGCCCTGGGCGCCCCTCCGTCGTCCCGGATCCAGCTCGTCCGTTGCCAGCTCGCCCACCCCATCGCGTCGACCCGGGTCCCGGCCCGCTGCGGAACCCTCCAGGTCCCGGAGGACCGGGACCGCCCCGACGGGCGGAAGATCTCGCTTCGAATCGCCGTCCTGCCGAGCGACGCCCCGTCGGCGAAGCCCGACCCCGTCTTCGTCCTCGCCGGCGGCCCGGGCCAGTCGATCACGGAGGTCTATCCCCGCATCGCCCCGGCGTTCGACCGGCTCAACCGCGACCGGGACATCGTGCTCGTCGACCAGCGCGGAACCGGCGGGTCGGGCGGGCTCACCTGCCCAAAGTTCGGGAGGACCGGCAAGGACGAGGACCTCCTGCCGGCCGAGGCCCGCCGGGTTGCCGGTGAGTGCGCCAGGGCCCTCTCCGCGAACGCCGACCTGACGAGGTACCGGACGATCGACTTCGTCCAGGACCTCGACGCCGTCCGCGAGGCGCTGGGGTACGACCGCATCAACCTCATCGGCGCCTCCTACGGGACCCGTGCCGCCCTCGCCTTCGCAAGGGCCTTCCCGGCCCGGACCCGGACCCTCGTCCTCGACGGGGTCGCCCCCTTCTCGATGATCATCGGGAACGACTTCGACCGGAGCTCGCAGCGGGCGCTCGACCTGCTCTTCCAGCGCTGCGCCGCCGAGCCCGCCTGCGCCGCCCGCTATCCGGACCTCCCGGGCGAGTTCCAGGCCCTCCTGGCGCGGCTCGACGCCCGTCCGGAGAAGGTCCGCCTCCGCCACCCGATCTCCGGGGAGCCGATCGATCTCACCGTCGACGGTGATTCCGTCCGGCAGGTGGTCTTCGCGTTCCTCTACCAGCCCGAGACCGCGGCGCTCCTGCCGGCGCTGCTGCGAGAGGCGAAGGGGGGCGACCTCGCCCCGCTCGCCGCCCAGGGGATCCTCGCCGTGGCGGACATCCAGGCCGGCATGTCGCGGGCGCTCCAACTCTCGGTGATCTGCACCGAGGACGTCCCGTTCCTCACCGACCCTCCACCGGGAGGCTCCCCCACCTTCCTCGGCAACGGCGCCCGGGAGGCGTTCCGGGGGCTCTGCGCCGACTGGCCCAGGGGCACGCCCGATCCCGACTTCCACAAGGCACCCCGGATGGAGGTCCCGGCGCTCCTGCTCTCGGGCGAGGCCGACCCGGTGACCCCCCCGCGCCGTGGCGACGACGCGATGGCGACCCTCCCGGCGGGCCGGCACCTCACCGTGCCCGGCCAGGCCCACGGGGTGATGTACCGCGGCTGCCTGCCCCGGGTGGTGGCGGCCTTCGTGAAGAAGGGATCGGCGGACGAGCTCGACGTCTCCTGCGTCGAGCGGCTCCACCCCTCCCCGATCTTCCTCGACATGCAGGGAGGGGCGCCGTGATCCAGCTCGACGGGGTCTCCAAGTCCTTCGCCGAGATCCAGGCGCTCGGCGGGATCTCCTTCGAGGTCCCGGACGGCCAGATCACCGGGCTCCTCGGGCCGAACGGCGCCGGCAAGACCACGGCGCTGCGGATCGTGTACGGCGTGCTGCGCCCCGATTCCGGCCACGCCTCCGTCGATGGCATCGACCTCGCCTCCGACCGGCTCGCCGCCCAGCGGCGGCTCGGCGTCTTCCCCCACGCCCAGGGGCTCTACACCCGCCTCACGGCGCGGGAGCACATCCTCTACTTCGGGCAGATCCACGGCCTCTCGGGGGACCCGCTCCGGCGCCGGGCCGACGAACTCATCGCCGCGCTCGGCATGGAGGACATCGCCGATCGGCGCACCGAGGGGTTCTCCCAGGGGCAGCGGGTGAAGGTGGCGCTCGCCCGGGCGCTCGTCCACGACCCCCGGAACGTGGTGCTCGACGAGCCCACCAACGGTCTCGACGTCGCCGCCACACGGCAGGTCCGCACGCTGCTGCTGCAGCTCCGCGAGCAGGGGCGCTGCATCCTCTTCTCGTCCCACGTGATGCAGGAGGTCTCGGCCCTCTGCGACCGGGTGGTCGTGATCGCGCGCGGAGCGGTCGTGGCCGAGGGAACGCCCGATGACCTTCGCCGGCAGACCGGGAAGGAGAGCCTGGAGGACGCCTTCGTGGCGGCCATCGGCTCCGAGGAGGGTCTCGCGTGAGCTGGCTCCGATCGTTCTGGGTGGTCCTCGCCAAGGAACTCCGGGAGGGATTGCGCGACCGCAAGGCGCTCATCACCGCCCTCTTCTTCCCGGCGCTCGGCCCCATCCTCGTCGTCGTCATGCTCTTCCTCGTCTCCGACTCGACCCGTCAGGCCGACGAGAAGGGCGTGGAGATCCCGGTGGCCGGGCGCCAGAACGCCCCCAACCTGGTCGCCCACCTCGAGCAGGGCGCCCGCGTGGTCGATGCCCCGGCCGACCCGGTCGAGGCGGTCCGGCGCGGCGACGTGCCGGTCGTCATCGTGATCCCGCCCGACTTCGGGGAGAAGCTCCGGGCCGGCCAGCCCGCCCCGGTGCGGCTCATCGTCGACGAGTCGCGCCACCAGGCACGGCCGGCGGCCACCACCGCCGAGCGGCTGCTCGGGGCCTGGTCGCACCAGGTCGCCGCCCAGCGGCTCGTGGTCCGCGGAATCCACCCCGCCGTCATCGAGCCGCTCGCCGTCGAGCGGGAGGACGTCTCCACCCCGGCGAGCCGGGCCGCCATGCTCCTCGCCACCATCCCGTTCTTCCTGGTCATGGCGATGTTCACGGGCGGCATGCCCATCGCCATCGACGTGACGGCCGGGGAGCGGGAGCGACAGTCGCTCGAGCCCCTCTTCGCCGCCCCCGTGCCGCGGTCGTCGCTGGTCCTCGCGAAGATCGCGGCCTCGGCCGTCTTCGGGGCCGTCACGCTGGCCGAGACCCTGGTGGGCTTCGGGCTCGTGCCGCTCGCGGTTCCGGCCACCCGCATCGGCTTCTCGGTCCAGCTCGATCCGGGACTCCTCTTCACGACCTTCCTCCTCTGCCTCCCCACCGCGGTGGCGGCCGCCGCGCTCATGGTCGTCTTCGCGGCCCGGGCGCGAACCTTCCGCGCCGCCCAGACCTCCCTCTCCCTGCTGATGCTGGTTCCGTCGCTCCCCGGGATGGCGCTGGCCTTCCAGTCGGCCCGGCCGCCGGCGTCGCTCTACGCGATCCCCTTCCTGGGGCAGCAGATGATCGTGAACGAGCTCGTGCGGGGGATGCCCCTCGTGCCGTCGCAGGCGTTCCTCGCCACCGGGGCGTCGCTCGTCGCCGCCCTCGTCGTCTGCGCCTTCGCGATCCGGACCTTCGAGCGCGGTCAGCCGCTGTTCGACGGCTGACCGGAACGCAGCGCCGCGAGGACGGCGTTCATGTCCTCCGGGATCGGCGCCTCGACCCGCATCGGAAGGCCCGAGACGGGATGGAGGAACTCGAGGGAGGCGGCGTGGAGCGGCGTGCGGGAGAGCCGCGCTCCGCCTCCGGGAACCGTCCAGGGCGGGTCCTCCCCGTAGTCGGGATCGACGAGGAGCGGATGGCCCGCATGCGCCAGGTGGACCCGGACCTGGTGGGTCCGGCCCGACGCCGGGAAGGCCTCCACCAGGGTGGCCACCCCGCCGAAGGAGACCAGCGGCCGGACGAAGGTGGTCGACGGGCGGGCACCGGGCAGCCCCACTCCCGCCCTCATCCTGCCCTTCCGCCCGGCCGCCACCGGGACGTCGATCCGGAGGTCGGTGGCCACGGCGCCACGGACGAGCGCCAGGTAGCGCTTCGACACCGCGTGCTTCTCGAAGAGCGCACAGAGGGAGCGGTGGACCCCTGCGCTCCGGGCGAGGAGGAGCGCCCCGCTCGTTCCCCGGTCGAGCCGGTGGACCACCCAGAGCGGCCCGAGGATGGCCTCGGCCTCCTGGCGAACGGTGACCTCGGGCGTGCCCCGTCCCGGGACGACGATGCGCCCGGGCGGCTTGTCGACGACCGCCAGGTGGTCGTCGGCGTGGAGGACGGCGAGGCTCACATCACCCTCCGCACGGGCCAGACCTCGACCGGGCCGAACCGCGAGAACTGCCGCTCGAGCGGACCGGCCGGCCCGACGGCGAGCACGACGCCGTCGTCCACGGGGAGGTGGCGGGCCATCACCTCGCGCGCCAGGGCCGGAGTGACCGCCCGGATGCGATCCTGGTAGTCCCGGACGTCGGCCACGTCGTAGCCGTAGATCCAGGCGTCGGTGATCCGATCGGCCCACTGGTCGTGCGTCTCGAGGGAGAGCGGGAAGAGCCCCGCCAGGTAGCTCGCGGACCGGGCCACCTCCTCGTCGGTGGGGCCCGCCGCGGCGAAGCGGGCCATCTCGTCCAGCGCCACGTCCACCAGTTCGCCGGCGCTCTCGTTCTTGGTGAAGCTGGAGATGGCGAAGAGCCCGGTGACGCGCCCGACCCCGAACCGGGAGCGGACGCCGTAGGTGAGCCCCCGGTTGACCCGGATCGACTCGACGAGCCGGGAGGTGAAACCGCCGCCGAGGACGCCGTTGCCCACGATCGCCGGGAAGTAGTCCGGGCTCCGGCGCGGGATGGCCACCCCGCCGATCCGGATCTGGACCTGGGTGGCGTCCGGCTTGTCCACCACCACGACCCGGCGTGGGGAGCGGGACGCCGGGCCAAGCTCGGCCGATGCCGCGGGGAGAACCTTCCACCCGGAGAGGAGGCGCCGGGCCTCGTCGACGGTTCGCTCCGGGTCGACGGAGCCCGCCACCGCGAGGAGCGCCGAGCCGGGACCGAACCAGCGGGCGTGGAAGGCAACCGCGTCGCGCCTCCGGATGCGGGCCAGGTCGTTCCCGCGCCCCTCCACAGGGTGTCCGTACGGGTGCGCGCCGTAGACCGCCTGGAGGAGCGCCCGGTCCGCCACCGTGGAGCCCTCGTCGGCATCGTGGGCCAGCTCGGCCCGCTCGCTGCGCCGGAGTCGCTCGAACTCGGCGACCGGGAAGGTCGGGCGCGCCACCACCGCGGCGAGCACCTCGAGCAGGCGCGGGAGGACCTCGACCGGCGCCGAGAGCCCGTGAACCGAGGCGTCCTCCTCGGCCCCGCCGGCGAGATTCGCCCCCAGGGATTCCACCAGGTCGTCGATGGAGCGGCCGGTCCGTCGTCCGGCTCCCCGGCGGGCGGAGATGGCAACCAGGTGGGCAAGCCCCTCCTCCCCCTCGGGATCGAGCGACGAGCCCGCCCGGACCGCGAGCCGGGCCGCGGCGAGGGGAACGCCGGGACGGCGCGCCACCGCGATGCGCAGCCCGTTGTCGAGCAGCGTCTCGCGCAGGTCGGGCAGGACGACGCCGCTCACCTTGGCCCCTCCGGCTCCAGCCAGACCACGTTCCGGTGGGTGGGGTCGAGCCACTCCCGGGCGGCCCGCCGGACGTCCTCCCGGGTCACCGCGCGGTAGCGGACGAGCGCCCGGCCAGCCTCCCGCCAGTCCCCGAGCAGCGCCTCCGCCTGCCCCAGCGCATGGGCGACGCCATTGCGGGTCGACATCTCGTGGAGGACCCCGCTCCGGAGCAGCGCCCGCGCGCGGGCCATCTCCCGCTCCGACACGCCCCGGGAGGCCACCCGGTCGATCTCCGCCCAGAGCGCCCCCTCCGCCTTGCGCGGCGACGCGCCGGGGGCGAGCTCCATCGAGAACATGAAGACGCCCGGATCGGCGCGCCACGTCCACCCCACGCCCACCGAGACGGCCACCTCGGTCTCCTGGACGAGCCGGCGGCGCAGCCGCGAGCCCTCTCCCATCGAGAGGCAGGCCTGCAGCACGTCGAGGACGGCCGTGTCCGGCTCCCGCGCGGCCGGACCCCGGAAGCCGGCCAGCATGGCCGGCGCGTTGGCGGGGTGACGGACGACCGCCCGCCGCTCCCCCCGCTGGACAGGCTCGCCACCGACGGGTGGCGGAACGGGCGGGCCGGCCGGGATGGACCCGTAGGCCGCCTCGATCCTCCGGATCAGGTCGTCGGGGTCGACGTCCCCGCACACGTAGATGGAGGCGTTCCCGGGGGCGTAGTAGGTCCGGAAGAAGGCGAGGCAGTCCTCGCGCCCGATGCGGGCGATGTCGTCCATCCAGCCGATCACGGGCCACCGGTACGGGTGGGCCCGGAAGACCAGGGACTCGAGCTCCTCCTCGAGCAGGCCGAAGTGGGAGTTCTCGGTGCGGAGGCGCCGCTCCTCCATCACCACGCCACGCTCCTGCTCGAGCCCCTCGGCGGTGATCCGGAGCGCGCGCATCCGGTCGGATTCCAGATCCAGCACGACCTGGAGGGCCTCGGTGGGGAAGTCCTCGTGGTAGGCCGTGACGTCGTTGGAGGTGTAGGCGTTCGAGGCCCCTCCGTGCGCCTCCAGGACCCGGTCGAACTCCTTCGGCCCGTAGCGCTCCGAGCCGTTGAACATCATGTGCTCGAAGAGGTGGCTGATGCCGGTGATGCCGGGGCGCTCGTTCCGCGACCCCACGCCGAAGAAGGTGTAGCAACTCACCGCGGGGACGAGCCGGTCCGGGAGCACGCGGATCCGCAGCCCGTTGCCGAGAGCGTGGGTGACCACGGGGGCGAGGTCGATCGGGGCGCTCAGAGCGGCCGTCCGCACCACCGACACCGCCCCGCCTGCCGGCGCAGCGGAAGGCCGCAACCGATGCATCGGTGGGTGCCCTTCGGAGCGACCTTGGCCGCTCCCCGGCCGTCGCCGGGAGGGACCTTGCCCTCCTCCACCCGGGTCAGCCGCTCCTCGAGGGCGGTCAGCCGCTCGACCAGCTCGCCGACGCTCGGCCCCGTCTTCCGGCGGCGGGGCGCGGGGCGCGCGGGGCGGGTGGAAACGGTCATCCGTCGAGCCTGCCACAGCCCGGCCTCGGCGCAAGGTTAGAGCGCCAGGATCCTTCGCCCGGCCCCGCACCCGTGCTATCTCCGCAGGCATGGCCGGACGCGACGATCTCGCCGGGAACGAGCCGCTGCCCGGCGCCGGCGCCGCGGCGCTCGACCCCGTGGTCCGGGCCATCCTCGGCGGCCCCCGCGCCAGGGGTCGTGACGTTCCCGCCTCGCGCCAGCTCTTCGTCAACCGGAACCTCCGGATGGACAAGATCGAGGTCGTCGGGTTCGACATGGACTACACGCTGGCCATCTACCAGCTGTTCGAGCTCGAGAACCTGTCCTTCGACCTCACGGTCCGGCGGATGGTCGAGCGCCGGGGATGGCCGGAGCGGCTCCTCGGGCTGCGCTACCTCTCCGAGTTCGTCATCCGCGGCCTCGTCATCGACAAGCTCACCGGGAACATCTTCAAGATGGACCGGCACAACCACGTGGGGCGGGCCTACCACGGCCTCTTGGCGGTCCCGAAGGACGAGCGGTACCGGCTCTACCGCGACGAGCGGGTCGCCCTCTCCTCGCCGCGCTTCGCCTGGATCGACACCCTCTTCTCGCTGCCCGAGGCGGCCCTCTTCGCCCAGGTGATCGAGCTCGAGGAGACGCCGGAGCACCGGCTCGACTACGACCGGCTCTTCACCGACATCCGCGAGTCGATGGACCAGATCCACGCCGACGGGACCCTGAAGGCGCGCATCAAGGCCGACCTCCCGCGCTTCATCGTGCGCGATCCGGAGCTCGGTCCCGCGCTGCACAAGCTCCGCTCGGCCGGCAAGAAGCTCTTCCTCCTCACCAACTCCCACCTCGACTACACCGAGGCGGTGATGCGCCACGTGCTCGACGGGGTGATCCCCGAGTACCCGAGCTGGCGGAACTACTTCGACGCGGTGATGACCGCCTCCGGAAAGCCCGCCTTCTTCTCGTCGGGGACGGCGTTCACCGAGCTCGACCCCGCCGGCGCGCCCGTGCCCGGGGAGGTTCGCGCCCTCGAGCGGGGGCACACCTACGCCGGTGGGAACCGCGGGGACCTGGAACGGCTCCTGGGAGCGGGAGGGGATCGCGTCCTCTACGTCGGCGACCACATCTACGCCGACATCCTCCGTTCCAAGAAGAGCTCCCAGTGGCGGACCTGCCTCGTGATCGAGGAGCTCGAGCGGGAGATCGACTGGCTCGACGGGCACCGGCTCGCGCTCGAGGAGGTGGCCGGGAACGAGGAGCTGCGCCTCCGGATCGAGGACGAGGCGGCCGCCCACCGGGCCGCGCTGAACGTCCTGGAGCGCCGGCTCGATCGCCTGCCGGAGGGCGACCCGGCGGAGGGAGCGCTCACCGAGGACCGGAAGCGGATGAAGCGGGAGCTCGAGAGCCTGCGGGGCGCCCTGCGCAACGCCAACGCGCGCATCGCCGAGCTCCAGGTCGCGGTGGAGAACGGCTACAACCGCTACTGGGGGCTCACCTTCAAGGAGGGGAGCGAGAATTCCCGCATCGGCGAGCAGATCGAGGACTACGCCTGCGTGTACACCAGCCGCGCCTCGAACTTCGTCTACTACTCGCCGATGCAGTACTTCCGGGTGCTGCGCCAGGTCATGCCCCATGAGCTTTCGGCGCTCCGGCTCGCCCCGTGGGGCGAGGACCACGCGGCCCCGGCGGCCGGCGATCGCCCGTCGAAGGCGCCCAGGTAGGGCGTTCCTTGACCGCGCCGGAGCGCGCGGATACACCGGACGGCGGCGGGACGTCCCAGGCTGGTGCCGGGCCCGGTCTTCAAAACCGGTGAGTGGTCTTGAGAAAGGCTGCTGGGGGGTTCGATTCCCCTGTCCCGCCGTCCTTTCGCCTTCCCGGCGCCTACGCTTCGACCGGCGCCGCGGGCAGCTCCATGCGGAACGTCGAACCCTTCCCGACCTCGCTCTCGACCGTCAGCGTCCCGCCGTGGGCGGTCACGATGGCGTGGCTGATGGAGAGGCCGAGCCCCATGTGTTGCCGCTCAAGCTGGATGATGGATTCGCGGCCCGGCTGGTTGATGTCCATCGGCAGGATGAACGGGGCCCGCGCAAGGGCGTGATGGCGCCCGATCATAGAAGCGCCGCCTGAACTGGCTCGGCCCCGTGGAGCCGGCGGAGCTGGGCCCGGAGGAACGGGATCCGTGGGAGCCGGGCGAGGACGGCGGCGAGCCGCTCGGGGCCGGTGATCGCGGTGGCCCGCGCGACGGCGGCGACGAACGCCTCCTGTGCAACCCAGGC
>JBAXVO010000469.1:0-2299 GCA_037129355.1 Deltaproteobacteria bacterium | reverse complement strand
CTCCGCAGGCGCCGCCGGCAACTCAACCCGGAACGTCGATCCCTTCCCGACCTCGCTCTGCACGCTGATGGTGCCGCCATGCGCCGTCACGATGGCGTGGATGATGGAGAGTCCGAGCCCCGTCCCCTCCCCGATGGCCCGCGTCGTGAAGAAGGGGTCGAAGATCCGCTCGGCCACATCGGGGGCCATGCCCACCCCGTTGTCGATCACCTCGATGCGGGCCATGCCCGGGCCACCCGGCCCGAGCCGGATGACGACTTCAGCCTTCCTGCCCCGTGCCATGGCCTTGGAGGCGTTGGTGACGAGGTTCACGAGCACCTGTCCGATCTGGCCGAAGGAGCCCATGACGTCGGGCGCCCCGAGGTCCTCCAGCCGGAGCGTGGCCGAACCCGCCACGGACTTCGGAAGCCAGCGCATGGCCTGGTCGACGATCTCGATGATCCGCACCCTGACCCGCATCGGGTCGGGATGCGCGAAGAGCGAGAGGTCCTTCACGATCTGGGCGATGCGCTGCCCTCCCTGCCGGGCATCCTCGAAGGACTCGACCGCCCCCTCGAGGAGCCGGGCCAGTTCCTCCCGATCCACGGTGGTGCCCCCCGTGGCGAGGCGACGCGCATCCTGGGTGAGTTCCAGTGCGATCCCCCCTCCCGCGAGGACGCCGGAGAGGGGGTTGTTGATCTCGTGAGCGACGCCCGCCACCAGGGTCCCCATCGCGGCAAGGCGTGACGCCACCGCGAGCTGATTCTCCATCATGCGGATCTCGGTGATGTTCTTGGCGACACCCACGATGCCGATCACCCGGCCCTCGGCGTCCCGCAGGGGAGCCTTCGACGAGAGGTACGTCCGGACCCCGGCCGGGACGGAGAGCGTCTCCTCGAAGGTCCGGGGTTCCCCCGACTCCAGGACCTCGAGGTCGTTGCGGGTCAGCGACAGCGCCCGCTCCGCGTTCCCGAGGATCTCCGCATCCGTCCTTCCCAGGACCTCCTCCGCCGGCTTGCTGACGACCTCGAGCGCCGCCGTGTTCACGAACGTCCATCTCCCCTCCAGGTCCTTCGCGAAGATGGCGTCGGGGCTGGAGTTGGCAAGGGCGAGCAGGAGGGCCCTGCCGTTCCTGACGGCCTCCTCGGCCTGCTTCCGTTCGGTGATGTCGTGGATGATGGAGTGCAGCAGGTCCTTCCCCTTGAAATCGAGCTTTTTGCTGCGGACCTCCACGTCCCGGACGGAGCCGTCGGCCATGCGGTGGTGGAACTCGAAGTGCGTGCGCTTCTGGCTCCTGGCCCGCTCCATCTCCTCCGCGATCTTCTCCGGTGTGAGCGTGTTGAGGTCCTGGATGCGCATCTGCCGGAGACGATCCACGGGCCACCCGTAGAAGCTCGCAGCCGCAAGATTGGCGTCGACGATCCTGCCGGTCTCGGGGTCGATGATCAGCTTGACGGCGGTGTGGTTCTCGAACAGTCCCCTGAAGAGCGCCTCGCTGTCGCGGAGTTCCCGCTCGAGCCGCTTCCGCCCGGAGATGTCGGTCAGCGCGATTCGCGCCTCGGACTCCTGGTCGCTCCCGTGGATGAACTGGCAGGTCACCTGGGCGTCGAACACCGTTCCGTCGCCTCGGCGGATCTGGAGTTCTCCGACCTGCTTCTCCTCCCCCTGCCGGGCACGGGAGAAGAGGCCCTGCCAGGCCGAAGCGTGCTCGGTGGCGACGAGGAACGCGAAGCGACTCCCCCGGAGCCGCCCCCGGGAGATGCCGAGAAGCGTGGCGGCGGTGAGGTTCGCCCCCGTGATGGATCCAGCCGCATCGAGGGTGACGTAGCCGTCCGGCGCGAACTCGAACAGGTCGACGTAACGGCTCCCGGCCTCCTCGGCCGCGTTCCGGAGGCGCCGGAGTTCCTCGATCTGCATCTCCAGTTCGACCCCTCGAACCTCGAGTTCGTGCATGAGCGCCGACCGCGCCGCCCCGGCCATCGACGTGCCAGCTCGGGGGGCACCCTTGTAGACCTGGGCCTGGGCTGCTTCCCGAAACTTACTGGAATCGATGATGCCGAGGTCGTTCATCCGAGGGTGAGCACTCCGCTCGGCGCCGAGGGGATCTCCTGGACGTCGATCCGGGTCGAGGAGGTCATGGACCCGGACCCCGTAGACCTTGGCCAGCGTGGAAAGAATCTCGATGGTCGGGAAGCGGGTGCCGCGCTCCACCCTGGAGAGGCCACCGGGGTCGATCCCCGTGCGGGCCTTCACCTCCCGCCCCGTGAGGCCAGACGCGATCCGGAGCTCGCGAAGGCGCCGGCCCAGCGCGACCGCGTCG
>JBAXVO010000468.1:0-2300 GCA_037129355.1 Deltaproteobacteria bacterium | reverse complement strand
CGACCCACCGAACCGCCGGATCCTCGAGCGCCTTCACGTTGTCCCGGGCGTTCTGCGCCGCCACGTCGAAGGCCCCGGAGTAGCGGGCCGGGGCGCCGCAGCAGGTCTGGGCCTCGGGGAAGGTCACCTCCACGCCGGCGGCGTTCAGCACCTTCACCACCGACTCACCGACGTCGGGGTAGGCGAAGTCGATGAGGCACCCCGCGTAGAAGGCGGCCTTCTCCGTCGTGGTCGCCGGCTGGGCGATCTCGCGGAAGCGGTCGCGGAAGGGGACGTCGGCGACGGCCGGGAGCGATCGGTGCTCGGTCATCCCGGAGAGGAAGAACGGGAGGTGGCGGATCATCCCCTTCTTCGCGAAGGGCTTCTGGGCCTTGGAGGCGGCCCGGAGCAGCCCGTGGAAGACCCGCCGGTCGTTCACCACCTTGAGGGCGGCCCGCTGCAGGAAGGAGTGCCCCTCCTCCGCGGCCAGGCGGCGGCGCAGCTCGACGATGAGGTCGGGGATGTCGATGCGCGTCGGGCAGACCGGGATGCAGGCGCCGCACTGGATGCAGAGCGACTGGATGTCCTTCGACGCCTTCATCGCGTCGAACCAGGCGGCCAGGATGGCGCCGATGCCGCCGGTGTAGACGCCGCCGAAGACATGTCCGCCGAGCAGGCGGTAGACCGGGCAGACGTTCACGCAGGATGCGCAGCGGATGCAGCGCAGCGCCTGCGAGAAGCGGGGGTCGGCCGCCATCTGGGAGCGGCGGTTGTCCACCAGGATGATGTGCAGCTCCTTCGGCTGCCCATCGGCGCCGGGGGCCGGCCCGGTGAACATCGAGACGTAGCTCGTGAGGAGCTGGCCGGTGGCGCTGCGCGGCAGGGCCTTCAGGATGGGCCCCACGTCGGCGAGCCGCTCGACCAGCTTCTCCACCCCGACGACCGCCACCTGGATGCGAGGGAGCGTGGAGACGAGGCGGGCGTTCCCCTCGTTGGTGACCACGACGAGCGTCCCGGTCTCGGCCACCGCGACGTTGGCGCCGGTGATGCCCATGTCGGCCGCCAGGAACTTCTGGCGCAGCTCGCGCCGGGCCACGGCCACGAGCTCCGGGATGTCGGCGACGAGCTCCGCCTTGACCTCGCGGGAGAAGATGCCCGCCACCTGCTCCTTCGAGAGGTGGATGGCGGGCATGACCATGTGGGACGGGCGCTGGCCGGCCAGTTGCACGATCCACTCGCCCAGGTCGGTCTCGGCCACCTCGATGCCCTGCTCCGCCAGGAAGGCGTTCAGGTGCATCTCCTCGGTCATCATCGACTTCGACTTGGCGATGCGCTTGACGCCGTTCTCCTTGCAGAGGCGCGCCAGGTACGTCTTCGCCTCCCCGACATCGGAGGTCCGGAAGACCTTCGCGCCCGCCTGGGTGGCGGCCTCCTCGAACTGCTCGGCGAGCTCGTCGAGGTGGGCGGCGGCGCGCCCCTTCAGCCCCACGAGCTGGTCGCGGAGGGCCTCGAAGTCGATCCCCTCGTAGGCCTTCGCCCGGGAGATGAGGTAGGCGTCGTTGAAGCGCCCGAGCGCGCCCCCCATGGTCCCGTCCTGCAGCGCTCCGGAGATGCGATCCTTGAGGTCGGTGACGGGCATCACGCCACTCCCATCTCGCCGTCGACGGCGATGAGGACGAGCTTCTTCGGTCCGTGGACGCCGATGGTGAGCACCCGCTCGATGTCGGCGGTCCGACTCGGGCCGGTGACGCACGCGATGTAGCGGGACTTCGTCGGATCGATCCGCTCGAGCAGCGCGTCGAGGTCGGGCAGCATCCGTGCCGTCGGGAAGATCGCGACGTGGGTCTCCGGGAGCATGGAGGCGAGCCGCTTGCGCGGGTCGGTGGCATCCTGCGCGACCGTGCCGGTCGCGGCGAGCGCCCAGTCGAACTCGGTGATGCCGACCCGGCTCCCGGCGGCCCCATCGCGGGTCACCTCGAAGGAGAGACCGGGGAATCGACGGGCCAGCACGTCCCGGTCCACGAGTGGCCCCAGGATGGGCCCCTCGCACCACACGGCGCGCTCGCCCGGAGCCTCCCCCACCCCCTCGCGGCCGAGAACCGCGAGGACGAGGTCCAGGGCCGCCGCTCCCGTGGCGGCCCTGTGGACCTCTGCTCCCACCGCCTGCGCCTTGATCCGGAACGTCTCGAACATGGCGCCTCCGATCCGCTATCCGGGGATCATCCACTGGAAGTAGTTGTGCTGGAGGAAGACCAGCACGCCGACGAGGCAGGCGAGCACGAGGCTGTGCCAGAAGACGTAGCGCAGGATCTCGCCCTCCT
>JBAXVO010000467.1:0-2311 GCA_037129355.1 Deltaproteobacteria bacterium | reverse complement strand
GCCTTCCGCGGCGAGGGGCTCCTCCCAGAGGACTGGGTCTCCCACGGGGCCGACCTCGTCGCCGCCGCCGACGGCACGATCCAGGACGCGCGGGACGGTGTCCCGGACAACACGCCGGTGGGCGCGTACGTCGTGCCGATGACCTCCGAGAACGCGTTCGGCAACTACGTGGTCCTCGACGTCGGAAACCGCCACCAGGCCTTCGCCGTCTACGCGCACCTCGTGCCGGGCAGCCTGCGGGTGAAGACCGGCGATGCGGTCGTCGCCGGGCAGGTGCTGGGGAAGCTCGGGAACTCGGGAAACTCGGGCGCGCCGCACCTCCACTTCCACGTCTGCGATGGCCTCGGGCCGATGGGCGGCGCCGGTGAGGCCTTCTACTGCAACGGCCTTCCCTACGAGATCCCCGCCGTCACGCTGCTCGGGACCATGCCCTTCGACGACGTGAACGCGGGCATCCCCTTCGTCCCGCACGACCCGCCCGGGAGCCTGGTGAACGAGCTCGTCCTGGGCGAGCAGGTCCTGAACCTGGGGCCGTGAGCCACGGGGTGGTCGCGGCGGCAGCGGAGGGCTGTTCGCCACGCTGACGCCGGGCGCGCCGAACCCACGTAGACATCGTTGACTCCAAGTCAACCGACTTGAACATGCACCCCTCCGATCCGGCAGGCCCGCCGAAGGAAGAGACGGAGGAGCGCGGCGGCACCGAGTACGAACCGCGCCGCCAAGCTGCGAAGAGTGCGTTCGCGCTCGCGTCGTCGAGGGTGTGCAGGTCCATGACCGTCTGGATCCGATCGCACCAGGGAGCGAGCCACTCGCGCTCGACCCCAATGCCGAGCCCCAGGATGGTGACGCCCATGGCCTGGGCCTCCTCGCGGAGCTTCGGGGCTATGCCTGCGTCGCTGCCGCCGTCCGTGACGAGAACGACGTCGGCCTTCTTCAGCACGCCCTGGTTCGCAGCGATTGGTTCCAGACCTCGCGCCAGGGCGTTTGAGATGTCCGTTCCGCCAGCGCAGCCCGTACTGGTACTGCATGGCCTGCCGCTCGACCAGGTTCTTGAGGAGCAGGAGCCGGAGCTGGAAGCGATCATGCCGGAGCGCGGGTTTTCGGCCGCGGCAACCACGATTCCTCGACCGCCCCGGGGCCGTCCGTGGGGCCCCGAGCGGGCCTGGACTCACGAGCATGCACCGCGCTCGTGGTGATCGAGGCCCGGCGGTTCACCGTGACTGTCTCCACTCCTCGACTCGTGGAGGCGATGTCCGTCCCAGCAAGTCCACGCGCGATGCGATACGCCCCGTCCCTCCGAGGTGCTTGCTGGGCATACCGTGAAAATGTCACAACACCCGACAAGTGCGGGGACGAGCACGACAAATCCTGGCGTACGTCGCGGCTCCGGTCCTCATCGGTCTGGCTCTGCTCGTCCGGCCGCGGAGGTGGCTGTGGACCGGAATCGCGCTCGGCCTCCTCAACGTCGTCGTCGCAAACGTGCACGTCGCGGGCCGGCCGATCGGCGCGTCCACCGGCTATCCGTGGGCCGCCGCGGTCCTCGCCGGGCTCCGCGACTCCCTCTACTTCCGGGAGATCGACGTGGCCGGCGCCTGGGAACTCCTCTTCCTGGCCGGCGGGTTCGTCGGCGGGCTCCTGGGGGCGTTCGTGACCCGGTCGTTCCGCCTCCGGACCGTGCCGGCCCTCTGGGAGCGAACACGGGGGCCGGGAGGGGGACGGCGACTGGCGTGGGCCTTCGCCGGCGGTTTCGTCCTCGTGCTCGGAGCGCGGCTCGCCGGTGGGTGCTCGAGCGGCCACGTTCTCTCCGGTGGGATGCAGCTCGCAGCGAGCAGCCTCCTCTTCGCGGTCTTCGTTCTCCTCTCCTTCGTCGTCACGGCCCGATGGTTCTATGGAGGCGCACGATGATCGTCGCCTTCCTCGCCGGCGTCGTCGTGGCGCTCCTCATCCAGCGGGTCGGCATCACCCGCTTCGACCGCGTGGTCGGCTTCGGCCTCCTGGAGGACTTCGAGGCCCCGAAGACCGTCCTCGTCGCGGTGGGCGTCTCCTCGCTCCTCTTCCTCCTCGAGTTCCAGCTCGGCTGGGCCGTGCTGAACGTGAAGCCGCTGATCGTCGCCGGCGTGGTCGGCGGCGGGATTCTCTTCGGGGCCGGGATGGCGGTCCTCGGCTACTGCCCGGGAACGATGCCCATGGCGCTCGGCGAGGGGAGCCTCGACGCCGGCGCCGGGATGGCGGGCGGCCTCCTCGCGGGGCTCGCCTTCACGGAGGCCTACCCGCGCCTCGCACCGCTCCTCGGCCCCGATCTCGGCGACGT
>JBAXVO010000466.1:0-2314 GCA_037129355.1 Deltaproteobacteria bacterium | reverse complement strand
GTGCGTAGGTCTCGTCGAGCTAGGCGAGGCGGGGCACGTACACCAAGCTGACGTCGCGAGCCCGGGTCAGTAGCACGCGGTAGGCGTTCACCCGAAGCTGGAATGGGTCCCTTACCTTCGCTCCGCGCTTGTAGCCTCGGGCGCGGCCGTTGGACCATGCACCATCCTGTCGGACGAGGTCCGTGCCCCACGCGAGCAACGCAGCGTCGAGTTCCAGCCCCTGCGCCTGGAACTCGGTCGCGACCTCCCCGAGACGTCGACAGGATCGCGGGTGCTCCCCACCCTCGCAGAACCATGGTCCAGGAGCGCGATTCATGAGCTTCGTGCCCATCCAATCGTTCGGGATTCCGAGGGCCGCCAAATCGCGGTCCTTGGATGACGCCAGGAGGCCGTATCGCGCCTCGGGCGCGTCGCTGTACCTCGAGCGAAGGTATTCCTTCGCATCGTCGAGGTCTCGCGTCACGAGGAGGCGATGGCCACCGTCGATGAGACCCTGGGCGATCGACCGCAGCGCGGCGGGATCGCCCGGGCTCGAAAGCAGCCCGTCCACGAACTCGTGGATCCGCCGCGCCAGATGAAAGCGGATCTCCTTGTCGAGGTTGAGGCGCGGTGCCCCACGCGCCGCGGGTGAAGCAGCTGCGGGTCACCCACGGCGACTTCCAGTTCCTCTCCTTCGAGGAGACGGAGCGCTTCGTCCGGGCTGCCGCGACCGAGTGGAAGGCGTTCGTGGTCACGGCGCTCAAGACTTGGCGTTCAGGAGCTTGAGCGCGCCACGAGCAGAGCTGAATCCACGCGTCACGGTCTCCTCGGACAGATCCGCGATGAGCGTATCTCCCTCGCGCCAGCGCATGACGTCGAACGGCGTACGGCCGACGTAACCTACACAGGCCGTGAGACTCTTGGAGGTCTTTGCCCTCTTCTGGATCTCATCCCAGAGCTTGGTACCGCCCTTGAACTTAGCGCTCATGGCAGTTCCTCCTGGCCTACGTTGGAAGGACCTTCTCGACGATGCCCCGGGTCTTCCGGATGAGCGCAACCATGGTCTTCGCAAGCACGTCCGGCGAGGTCTTGTCGGGGAACACGACCCTTAGCCGGCCTCGCCCCTTCGACCAGGTCTGGTCCCAGGCGAGGCCTGGGAGATCTGGCGTGGGCGCAAGCTTCGCGTCCCGGATGGCGTCCGCGACGGGACGGACCTTCTCCGACTCGAAATGAAGCTCAACACCCAGAGCTTCCTTCGATGTCCAGTGAATGAACTCATAGTGGAGGCTTCCGGGCCACCCATCCACGCAGATGAACCTGTAGCTTGGCCCGTTCCCAACCGGCTGGGTCCCAGGCTCCGCCATGGACATGTATGCCTCGACCGCTGCGAGGATTTCGGGGTGTGGCGTGCGCGGGGAGCCGCTGGACACTTCGGCCAGGTTCTCATCCACGGCATCCGCTGACGGGATCGTGATCGAGACGCTCACCGGCGCCCCTCCCGGTGCGCCCTTCACCTCGACGACCGTTCGCCCGATGAGCTGCGTCTCGATCCTGCGACCGGGGACGAGCAGGATCCCGTGCTCCGGGTGGCCCTCGACCACGTGGGGCACGACCTCGCAGACGCGAAGCTGGTAGCCCCCGAGCGCACGCTGGGCCGTGACCGACCTGACGAGATCGGCAAGACCCTGGGGAGCCTTGTCGCACGCGATCACTAGATGGAGTTCTGCGTTCCGGATGCGTTCGAGCGCGGAGGCGGCAACCTCTTCCGGGTCCTTGCAGTCGGGGAGGTGCTTCTCGAGGATGGCGCTGAGCCTGGAGCCGGGCGGAAGGGACTTGTCGAGCAACTCGACGAGTTCCTCCTCGGTGTACAGGGCAAGCGAGCCCGCGTACTCCACGAGTTGCGCGACGACCTCTCGACCGCGCAGCTCAGCATTGCCATCGACCTTCACCTCGACCACGACGACGTGGCCGCTGGCTGTCAGGAAGATGATGTCCGGCCTGATCGCGGTCCCGGACGGATTCTCAGCGTGCTTCTGTCGAAAGGCCGCGTAGGGACCGCTGAGGTTGCCTCGGCTGTCCTCGAGCCCCAATAGTAGCGGGCTCGCCTCGATCCGATCCTCGAGAAATTCCTCCTTTTTTTGGATCCTATGGATCTCTCGGAACGTCGTCGGCGTGAAGGTGAGAAGTCCGCTGTCGGAGCTACGCACCACGGGCAGGGGCATCAGACTCCTTCAGTCAGGAACGCAGGCGAGGTGAGGTGGGTGGTGGGCGAGCAACACGTGGGTCCGCCGGCGGCGGGTCTAGCCTCGTCTGGCACGGCCGCCCCGTCCGGATG
>JBAXVO010000465.1:0-2315 GCA_037129355.1 Deltaproteobacteria bacterium | reverse complement strand
ACATCCCCCCTGCTCCCGGCCAGCGCGCCAAACTGCCGGTCCTCCGGGAGTCCCGCCGGGACCAGGTTCCTGTCGCCTTCCCCCCCGTCGTCCCGAGTTGGGCCCGGGGGTGAGCCCGTCAGGCCGAGACCGATGACGGCAACCGTTCGGGCGCCGACGCTCGCCTTCACCTTCACCTCGGTCGATGACACGACCTGGAGGCGCAACGTCACCTCGTCACCCAGGAAGGTGGGGCCCGGGAAGCGGACGTCGAGGCCGCTGACCCCTCCTCGTGCAAGCCCCTGCCTGGCGAGTGCCCCGAGGCTCCACAGGAGGAGATGGACCCCGTGCACGACGGGCTCTCCGAAGATGGAACGGCGCGCCGCCAGCGGATCGCCGTGAATGGGATTGGCGTCGCCGCTCAGCCGGGCGAACCGCCGCTGATCCTCCGAGGAGAAGCGACGGGTCGCGATCGCGTCGCTCATCGTCCAGATGCCCGGGGCGTCGCGGGCCCGAGCGCTTCGTCGAGGATCCGGGCGAAGTGCGCCGCGCCGTCCGCGTTCAGGTGATCGCTGTCCTCGAAGTCCTCGGCGGTCATCCGCGGCTCGTGCAGGAGGTTCAGGTATCTCGCCCCGTGCTTCCGGGCGAGTTCCTCCGCGACCGCCCGGGCCCGCGCCCAGGTGTCGGGCCGCATCCCGGCCTCGTAGGTGGGCCACACGGGGGTGGTGACGATCACGACCTCGAGTCCCCGTGCGCGAAGCGTGGCGATCAGACTGTCCAGGATGGCCGAGTTCGCCGGCAGGTGCTCGTCGTGCATGAATCCGTGGTGGACGGCGAGCCGACCCCGGGCGTCCTCCGGCCCCAGCCCCCACCGGTCCTCGTCGGGAACCCTGTACCAGCCCCGGTCGTCGACGTTCGGGGACAGGCTCAGCCGGAATCGCTTTCGCAGGGCCTCCAGGGCCGTGCGGGGGGTGTACAGGGCCACCCGGCTCCAGCGGCGGACGTTCCAGGCATCGACGGGACGCTGCAGCGGGATGTTCCACTCCTGGCTGTACTGGTACTGCCGCCAGCTCTCGACGTGGTCGTGGAGCTGGAAGTAGAGCGTGAAGTAGCTGAGGGGAATGATCACGCGCCGCAGTCGCGGAAGCTCGCCCAGCACTTTCTCGGTCAGGCGCTGGTCGTAATAGAGCGACTGGCTGGTGTTGGCGAGGTTGAATGCCGTGCCGGAGAGGTGCCGGGGCTCGATGCCGTAGTAGGCCTCGGAGGAACCCAGGATGAGCGTGTCGACCTCGCTGGCGATGGCATGGAGCCGATCTCGCTTCCAGGAGGCGCTGTTCGTGACCCGGAGCATCCCCCACTCCAGGAAGGCCCATCCCGCCGCCAGTGGCACGAGGAAGATCAGGAAGCGTAGCCAGAGCCGCGACATCCCGAACCCGCTCCTGGCTGGCTCAGAACTGGGCATAGATGAACTTCTGCTCGCCCAGGTGACTGAGGGCGAGCGTCAGGAGGATGGTCGCGTAGTAGAGGCCCCAGCGATAGGCCCTGGGCGCCCCTTCGAAACGCCGCTCCCACTCGGGCCGGTGCATCGCCCAGTTCACGAATTCGGTCGTCGCGTAGAGCCCCAGGACGACGAGCAGGCCCTTTGGCGACACCTGGAGGAGGCGGAAGTCGAGGCGAAGCGGGGGAACTTCCGGCGACCCGAGTCCGGGAACGAGCCGTGCGAGGTACGCGGCGGCGCTGGCCACCGACTCCGCCCGGAAGACCACGAGCGAGAGCACGACGAGGTGAAAGGTCGTGACCGGCCCGGTGACAACCCGCAGCCGGGCGAGTGCCGGGTGGGAATCGAAGAAGGCGTCCCTCCGCTTCGAGGTGAATACCGAGGCGACCATGTAGACCCCGTTGAGAAGCCCGAACAGGGCGTAGGTCCAGGTCACGCCGTGCCAGAGACCGATGGCCAGCATGTTGACGAGGATCGCCAGACCCAGGCCGAGGCTCCCCAGGTTTCGCAGCGCCATCCGCAACGGCGTGAACAGGTAGTCCACCAGCCAGGAGGTGAGCGACATGTGCCACCTCCGCCAGTATTCCTGGACGTTGCGCGAGAGGAAGGGGAGGTCGAAGTTCTCCGGCCCCTTGATCCCGAAGAGCTGGCCGATCCCGATCGCGATGTCGGTCACGCCGGAGAAGTCGGCGTAGAGCTGGACTGCGAACAGGTAGGCTCCGAGGACCAGTTCCAGGGAGGAAAACGAACCGGGTCGGGCGTGCACACCGTCCACGAGCACCGCGAGCCGGTCGGCGATCACCAGCTTCTTGACCAGGCCGAGGAGGATCCTGCGCAG
>JBAXVO010000464.1:0-2317 GCA_037129355.1 Deltaproteobacteria bacterium | reverse complement strand
CAGCTTCGGCTCGAACCAGGTGCTCTTCGGCGGCATGATCTGGCCGGCGTCGGAGACGTCCATCACCTGGTCCACGCGCGTCGGGAAGAGGTGGAAGGCCACGCTCCAGCCCTCCTCCTTCACCCTGCGTTCCAGTTCCCTGGCGCCCCGGATCCCGCCGACGAAGTCGACGTTGGTGTCGCGGCGCGGGTCGGCGATGCCGAAGATCGGGGCCAGCACCTGGTCCTGGAGGATCGAGCAGTCGAGCGACGCCACCGGGTCCTTCGCGTCGAAGCTGCCCGGGCGGACGCGCGCCTGCCACCAGCGCCCCTCGAGGAAGACGCCGAAGGAGAGCGGGCCGTCGGGCTCGGGCCGGTCGGCCGGGGTGAGGTCGAAGACCTTCCCGATGGCGGCGCGGAGCTCGGCCTGGGAGCGTCCCTTCACGTCCCGCACCACCCGGTTGTAGGCCAGGATCTGCATCTGGTCGTGGGGGAAGACCACCGCCAGGAACCGGTCGTGCTCGCCCGGCCGGCCCTTGCGCAGGGCATGGACCCGCGAGGCCGCGGCCGATCGGTGGTGGCCGTCGGCCACGTAGAGCGCGGGAACGGCGCGGAAGAGGTCGGCGATCCGGCGGCTGGTCTCCTCGGGCACCACCCACAGCCGGTGCTCGACGCCGTCCTGGGTGGTCAGGTCGTACTCGGGCGCGCCGCGCATGACGTCGGCGACGGCGAGGTCGATCTCCTTCGATGCGCGGTAGGTGAGGAAGACCGGCTCGTCGTGCGCGCCCATCTCGTCGACGTGGCGCGTCCGGTCGTCCTCCTTGTCGGCCCGCGTCTTCTCGTGCTTCTTGATGAGGTCGGCGTCGTACTCGGCCACCGAAGCACAGGCCACCAGCCCCACCTGCCGGTGCGCGCCCATCCGCTGCGCGTACACGTAGAGATGAGGCTCGCCGTCGGCGACGAGGACCTCCCGGCGGCGGAACTCGGCCAGGTTCCTCGTTCCCTGCGCGTAGACGGCGTCGGCGTGATCGTCGGTCCCCTCGGGGAGATCGATCTCGGGACGCGAGACGTGGAGGTAGCTGTCCGGGTTGCCCCGGGCGAGCTCCCGCGCCTCGCGCGTGTTCACGACGTCGTAGGGGGGCGCGGCGACGCGGACCGCGTTGTCGCGCGACGGGCGCAGCGCCCGGAACGGATGGAGGATGGCCACCGGGTGGCTAGCCCCAGAGCTTCTCGTCCTTGCCCTGCACCGACCGCCCGCAGTGGACGCAGACCTTCACGCGCCCCCCGACGAGCGCGCTCTTCCCGCCCGCGTAGGTGTGGGAACAGTCGCGGAGCAGCTCCTCCTCCTGCTCCAGGAGGGCGCGGATCGACTCCTCCAGCTTCACGATGTCCGACCGCAGCGCGTCTCGCTTCGCCAGGCGTTCGTCTTGCGTCACGATCGACTCCTTCCGAGATGCCGCCCGGCGCGGGACAGCCGCGCTCGGCGTCGATCATCATAGCCAAGTCGCGCCCGCCGAAGGTAGTGATTGCGGGGCGGGTGTCGCCGGTTCGGCGCGCCGCGACGACCTTCGTTCACCCACCGTACGGATGAAGGCCCCGGAGCGAGGCGTCCGGCTGCCCCATTTCTCCCCCATTCTCGTCCGGTCGAAAGGAAGAAAGCACTCATTTAGCCCTTCGGTGTCACGCGCTGGCCTGTCCCGTGCACAGGGTACGGCATCCTACATCCAGATTGACGCAAATCCTGCGATGTAGGTTTTGCACCCCCGGAGGGGACAATGGTCGGACGGCGTGAACTCGGCACCAGAGCTCTATTTAGCTCCCTGATCCTGGCAGGTTCCATCGCCATTTTTTCAGGGTGCGCCGATCCCCGTCCCGCGGTCTCCGCCGCCGGCACCGGCGCCGGTTCCGGGGGAAGCAAAGCTTGCACGCTTTGCCACGGAGACTCGACCCGGCTCGCCACCGCCACGAACCCCTTTCTGCCCGCTGCTCCCCCCAAAGGGGTTAGTGGTCAGATCGCCGTGACCGACCGCGCCGTCGGCGCCCACCAGCTCCACCTCCAGGACGGCGCCCTCCGTCCGGCGATCGCCTGTTCCGAGTGCCACGAGGTCCCCTCCTCCTCGAGCCACTCCAACGGAACGGTCGACCTGACCTTCGGCACGCTCGCCACGAAGGGCGGCGCCACCCCCACCTGGAACGGCTCCTCCTGCTCGGCCTCGTACTGCCACGGCGGCTTCACCGGCGGCAACGCTGCCAACGCCCCCGTCTGGACCCAGGCCCGCGCGTCGGCCTGCGGCACCTGCCACGGCCTGCCCCCCGCGGCGCCCCACCCCGACGTCGGA
>JBAXVO010000463.1:0-2318 GCA_037129355.1 Deltaproteobacteria bacterium | reverse complement strand
CCGCCAGCTCGAATCGCTCGAGTCCGAGGACGGGACGGCGATCGACGTGGCCGACACCGCACGCGGGCCCGAGGAGCACCTCTCCGGCCAGCAGGTCCAGGGCGCCCTCGGCGCCGCGATCCGGGACCTCGAGCCCATGTACCGGGAGGTCCTCGTCCTCCGTGACGTCGAGGGGCTGTCGGCCGCGGAGGTCGCCGAGGTGACGGGCGTCTCCGTCGAGGCCGTGAAGAGCCGGCTCCACCGGGCGCGCGTCGCCGTCCGCGACCGCGTGGGTCCTCTCCTCGGCATCACGGAGGCCGCGGCCCCGGCGGACGCGCCGGCCTGTCCGGACGTCCTCCAGCTCTTCTCCCAGCGCCTCGAGGGGGAGATCAGTGGATCGGTCTGCCAGGAGCTGGAGAGCCACCTGCGACGGTGCCCTCGTTGCAGCTCCCGTTGCGATTCGCTGCGAGCGAGCCTGAACCTGTGCAGGCAGGCGGGGGACGAGACGGTGCCGCCCCGGGTCGAGTCCTCGGTCCGGACGGCGCTGCGAAGGTTCCTCCAGTCGCCCGGCTGAACCCGGGGCGGCCCCCTTCGGGGTGAAGAACCCCTCGCAGCCGATGGAGCGCCCGGACCGTGGCCTCGAGCTCGGCCGCGAACCGGGCGCACGCCGCGCATGCCTCCAGGTGAAGGCTCACCTCCCGGTGCCGGGAGATCGTGAGCTCTCCGTCCAGGAAGTCGGACAGCAGCTCGGAGATCCGCTGGCAGGGGGATGGTGCGGACATGTGTCCCTCGGGGGTCTGTCCATTGGAGCCCGGCGGCGTCGAAGGGGTTCGCGCACGGGCGCCGCCGCCACGTCGGGGCGTGCGGCATCGTGCCGCAGAGGACGCGTTGCCGCAGGCGTACCCTGGGTCGACCTTTCGCTCCCCGTTCCCTGGAGGACCTCGTGACCCGCTTCCTGCTCGCCGCCGCCATCGCCCTCTCCGCCGTCACCACCGTCGCCCAGCCCGTCGACGACACCAGGGCCATGCCCTCGTGCCCGCACTGCGGCATGGACCGGGAGAAGTTCGCCGTCTCCCGGATGGTCATCGACTACGACGACGGGAAGTCGGTCGGCCTCTGCAGCCTCCACTGCGTCGCGGTCGACCTCGCGGTCGCCATCGACAGGACCCCGACCGCCATCTGGGTCGCCGACCTGCCGTCGAAGAAGCTCGTGAACGCGGAGACTGCGGTCTGGGTCCTGGGCGGCTCGAAGTCCGGCGTGATGACCTCGCGCCCGAAGTGGGCCTTCGCCGACAAGAGCGCCGCCGAGGCGTTCGTGAAGGAGAACGGCGGCACGATCACCGGCTTCGAGGATGCGATGAAGGCGGCCTACGAGGACCTCTACAAGGACAACAAGGCCATCCGGGAGAGGCGGAAGATGATGAAGGCCAAGGCCGCCCAGAAGCCCAACTAGGCGCTCCGGACCCCGCCGTGAAGGTCTCGCGACTCTCCGGAGCGGGCCTTGCCCTGCTCCTCCTCACCGCCGCCGCCCTCGCCCAGGAGCCAGCCAGGCGCCCGGCGCCGAAGGACAAGTGCCCGGTCTGCGGCATGTTCGTGTCCAGGTACCCGGACTGGACGGCGACCGTCGCGTTCCAGGACGGGAGCCTGGCCTGGTTCGACGGCGCGAAGGACCTGTTCAAGTTCCTCGCCGATCCCGGCCGGTTCGTGCCCGGGCGCAAGGCGACCGACGTTCGCGCCGTCACGGTGACCGACTACTACGGCGTGAAGCGTCTCGACGCCAGGGAGGCCTACTTCGTCGTCGGCAGCGACGTCTTCGGTCCGATGGGGATGGAACTGGTTCCCTTCGGCCAGAAGACCGAGGCCGAGGAGTTCCTCCGGGACCATCGCGGGAAGAGGGTCCTGCGGTTCGGCGAGGTGAACCGGACGGTGCTCGACGGGCTCGATTAGCGATGCGGAAGTCCGACCGATTCCTCCTCTTCCTCCTCGGGGTGCTCGCGCTCCTCGAGGTGGCGCGCCTGCACTCGCTCCACAGGCGGCGGGAGCGGAACGAGGAGGTGAGCGGCATGGCCGCCATGGCCCGGAGGCTCGGCCTCACCGACGTCGTGCTCGCCACCGACGCCCGGTACGCCCGCCACCCTTCGCAGGCCGACCGCTTCGCGCCCTTCCAGGATCACCCGACGTCCCTCGAGCACTTCCCCTCGGGCACCCTCGTGGCCCCGCCCCCACCGTGAAGCGCCCCCACGTCCCCACCTGGCTGGAGCGCCAGCGATACCTGCTCGACTTCACCCTGTCGTCGCTGGGTCGCCGCAAGGGGAAGAACCTCGCGCTCGCGTCCCTCT
>JBAXVO010000462.1:0-2321 GCA_037129355.1 Deltaproteobacteria bacterium | reverse complement strand
CCGTAGGGGTCACCAAGTGCCCCGTCACCGTCGTCCCGGTGGCGGGGTTTTTCATGTCGAGGATGTTCACTAGTCGTGAAGTGGCAGGCCCCGTCTTCAGGATCTCTCCAAACTCGAGGGCGCGAGTTGCGCCGGCGGGGGCAAGCGGTGCCGGTCGTCTTTCTCACCGCCCACGCCGACGTCCCGACGACCGTCCGTGCCATGAAGGGTGGGGCCGAGGACTTCCTCCTGAAGCCCATCGACCCGGCCGCCCTCCTCGACGCGGTCCGGCGAGCCCTGGAGGGAAGCGTGGCAGGGGCCGCCGGGGCGGCCCGGAACGACGCCCTTCGCCGCCGGTTCGCCCACCTCACTCCACGCGAGAAGCAGGTGTTCGAGCAGATCGTGCGAGGAGCCTCCAACCGGGAGGGCGCCGCGGGCCTCGGGATCAGCGAGAACACGATGAAGGTCCACCGCCTCCGCATCACGGGCAAGATGGAGGCCGAATCGCTCGCCGACCTCGTCCTCATGGGCGTGGCACTCGGGGTCGTCGGGGACGACGGCTCTCGCTAGACGGCGTGGGCTGGGCGTGCCGGGTCAGGCCTGTCGAGGCAACGTCCATCCCCGGGCGGGTTCACTTCCTGTGAGAAGGTCTCAGGCCACGCGATCCCCGCTGAAAGTGCGCATTCGGAAGTGGCGAGCGGCCCCCCCTCGCTCTTATGGCGCCACGGGCTCCGGATCGAGCATCCTCCTCCCGGGAGCCGGCGGAAGGTCACGATGAGTGAAATAGAGGGACCTGGCCGCAGGACGCCGATCGCCGCGGGAGCGTCCTCGGGGATGTCCGGCAGTCGGGGCCTCCCCGTGCTCGCCGCCGGATCGGTCCTCGCCCTGATGCTCGGCCTGACCTGGCTGGCGTGGAAGGCCATCGGGGCCGACGAGGCCAGGGACACGAGGGCCCAGCTCGAATCCCAGGCGCGCGTGACGGAGATCCGCATCGCGAAGCGGATGGGTGCGTACGAGGAGTTGCTCCGGGCGACCGCGGGCTTTCTCGGGGTGTCGAGGCAGGTGGGGCGGACCGGGTTCCACGATTTCGTCGCCGCGCTGGACGTCGGACGGAACTACCCGGGGACCCAGGGCATCGCGTTCAACCTCGTCATCCCCGTGCCCGATCTCGCTCGCCACACCGACGCGGTCCGGAGGGAAGGATTTTCGGACTACACCGTCCACCCGGTCGCAGGGTTACCCGGCCAGGCCGCCCGCCCGGTCGGCCTGCGCGAGTTCTTCACCTCCACCGTCTTCATCGAGCCATTTTCGGGTCCAAATCTGTCGGCCTTCGCGTACGACGCGTTCTCGGAGCCGGTCCGCCGAGCGGCGATGGTGAAGGCCCGCGACGAGGGGAGGCCGGAGCTGACCAACCGGTTGACCCTCTTCCAGGAGGCGAGCGAGCACGCCCGGACGGGCGTGCTCATGTACTCCCCGGTGTATCGCGGTGGTGTGGCCCCGCAGGGCGTGGCCGCGCGACGGGAGACGCTGGTCGGATGGGTCAGCATGGCCATCGGCATGGGCGCCTTCATGGAGGGAACCCTGGGCGGGAGCGCCAGCGACGTGGACGTGTGGCTCCACGACGGTGAGAGGGCGACGACGGAGGGAATGCTCTTCGGCCCGGCGGGCGCGCTCGAAGGCTCGCCGGAACCGGTGGATCGACTGGAGGCCACGAGAACGCTCGTCGTCGGGGGACGCCCGTGGACGTTGCTCCTCCGGGCTGGTCCGGACTTCGGGGCGGGGGTCATGCACCGATTCAAGCCCCTGGTCGGTCTCGGCGGCATCCTCCTGAGCCTGGTGGCGGCGGCGTTGGTCTGGATCCTGGCGACGGGCAGGACCCGAGCCCTGCGGCTGGCCGGCGACATGAACCGGGACCTGGTGGCGGCCGAGGCGGATCTCCGGCGGAGCGAGGCCGAGTACCGTAGCCTCGTCGGCAACCTGAATGCGGGGGTCGTGGTTCACGCACCGGACACGAGCGTCGTCTTCAGCAACGCGAAGGCTTGCTTCCTGCTCGGGGTCTCCGAGGACCAGATGCTCGGCAAGGTCGCGTTCGATCCCGACTGGCGCCTCCTCCGCCAGGACGGAAAAGCGCGTCGACTGAAGGATCCGGGATGCTCGCCCTCGAGACCGCCCGCGAGCGCCTGCTTTCCGCCCTCGTCGCCCTCCCCGCCGAGCCCGTGCCCGTTGCCGCTGCCGATGGCCGCGTCGCTGCAGCCGACGTCGCCAGCCCCCGGGACCTGCCGCCCTTCGACAACTCGGCGATGGACGGCTACGCCGTGCGCGCCGCGGACACCGCGACCGTC
>JBAXVO010000461.1:0-2325 GCA_037129355.1 Deltaproteobacteria bacterium | reverse complement strand
GGGGACCGTCATCGCGGGGGACGACCTGCTCCTCGTCGACTGGGTGGGCGCGGTGAAGATGGGGATCGACCCGGGCTCGTCCCGCGTCAATGCACGTGCGCTCGAGGAGATCGGCCTTCCTCCGGACCGCCGGATCGACGGCGACCTGGCTCCCTGGCCGGGAGTGCGAACCGTGCACCCGCTCGTCGCCGACTCCTTCCGGCAGGTGGCGGACTCGGGCATGGTCTCGCGCCTCGCTTCCCCCTCGACGGACAGCCCGGCGGCCATGGCCGCCCTGACCGGCAGCAACCTCTTGCTCGGCTCGGCAGGCAGCTGGATCAACGCGTGGCGAACGATGGCGGCGAAGGACGGGCTCCTTCGCGAGGAGCTCCCCCTCGGATTCGACCCTGCCACGCGGACGAGCTCGGACTACGAGGAGGTGGAGGGCTACCTCCTTCCGCTGGAGTCGCTCCTCCGCTCGACGCCGCCCGACGCGAACGGGCTCCGATGGCGATACCTGGATGGCTCGGTCCTCCTCGAGTACGAGGAGCTCCTGCCCATCCCCTTCGATGCGTTCGTCGCCAGGGTGGACATCCGCACCGCCATCCAGTGCATGAAGGACTACCTGGGCGGATGCTGCGTCCCGGTGGCCCGCGACGCCGAGGGGCGCGTCGTGCACCAGGCGGAGCGCACGCGCTACCTGCCCCAGCCAAACTGGCTCGTCCTGTACGGCGGCAACCCCATCGACGTGGGCAAGCTCGAGGTGATCCGGTACTTGCCGGGGGTCCAGCGCCTGTTCTGGCGGACCATCGAGAGCCAGAACCGGTCCGCCGCGCACGACGACGGGATCGTGACCTTCTCGGCCGAGCAGGGTGGAACCCGGGTCACGGTGCTGGTCCGGCAGGAGTTCGCACTCCCCCCCTTCTGGCAGGCGATGAAGCTGGAGCTCTTCCCCGAGGTGAAGGACGTCCTCGTCGCCCGCGAGTACCTCGCCTACTTCCGCGAGACCCTCACGAACTTCCAGGCGCGCTACGAAGGCCGGGACTTCCGCATCGGGCGCCCGGCGGAGCTGGACGACACCGCCCGGGGCGCCACGCCGGACGGCCTGGAGACAGCGTTCGAGGCCGCCCGGTCGACGGGGCGAGCCCTTCGGGTCCTTCTCCGGAAGGCATCGGGAACCCCGTCGACGAAGGCCCCCGAGGTCGATCCGGACGGGTTCAGCCATTTCGAGCCCGCCCCGGACGAGCCAGGGGTCGGTTCCCGCCGCGACCGCGTCCTGCGGGACGTCGCCGACCAGGCGATCCGCTCCGGGAAGGGCGCGAGGAGCTTCCTCGGCGAGCTCGCGGCGGCCATCCGGGCCGACCTCGGCGGCAGGGGGAGCTGACCCGTGCGCGCGCTGGTCACCGGGGCGAGCGGCTTCATCGGGGCGAACCTGGTGCGCGAGCTGCTCGGCGAGGGGCACGAGGTCCGCGCGCTCGTGCGTTCCACGAGTGACCTCCGGGGTCTCGACGGGCTGCCCGCGAAGCAGGTGGTCGGGGACGTCCTCGACTCCGCCTCGCTCCGCGGTGCAGCCGAGGGCTGCGACGTGGTCTTCCATGCGGCGGCGGTGTTCTCCTACTGGGGCCATTCCGACGAGGACCTCCGGACGGTCTCCGTGGACGGAACCCGGAACGTGCTCGAGGCCGCTGCGCTGGCGGGGGTGCGCCGCCTGGTTCTCACCTCTTCCTCGGTCACGCTCGGTTCCGGGACCCGCGCCATCGCGAGGGACGAGACGTCGGACATCCCGGATGACGAGCCGGCGCCCGCCTACTTCCATGCCAAGGCGGCCCAGGAGCGCGCGGCCCTGGAGGTCGCACGGCAGCTGGGGATCGAGCTCGTCGTGGCCTGCCCCACGATCGTGGTCGGCCCGCACGACCACCGGGGAGTGCCCAGCACCGCGATCCTCCTCGACTACCTGCGGGACCCCTGGCGCGCGACGTTCCCGGGGGGGTGCAACGTCGTGCACGTCCGCGACGTGGCCCGCGGCCATCTGATCCTCGCGGAGAAGGGCCTCCCTGGACAGAGGTACGTGCTCGGCTCCGAGAACCTGGAGTGGTCGCTTCTCCACCGGACGCTGGGCGAGCTCGCCGGCGTGGGCGGACCACGGGTCTCGGCGAACCGGACCACGTCCCTCCTGGCGGCGGTGGCGGCGGAGGCCCTGGCCCGGGTCACCGGGAACCGGCCGATCGTGACCCGGGGCCAGGCGCGCACCGTGGGGCGGTTCTACTGGTACTCCCACGCACGTGCGGCCGCCCTCGGCTACAGCCCACGACCGGCGCGGGAGGCGCTCAAGCTCGCGATTGCCTG
>JBAXVO010000460.1:0-2329 GCA_037129355.1 Deltaproteobacteria bacterium | reverse complement strand
GTGACCCCTACGGGACTTGAACCCATGTTTTCGGCGTGAGAGGCCGACGTCCTAACCGCTAGACGAAGGGGCCAGAGAACTCCCCTGTGCTGCCTTGCTGCTTCGCTTCTTCCGCCCGGGCCGCCTGGATGTCGGCCCGTTGAAAAGTTGGTTGGGGGACTAGGATTCGAACCTAGATAGCATGCTCCAGAGGCATGCGTCCTGCCGTTAGACGATCCCCCACCGGGTCGCTGGAAGGGTACGCGAGGGGCGGTTTGTAGCCGCTGGCGGGCCGCAGGTCAAGCGCGACCGACCGGGTTCCCTCACCGCCAGATCCCGTAGGTCCGCCCCTTGTGCCCGGGCTCCCGGAGGACGAGCCGCCCCCCCTTCACCGCGGCGCCGGCGAAGGGCCCCACCCACCAGCCCTTGGGGTCGCTCCGGCGCCAGGATTTCCGGAAGAACTGGTTCACCTCCTCGAAGATCGCCTTGAACGCCGCCGGCTTTCCGATGCGCTGGCCCGGGGTGTCATCGACGTCCAGCTCGGCCCAGAGCCTGCCCCCGACCAGCTCCCCCTTCTCGTTCGGGAGGGACCGCTCGTAGTGGTAGACGGGCGACGGGAGCTCCTCGATCTCGAGCATCCCCCGGTCCCTGCCCCGGGCGAGCGTGCGCACCACCACCGGGCCGTACCGCTCGGCCGCGAGGTAGTAGGCCTCCAGTTCGAGGAGCTCCACGGTCTTGTCGTCGACCGGGATCCCGACCGTGCCCGGGGGGAACGTCTCCGGGAAGAGCGTGAGCTCCTTCTGGGCGAGGATCCGGAAGAGCGATCGCTCGTCCTCGGGAAGCATGAAGTACTGGAGGGTCGCCGCCACGTTCTCTCCTCTAGGGGAACGGTTCGTGGTGCACGGGCGGCGTCGAGCCCGTCGTGGGCCCGGCCTTGGGCCCGGAGAGCTGCACCGTCCCCACGTCCATCGTGGCGCCCGCCGCCACCGTCACCTTGAACTCCACGGGGGTCGCCTCCGGCGCGCCTGCCGGCGACGCCCGCCGGAAGGCGAGCACCCAGGTGCCGGGCGGCAGCCGGAGCTCGAAGGCCCCGTCGGCGCCGGCCGGGGGGGACCGGTGCGCCTTGCCCGCGGTCACCGTCGAGCCCACCGCCGGGCGGGCGCCGTCGAGCACCCTGCCCCGGACGAGCGCCTCGACGGGGACGGCGTCCTTCGGCGACGTGGGGAGTGGCCAGCGCACCAGCCGGACCTCGGCCAGGTCCGACTGCATCTGGACCACCGCGCCGTCCGGGGCGAGCGCGAACTCGCGGAAGAGCCAGCGCCGGTCGCCCGGGGGCACCGTCACCGTGCCGGCGATCTGCCCCTGGGGCGTGAGGGAGACGAGCAGGACCTCGGCCCGCGTGCCCTCGTCGTCGGCGGCGTCGTGCCGGTCCACCGCCAGGACCACGTCGCCGCGCCGGTTCACCCCGACCAGGCGAACGCGGGAGATGGGGACGGCGGAGCGCAGGTTCACGGTCCGTCGCACCCGGCCGTCGGCCGCGGCGAAGTGCACCAGCGCCGACCAGCGCCCGGACCGCTCGGCCTGGACGTAGACGTCCCCGGCCGGCATCCCGGGGCGCGGCCCCTCGGCCCGGATGCCGCCCCAGCCCAGCTCGGCCCGGATCGACTGGCCGTTCAGCATGAGGAAGGTGGGACGGCCGCGAACCGTCAGGATCTGGTCCACCCCCTTGAACGAGGGGGGGAGCACGCCGGAGAGGAGCACCTTCCCGGCGGCGTCGTACTGGGTGAGCGCGGGGCTCTCCCCCTCGGTGACGACGAAGAGGGTCCCGTCGTCGGCGATGGCCAGGTCCTGCTCGAAGACCGGGTCGGGGCTCGTGCGCGCCACCGGGAAGGATCCCGCCGGGCGCCCCCGGGGGTCGAAGCGCTGGATCCGCCCGTTCAGGACGTCGAGCACGAGCAGGCCGCCCGCCGGTCCCACCGCGAAGGTCGGGGGGCCGAGGGCGTCCTCGTCGTCCCGGGACGGGTTCCCCTGGAGGCCGAACTGGCCGGGGCCGGAGCCGGGGGACCCGCGGACCAGCACCTGCGACGGGCCGGAGCCGCCCACGGCGACCGAGGTCCCGGGGAGATCGACGGCGGGGAGGTCGGGGGCGGCGGCCACCGTGGGTTCCACGTCGCCGGTCATCGCGGCCGAGGCCGCGTCGGGCACGCACAGGGTCGGGCGCTCGTCGGCCCACACCTCGACGATGCCCAGGTCCTTGAGCGCCCCGGCGGTCACCGCGATGTCGTCGACCCGCTGGTCGGGGACGAGGCTCGGGCCCCGGATCACGAAGGAGTACTTCCCGGGGGGGAGT
>JBAXVO010000046.1:0-17065 GCA_037129355.1 Deltaproteobacteria bacterium | reverse complement strand
CGGGAGGAGGAGGCGCGGAAGGCCCGCGAGGCCGAGGAGGCCCGCCTCCGGGAGGAGGAGGAGAAGCGACGCCGCGCCGAGGCCGAGGCCGGGCGCACGCTGGCCGCCGGACTCGAGAAGACCCGCGGCGGCTTCATGGCCCGCCTGCAGGGCATCTTCGGCGGGGGCAAGCAGGTCGACGAGTCGACGCTCGCGGAGATGGAGGAGATCCTCTTCACCGCCGACATCGGCGTGAAGACGGCGACCAAGCTGCTCGAGAGCGCCCGGGAACGGGTCAAGAAGCGGGAGCTCGACGACCCGGCGAAGCTGAAGGCGGCGCTCCGCCAGGAGATCGCCCGGATCGTGTCGCTCGGAACGCCCCCCGGGGCGAGCCGCGAGCTCGCCATCGGCCCCGCCCGTCCCTGGGTGGTCATGGTGGTGGGCGTGAACGGCTCGGGCAAGACCACGACGGTGGGCAAGCTCGCCGCGAAGCTCGGACAGGCCGGCCACCGCGTGCTGCTCGGCGCCGGCGACACCTTCCGCGCCGCGGCCGGCGAGCAGCTCGAGATCTGGGCCGAGCGGGTGAACGCCCCGGTCGTGCGCGGCAAGGACGGCGCCGACCCGGCCAGCGTCTGCTTCGAGGCGGTGAAGCGCGGCGTCGAGGAGAAGTCCGACGTCGTCCTGCTCGACACCGCGGGCCGGCTCCACACCAAGCTCCCGCTCATGGAGGAGCTGAAGAAGGTCAAGCGGGTCATCGACAAGGCGCTCCCCGGCGCCCCCCACGACGTCCTGCTCGTGCTCGACGCCACCAACGGGCAGAACGCCATCGCCCAGGCCCGGCAGTTCCACGAGGCGCTCGGCGTGACCGGGATCGCCCTCACCAAGCTCGACGGCACCGCCAAGGGCGGCGTGGTCATCGGCATCTCCGACGAGCTCGGCATCCCGGTCCGCTACGTGGGCATCGGGGAGAAGGTCGCCGACCTCCGCCCGTTCGACCCCGCCGAGTTCGTGGATGCCCTCTTCGAATAGCCGCCGGGTCATCCTCTTCGACGTGGACGGCACCCTCGTCCACGCCGCCGGCGCGGGGCGCCGGGCGCTCGAGCGGGTCCTCTCCGGAGAGTTCGGGAAGGTCGAGCACGCGCTCGCCGGGCTCCGGCTCGACGGCATGACCGACCGGCTCATCGTGCGGGAGGTCCTGGTCGCGCTGGGGCGCCCGTTCGACGACGCGCTCTGCGACCGGATCCTGGATGGCTACGTGCTCGCCCTGCGCGAGGAGATCGGCGGGCCGGGCTTCCGCGTGCTGCCCGGGGTGCCGGAGCTGCTCGTGGGGCTCGCCGCGGCGGGCGCCGATCTGGGGCTCTGCACCGGCAACGTGCAGGAGGGGGCACGCCTCAAGCTGGCCCGGGGCGCCATCGACCACTTCTTCGAGTGGGGCCCCGACGCCATCGCCGGCTTCGCCCACGACGGCGAGGCCCGGGAGCTGCTCGTCCGCGCGGCGCTCGACCGCGGGGCGGCCCGGCTCGGCGCGGCGCTCGACCCCACGGATGCGCTGGTGGTGGGGGACACGCCGCGCGACGTCTCTGCCGCGCGCGCCCACGGCGTCCCCGTCGTCGGGGTGGCCACCGGCCGCTACGGCGTGGAGGAGCTCCGGGACGCCGGGGCCGACGGCGTCCTCCCCACCCTCGAGGGCTCGGCCCCCGCGCTGCTCGCCTGGCTGGCCGGCGGGCCGATTCCGGGGGGCGTGGCGTGACCCCCTTCCGCACCCCGCGCCTCGTGGCCCGTCCGGTGTCGATCGACGACCTCGCCGCGCTGCAGGACGTCCTGACCGGCGCGCCCTCCTACCACGAGCTCGTCGACGGGGCCCCCGCCGGCCCGACCGCCGGCGCCGATCTCCACGCCGATGCGGAGGCCGACGCCGACCGGCGCCTGCTGCTCCTCTGGCCGGCCTCGGGCGGCTCGGCGGTGGGCGTGGTCGACGTGCAGCTCCACTGGCCCGAGCCGGGTGCGGCCCACGTCCGCCTGCTGCTCCTGCGCGAGTCGCTGCAGGGTCGGGGGCTGGGGCGGGAGACGGCGGCCGCGCTCGAGGAGGCGCTGCGGAGCGAGGGCTTCCGCGCCCTGCGCCTCTCGGTCACCGGCGACAACGGTGGGGCACGCCAGTTCTGGGAACGGCTGGGCTTCGAGCCGGTGGAGCGGCTGCGGGCCGGCGACACCCTGCACGAGAAGCTGCTGTAGGCAGCGGCGAGGGGCGCCCGGGCGGGCGCCCCGTCACTCCGCGTCGGCGACCTGCTGCGGCGCGGGGACGAAGCGGCCCCAGAAGTCGCGCAGCCCCTCGATCGCGCTCATCAGCCCCACGTAGGCGAACCCGGCCTGGAACAGCACCAGGAAGGGCAGCGAGTACCAGACGCCGCGGTCGATGGTCCAGACCACGGCCAGCGTGAAGTAGGCCGCGAGCGCCAGCTCGAGCAGCGGCTGCAGGCTCACCGCCATGCGGTAGCGCCGCTTCGGGGCCACGGCCGTCCCGCCCTGGACGCCGCTCTTGGGCGTGCGGGTGAAGGCGGTCTGGTGGCCGAGCAGCGCCTCGACGACGGCGCGGGCCTGGTTCACCGAGAGGCCGATGCCGAGCGCCATGAGGTAGGGCAGGTACTTGATGCGCTGCCAGGTGGTGGCGTGGATCTCCCGCTGGCTCGCCACGTAGAAGACGCACACGCTCATGGTGGCGGTGGCGAAGAAGGGCAGGTCGAGCAGCAGCACCTCGATCCAGCCGTGGCTCACCCGCACCACCACCGTGATGGGCATGAGGATGGCGAGCGGGATCATGAGGAGGTAGGCGACGTTGGCGGTGAGGTGGAAGAAGGCCTCCTTCTTCACCGCGTAGGGAAGCTCGCTGGTGAGGATGCGCGGGAGGAGCTTCATCGCCGTCTGGATGGAGCCCTTGGCCCAGCGGTGCTGCTGGCTCTTGAAGGCGCTCATCTCCACCGGGATCTCGGCCGGCGCCACCACCTCGGGCAGGAAGACGAACTTCCAGCCCTTCATCTGGGCGCGGTAGGAGAGGTCGAGGTCCTCGGTGAGGGTGTCGTGCTGCCATCCCCCGGCGGAGGCGATGGTGGTGCGGCGCCAGATGCCGGCCGTGCCGTTGAAGTTGAAGAAGCGCCCCGAGCGGTTGCGGGCGGTGTGCTCGATGACGAAGTGGGCGTCGAGCAGGATGGACTGGACCTCGGTGAGCGAGGAGTAGCCCCGGTTCAGGTGCTCCCAGCGGACCTGCACCATGCCCACGCCGTCGTCGGTGAAGTAGTTCACCGTCTTGCGGAGGAAGTCCCGGGGCGGAACGAAGTCGGCGTCGAAGACGGCCACGAACTCGCCGGTGGCGGTCAGGAGCCCGTTCTCGAGGGCGCCGGCCTTGAAACCCTGCCGGTTGGTCCGGTGGACGTAGTGGATGTCGATCCCGCGGGCCTTCCAGGCCTCCACGGCCCGGCGGGCGATGCCGGTGGTCTCGTCGGTCGAGTCGTCGAGGACCTGGACCTCGAACCGATCCTGGGGGTAGTCGAGCTCGCAGACCGCCGCGATGAGCCGCTCCACCACGTACATCTCGTTGAAGACGGGGAGCTGCACCGTCACCCGGGGCATGACCTCCCAGCGGTGCCGCGGAACCGGGACGTTGTACTTGTGGCGGTAGTACAGGTACGCCATGAAGTACCGGTGCGACCCGTACACGGACAGTACGAGCAGGACCAGCCCGTAGGCGGCGACGACGGCGATCTCGAGAGAACTCATCTTCTTTCGGGGTAGGAGCGAACCACGGGGCGCGGACGTACGCGGAGCGTGGAGGTTGCGGACTTACCGCTCCCCTGGGTCCAAGACGCCGCGAAGTTTAGCCGGGCGCGTCACGAAGTCAATCCGAACGGCTCTGGACGCCCCGGAGAGTTCAGGGGTTTCCGGGCGCCGGGACCCGGAAGGTCCCGGGAGCCTTGAGGAGATCGACCGCCCGGTCGAGCTGGGGGTCGGGCCGGGGCGCGGCCGGGGCGCCCCCCGTTTGGGGCGTGCCCATCCCCTGCCCCTCGTCGGAGGCCGCGCCCGGGTCGACGACGGGGACGTCCGGGGTGATCCCCCGCTCCTGGATCGACCGGTGCTTGGGGGTGAAGTACCGGGCCACGGTGAGCTTCAGGGCCGACCCGTCCTCGAGCTCCACGATGGTCTGCACGGAGCCCTTCCCGAAGGTCTGGGTCCCCACCACCACGGCCCGCCCGTGGTCCTGCAGCGCGCCCGCGACGATCTCGCTGGCGCTCGCGCTCCCCCGGTTGACGAGCAGCACCACCGGGTAGCCGGGCTCGGTGTCCTTCTCGTGCGCCTCCTCCACCTCCGGCTTCTTGCCGCGCGCCTCGGTCGTGACGATCACGCCCCGCGGGAGGAAGCGGTCGGACACCTTCACCGCCTGGTCGAGGAGTCCTCCGGGGTTGTTTCGGAGGTCGAGCACGAGCCCCTGGATCGGCCCGCCGATCTCCTTGCGGGCCCCGTCGAGCGCCTGGCGGAGCTCCCGGTCGGTCCGGTCCTGGAAGCTGCGGATGCGGACGTAGACCTTGCCGCCAGCCCGGTCGAGGACGCGCCAGTCGACGCTGGTGGTCCGCACGTGGTCCCGGACGAGCGTGAACGTCCTCGGCTCCCGGAGGCCGGCGCGCTCGATGGTCAGCGCGACCGGCGTCCCGGCCGTTCCCTTCATCCGCCGGGTGGCCTCGCCGACGGGCATCGCCTTCGTGGGCGCGCCGTCCACCGCCACGATGCGGTCGCCGGACAGGATGCCGGCCCGCTCGGCGGGAGAGTCGGCGAGGGGGGCCACGACCACGAGCCCGTCGGGGACCTGGCTCACCTCGAGCCCCACGCCGTCGAACTCCCCGGTGGTCTCGTCGCGCATGGCCCGGTAGACGTCGGGGCGCAGCAGCATCGAGTGCGGGTCGAGCTGCTGGATCATCCCCTCGACCGCCGCGTGGACCAGCTCCCGATCGCTGGTCTCGTCCACGTAGGCGTTCTGGATGTAGGCGAAGACCTCGGCGAGGACGTCGAGGGACCGGTAGGGCTGCGTGGTGTCGCGGTGGGGCACGGCCTCGGCGCTCCCGGCCAGGAGCAGCGCGAGGGCGATCACGACCGGGCGGGCGGGGCGGAGGGGCATCGCGGAATCATAGCCGCGCCGGCCGGCGCGGACCTCATGGCGAGAGCCAGGACTTCGGGTCGAGCGGCTTCCCGTTCTCGCGGATCTCGAAGTAGAGGTAGGCCCCCTTGAGCGACCCGGTGTCCCCCACCGTCCCGAGCACCGAGCCGGCCTGGACGTCCTCGCCCGCGGCGGCGGTCATGCTGGCCAGGTGGGCGACCAGCGTGTGGAACCCCTCGCCGTGGTCGACGATGACCAGGTTGCCGTACCCCTTGAACCATCCGGCGTGGGCCACCCGCCCGGGGGCGACGGCCAGGACCTCCTCGCCCCGGCGAGCGGCGATGTCCACCCCCTTCTGGACGGTCACGGTGCGGAAGCGCGGGTCGACCACCTTGCCGAAGCCCACCTCGATGCGGGTCCCCGCCGGGCGGGGAAGGCGCCCCCGGAGCGAGGCGAAGCCGGAGTAGGGCGCCGATCCCGACCGGGGCGCCGGCAGGGCCTCGATGAACTCGGCGAGCTTCCGCCCCTGCGCCTCGGCCTCCTGCGCGGCCCGCTCGTGGATCTGCCGTTCCCCGCGGACGGCGGCGAGCGTGGCCCGGAACCCGTCGCGCTTCCCGGAGGCCTCCGCGCGTCGCCCCGACGCCTCCAGCGCCAGCGCCTCCTGCCGGACCGCCTCGGCCCGGCGCGCGGCGGTGAGCCGCTCCTGCTCCAGGAGCGCCTCCCGGGCCCCGCGGAGCGTCGCCGCGTCCCCCTCCACGATCTTCGCGAGGAGGGTGCGGCGGCGGATCAGGGCCCCCACGCTGGAGGCCGACACGAGGAGCCGGAGCTCCCCGGCCCGGGCCATGAGATCGAGCGCCGCCAGCCGGGGCTGGAGCCGGGCCACGAGGGCCTGGTGACGGGCCAGCGCCTCCGCCTCGGCCCGCTCCGCCACGGCCAGCCGCTCGGCCGAGAGGGCCCGGGCCGCCTCGGCCGCGCGCGCCCGAGCCTCCGCGTCGCGCCACCCCCGCTCCACCTCCTCCAGCGTGTCGAGGACCGATCGCTCCTTGTCGGCGAGGGTGCGCACCGCGGCGCGCTCCGCCGCCTTCCTGGCCTCGAGCTCGGTGAGGCGCGCCCGCGGGTCGGCGGCCAGCAGGAGCGCCAGCAGCGCCGCGGCGTTCATCCGCCCGGCCTCCTCAGGAATCGGCGCAGCGCGATGGCGCTCGCGACGAGGCCGAGGAGCGCGCCGCCGAGGAGCAGGGCGACGACCAGCCGTCCCGGGACGACGTCGCCGGGGGAGAGGCGGGAGGTCATCGGCAGCGCGGCGCGGATGCGGGGCAGGAGCGCCCAGTTGGCGGTGGCGAGCGTGGCCACGGCCAGCCCGGCGCCGACGAGCCCCTGGATGGCCCCCTCGAGCAGGATGGGGGCCGCCACGTAGAGGTCGGTCGCCCCGACCAGCTTCATGATGTCGATCTCGTCCCGCCGCGCGTACACCGCGAGCTTCAGCGTGTTGGCGACGAGGACGGCCGTGGCCGCGCCGAGGAGCCCGAGCAGGACCAGCCCCACCTGCCGCCCGCGCTCCACGAGCTCCTCGAGCCGGGCCACCCAGACCGCGGCGTCGTCCACCTCGACGGCCCCCGGGATCGTCATGAGACGCGAGGAGAGGGTGAGGGCCCGGGCATGGGTCAGGGTGGGCACGCGCACCTCCACCGAGGCGGGCAGGGCGTCGTCCCCCAGGCCGTCGAGCACCCTCCCCTGCGCGCCCAGCGAGCCCCTCAGCCGGCGCATGGCCTCGGCCCCCGAAACGGTCACCACCTCGCCGTCCGGGGCGATGGCCCGGGCCGCGGCGCCCGCCCCCTCGAGATCGGCCCCGGGCGCCAGGGAGACCGACACCGGCACCTCCCCGGCCCAGCCCCCGACGAGCTTCTCCCCCGCGGCCAGCGTCGCCGCGAGCGTCCCGGTGAGCAGGACGGAGACGAAGATCGTCCCCACGGCCACCGCCGTCACGAAGGGCGCCCGCAGGAGCGCTTCGGCCGCCCGCCGGAAGACGTGGGTGACCCGGTGCACGGCTACCCGGCCCCCGAGCGCACGTGCGCCCCGTCGGAGACCACGCGCCCTCCCTCGAGGGTCACCACCCGCTTCTTGTGGCGGGCGAGGAGTGCCCGGTCGTGGGTGGCGACCACCACGGTGGTCCCCCGCGCGTTGGCGGCCTCGAGGAGCTGGAGCACCTCGGCGGTCCGGTCGGAGTCGAGGTTTCCGGTGGGCTCGTCGGCGAGGAGCAGCGCCGGATCGCCCACCAGCGCCCGGGCCACCGCGGCGCGCTGCTGCTCCCCGCCCGAGAGGCTGAGCGGGAAGCGCTCGGCGCGGTGCTCGAGCCCCACGCCGCGGAGCGCCTGGACGACCCGGCGCTCCACCTCCGCCGGGCGCACTCCCTTCACTTGAAGAGGAAAGGCGACGTTCTCGGCGAGGGTCCGGTGCTCGAGCAGCTTGAAGTCCTGGAACACCACGCCGATGCTTCGCCGGACGAACGGGATGGAGGAGGTCCGGATCCGGGCCACGTTCCGACCGAAGACGAGGAGCTGCCCCTCGGTGGGGGGCTCGGCGCAGAAGACGAGCCGGAGCAGCGTGGACTTCCCCGCCCCCGACGGGCCGGTGAGGAAGACGAACTCGCCCTTGCGGATCTCCAGGCTGACGTCGCTGAGCGCCGGCGCCTCTTCTCCGTACCGCTTCTGGACGTGGAAGAGCTGGATCATCGGGCCCCCGCCCGTCAGCGACCGCGGCCGCCGTCGTCCCCCGCGAGGTAGGCCAGGATGACCTGGTCGAGGGAGCGCTCCGAGATGAGGTCCTCGCCGAAGAGGGTGTCGTCCGGACGTGCCGGCCTCTCCACCACCAGGGTCGGCGGCGCCGGCTCGGGGGGCGGCGTCGGCGGGGGCGTCGGCGTCGGACGGGCGGTCACCGGGGCGAAGTCGCGGACCGGGGCGCCGGGCAGCGCCGCGTGGTCGTAGACCCCGTGCACCAGGTTCCGCAGGACCTCCTTGTGCTGCTCCTCCATGAGCGCGCGCACCACGTCGCCCAGGTTCTCGGCGGCGGTGATGTCGGAGTAGCTCGTCCGCTTGCTGGCGACGATGTTGCCCCCCAGGAACAGGTGGGTGACCACCTGGGCGCGCTCGGCGCCCGAGTCCTCCGTCTGCGCGTGGTAGGTCTGGCCGCGGTACTTGATGTTGTGGTTGAAGCCGACCACCATCTTCTTCGGCCCCGGCGGCATGGCGCGAATGTATCAGACGTCGACGTGGCGCGCCGACTCCACGGGGCGTCCCAGGAACCGGGGGGCCACCCCGAGGAACCGATCGGGTGTATCGGTGACCAGGAAGGCGTGCGACGCCGGGCCGCCGGACGCGGCGCCCGGGAACCGTTCCCGGACCTCGGCGGCGATGGCGGCCGCGCTGTCGACCAGCACCACCCCGGGCAGCTCGGCGGCGATGGCGGCGGCGAGCAGCGGGTAGTGGGTGCACCCGAGGACGACGACGTCGACCCCCGAGGCCCGGATCGGCGCCAGGTAGCGGCGGGCCACGAGCCGGACCACCTCGTCTCCGGGGTCGGTCCACCCCTCCTCGGCGAGGGGCACGAAGAGGGGGCAGGCCCGCGCGGTCACCTCGACGCCGGGGATGAGCGCGGCGAGCGCCCGCTGGTAGGCGCCGCTCGCCACGGTGCTCTGGGTGCCGAGGACGCCCACCTTCCCGGTGCGCGTGGCCCGGGCGGCGGCGCGCGCGCCCGGCTCGACCACCCCGAGCACGGGCACGTCGAAGGCCTCGCGCATGGCCGGCAGCGCCACGGCCGAGGCGGTGTTGCAGGCGACGACGAGCATCTCCACGCCCTGGGCCACGAGGACGCGGCCGTTGCGGATGGAGTACTGGGTCACCACCTCCGGCGACTTGGTGCCGTAGGGCACCCGCGCCGTGTCGCCCAGGTAGACGGTGTCGAGCCCCGGCAACGCGTCGAGGATGGCGCGCTGGACGGTCAGCCCGCCGACGCCGGAGTCGAAGATCCCGATGCGAGGCACCGGGGGAGTCTACCCCAGGCGTGGGGCGGGGCGCCGGGCGGTCACGGGAACGGGGGCGTCGTGCACATCCCGAGGGGCAGGAGGAGGGAGAACCGGTTCTCGCGCGCCAGGAAATGGGGGAACCCGCCGGGCGTCCGGAAGCCACAGATCGACCAGACGATCTCCGGCACCACCGGGGTCTCGTCCACCGCGTCCATCCAGAGGAAGAGGTTGTCCCGGTCCACGAGGTCGAAGCTCACCCCGGGCACGTTGTTCACGCCGCACCGTACCGGGTTCCGCCAGATGAGGCTCCCGAACCGGTCCCGGAGGGCCGCGTCGAAGCGCTGGATCCGGGCGAGGCCGCAGGTCGGGTACCCAGAGGGCCCGCTGGTCGCATCCGCCAGGATGGCATCGACGGTGAGGAGGTCCGGGATGCCCGCCGCGATGGCCGTGCCGAAGGTGGGGACGCCGTTCACGACCTGGATGGTGACCTGCCCCTGGTAGAGCGGGGCCGCCACTCCGTTTCGCCAGCCCGTGACCACGTAGGTGTTGGGCCCCTCGAACCCGGCGAGGAGCGCGCCCTGCACCGACTGGTTCACGCACCGGATCGATCCGGTGAGCGGGTTCCCGAAGCCATCGGTGATGGTCACGAAGTCGACGCCGGACTGCGGACAGGCCCGGCTGCCCGTTCCGGGCGGCCAGTTCACGTTGGCGTCGTAGGCGAGGAAGCCCTCGACGCCGTCGATGAAGGTGTACCGCTCGAACTCCCAGTAGACGGAGACCTCGGTCAGTGGACCCTGGTTCGTCGTCGGTCCACACGCCGCGATGGCGACGGTGAGGAGCGATGCGAGGAGCGGGGCGGCGGCGCGGTTCATGGAGTTCCTCCCGACGAGGGGGACGTCTTCTCCAGGGGATTCTATTCAAGGCCCGGGCGAAGGCACGCGTTCGTGCGGGTGGGACCTGGTTTTCTCCGGGAATTCCGGGGCGGTCTCCGGGGTTCCTCCTCCGTGACGCCCCCCGGAACTCGTGCTAGGTACGGAGGACTTCCCCTCCTCACCCGGAGCCGATCCTGCTCTCTCCCTTGAACGCCGCCGTCCTCGACCTGCTGCCCTCCGCCGGACGCGGGGGCGAGATCGACTACCTCGAGATCGTCATGAACTCGGGGCTGGTGGTGGGGGGCGTCCTCGCGCTCCTCCTCGTCGCCTCGGTGGTCTCCTGGGCCATAATCTTGAAGAAGTGGCTGGCCCTGCGGAAGGCCCAGGCCGAGTCGGCGAAGTTCCTGGAGGTCTTCTGGCAGTCGAAGCGGCTCGACGCCATCTACCAGGCCGCCGAGGGGCTCCCGGCGAGCCCCATCGCCGCCGTGTTCCGGGCGGGCTACGTCGAGCTCACCAAGGTGACGGCGCAGAAGAAGGGGCCCGAGGGGGCCATGGCCGAGCAGCTCGGCGGCATCGAGAACGTCGAGCGGGCGCTCAAGCGCGCCGCCGTCGCCGAGGTGACCCAGCTCGAGGCGATGGTGCCCTTCCTCGGCACCACCGCCAGCGCCGCCCCGTTCGTCGGCCTCTTCGGCACGGTGTGGGGGATCATGCGGGCCTTCCACGACATCTACCAGGCCGGCAACGCCAACCTGGCCACGGTGGCGAAGCCCATCTCGGAGGCCCTCATCGCCACCGCGGTGGGGCTCTTCGCGGCCATCCCGGCGGTGGTCTTCTACAACCTCTTCGTCTCGCGCATCCGGGTCCTCGACAGCGAGATGACCAACTTCTCCAACGACTTCCTCAACATCGTGAAGCGCCACTTCTTCAGCTAGGGACACGCACGTGGCCATCGGCATGAGCGGCTCCGGCCGCCAGACGCTCACGGAGATCAACGTCACGCCGCTCGTCGACGTGATGCTCGTCCTGCTCATCATCTTCATGGTCACCGCGCCGCTCATCCAGCAGGGGGTGGAGGTGGCGCTTCCCCAGGTGAAGGCCCAGCCGGTGAAGGCCGAGGACCAGAAGCTCGTCCTCTCCATCAAGTCGGACAGGAGCCTCTGGCTCGGAACCGACGACAAGCCGGCCCGCCTCACGCTCCCCGAGCTCGAGGAGAAGCTGCGCGCCAGCGCCCGGGTGGCGAAGGACCGGGAGCTCTACCTCATGGCCGACAAGGGGCTTCCCTACGGCTACGTGGTCGAGATCATGGCCGCGGTCCAGCGTGCCGGCGTGCAGAACCTGGGCATGATCACCGACCCGGTCCCGGATCGCCCGGAGGGGCGCAAGTAGTGACGGGAGAGAGCGCGCTCACGCGCGGCCCCGACCGGCTCTGGCCGCTCGTCCTCGTCTCCGTCGCGCTGCACGTGGGCGTGTTCGCCGCCGCCTTCCTGGTCCGGCCGCCGGCCATCGTCGACCTCGACCAGAAGCCCATCGTGGCCAAGCTGATCCGGCTCGGGGAGAAGCGGCCCGAGCAGTGGCTGCCCCGGCGGGACGTTCCGCCGCCCGAGGCCGCGCCGCGCGCGCCCGATGCGGTGCCGGTGCCCATTCCCGGGCCGCCCGCCCCGGCGCAGAAGCCCGTCGCCCTCCCCGCCCCCAAGGTGACGCCGAAGCCCACCCCGCCGCGCCCCGCCTCGGCCACCCCCGGCGGCAAGGGGTCGGACGCCCTGTCCCGTGCAATGGACAAGGTGAGCAAGGACAAGAAGCTGGCCGAGAAGGAGCGCTGGGGCGACCCCTCCGGCGTGTCCGGCGGCGACGCGACCGACGCCTCGGAGGGGGACCGCTACCTCGGGCTCGTCACCCAGGCGCTGCAGGCCTCCTACCGCCTGCCGGCCACCATCTCCGAGCAGGAGCGGGCCCAGCTCAAGGCCACGGTGGTGCTCACCGTCGAGCCCGACGGGCGCGTCTCCACCTTCCGCTTCGAGAAGCGCAGCGGCAACGCCGCCTTCGACCAGGCCCTGGAGCGCGCCGTCCGCGAATCCCGCCTGCCCCCGCCACCGCCCGAGCTCCGCCAGCGCTTCCGCACCATCGGACTCGGAGTGAATTTCAAGGTCTAGGAAGGCCCCTCCCCCATGCGCAAGCTCCTCGTCGCCGTCGCCCTCCTCGCCCCCGCCCTGGCGCTCGCCCAGCGCCAGTACATCGACGTGGGATCCCCCGACTTCCGGCCGCTGGCGCTGGCGGTGGCGAACTTCCCGGCCGGCCCGGGCGCCCAGGCCGACGCGGTCGACGTCCAGCAGACCTTCCGCGACGACCTGGCCCTGACCGGCTTCTTCGACCTGCTCGACCCACGCTCCTTCCTGGCCGACGCCTCGGAGGGCACCACCGCATCCTCCATCCGCTTCACCCGGTGGTCGGACGTGGGGGCCGAGGGGCTGGTGAAGGCGGTGGTGAAGCGCGAGGGACCGCTCGTCGCCGGCGAGCTGCACCTCTACGACGTCCGGGCCGGGCGGGAGATGCTCTACCGCGTCTACAGGGAGCGGACGGCCCGCGCGCTGGCCCACCGCTTCGCCGACGACGTCCTGCAGTACTACACCCGGGAGCCGGGCATCTTCCGGACCCGCATCGCGGCCATCCGCAAGGGCAAGGGGACCTGGGAGCTCGTCCTCATGGACGTCGACGGCAAGGGCGCCGAGGTGATCCGGCGCGAGAACACCATCGCCATGCTCCCCTCCTGGCGCCCCGACGGCCGCGAGATCCTGATCACGAGCTACCGCTCCGGGAAGCCGGAGATCTGGGGCATCGGGGTGCCGGACGGCACGGCGCGCCCCGTCATCTCGCTCGGCGACCTGGCGAGCGGCGCGGTCTACTCGCCGGACGGCCGGTCGATCGCCTTCACCGCGTCGGTGGACGGCAACTCGGACGTCTACGTGGCCGGCGCCGACGGCAGCGGCATCCGCCGGCTCACCAGCGACCCGGCCACCGACACCTCGCCCACCTGGTCGCCCGACGGCCGGCGCATCGCCTTCGTCTCCAGCCGGTCCGGCAACCCGCACATCTACGTGATGAACGCCGACGGGACCGACCAGCGCCGGCTCACCTTCAAGGGCAACTACAACCAGACCCCGCGCTGGAGCCCGCGCGGCGACCAGATCGCCTTCACGGCCCGTGACGAGCGGAAGGTCTTCGACGTCTTCCTGGTCTCGCCGGAGACCGGCAAGATCGGCCGCGTCACCCAGGACCAGGGGCGCACCAACGAGGAGCCGTCCTGGGCGCCCAACGGGCGGCTCCTGGTCCTGGTCACCGACCGCGGGGGGCGGCAGCAACTCGTGGTGGCGAACCCGGCCGGGGACCGGCAGCGGGTCGTCACCTCCGACGCCTCCGGGATGGCCGCGCCGGCCTGGGGACCGCTGGCGCCGTGAGCGACGCCGCCCCGGGACGCGTCGCCGTCATCGACGTGGGGACCAACACGGTCCTCCTCACCGTGGCCGAGCGCCGCGGGGCCACCTTCCAGCCGGTGGTGGAGCGTGCCGAGATCACCCGGCTGGGGCGGGGCGTCGACCGCACCGGGAACCTCGACCCCGCCGCCATCGCCGACACCGTCGCCGTGATCGCCCGCTACGCCGCCGAGGCCCGATCGCTGGGCGCCTCGCGGATCGCGGCGGTCGCCACCAGCGCGGCCCGCGACGCCCGGAACGGCGCCGCCTTCTTCGAGGCCTCGCTGGCCGCCTCCGGCATCGCCCCGGAGATCATCGCCGGGGGCGAGGAGGCGCGCCTCGTCCACCTCTCGGCCTGGGGCGACTTCGGGTCGCCCGGGCGCCGCCTGGCCGTCCTCGACGTCGGCGGCGGTTCCTCCGAGGTGACCTGGGGGGCGGGGCCGGTCCCGGAAGGGAGGCGCAGCTTCCAGATGGGGGCGGTCCGCCTCACCGAGCGCGCCACCCCGGGAGATCCCCCCTCCCCGGCCGATCTCCGGCGCATGCGGGACGGCGCCCGCGAGGCGATCGCCGAGGTGGAGGCCATCCGGGCCTCGGGCGCGCTGGACGGGGCCCGGCTCGTGGCCGTGGCCGGCACCGTCACCACGCTGGCGGCGGTGGCCCAGGAGCTCCCGGAGTACGACGCGCTCCGCGTCCACGGCTCGACCCTGCGCCGGGGGGAGCTCGAGGCGCTGCTCGGACGGCTCGCCGCCCTGACCACCGCCGACCGGGCCCGGCTGCCCGGGATGGAGCCGAAGCGGGCCGACGTCATCGTGGCCGGCGCGATCCTGGTCGCCGCCGCCATGGACCTGGGCGGCTTCGACGAGCTCACCGTGTCGGACCGGGGAGTGCGCTGGGGGCTCCTCCACGACCGCTTCGGATCGGGAGCCGGCGGTGCGTGAGGGCTGGGCGGTGGTCTGCGACTTCGACGGCACGGCCCTCACCGAGGACCTGGGCGACGCCGTGTCGAAGCACTTCGCCGGGTACGACACCTGGCGGCGCGCCGAGGACGAGTACGGCGAGGGGGCCTTCTCCTTCGGGGAGCTCCTGCGCCGGATCTTCGAGCCCATCACCGCCGACGCGGCGGCCATCGCCGCCTTCGCCCGGGAGCGCGCGGTCCTGCGCCCCGGCTTCGTGCCCTTCGTCGAGGCCTGCGCCTCGGCGCGGCGCCCCTTCGTCGTCTGCTCGGCCGGGCTCGACGTCTACATCGAGCCGGTCCTGGAGCGGCTGCCCCCGCACCTCCGCGCCCACCTCGAGCTGCGCTCCAACCGGGCCCGCTGCTCGCCCTCCGGGATGACCCTCGAGTTCCACCGCCCGGCCCGCCAGGACGGCTGCGGGCGGTGCGGCTTCTGCAAGGGGAGCGTGGTCCGGGAGCTCCAGGCCGCCGGGCACAAGGTGGTGGTCTGCGGCGACGGCACCGCGGATCGCTGCGCCGCCGACGCGGCCGACTTCGTCTTCGCCACCCGCCGCCTGGTGGATCACTGCGTCGAGCGGGCGCTCCCGCACCGCGCCTTCCGCGACTTCCACGAGATCATGGCCTGGTTCCCGCGCTGACCGCGCCGGGGGATCAGAAGAACCCGACCGAGAAGTGGGGCGCGAAGATCGGCTCGTTGATGCGGTACTCGGGGTTCAGGTTGAACCCGACGTCGAAGGCGGCCGGCCCCACCGGCGTGATGATGCGGAGCCCGAGCCCCAGGTTGGTCCGCAGGTACTTGAGGTCGATGAGGGTCGGGTCGTACCAGAGGTTCCCGATGTCGGCGAAGAAGCCGAGCTCGAGCGCCCTGGACAGCGGGACCCGCAGCTCCGCCCGGAAGAGGACCGAGATCTGGGCGCCCTGGCTGGGCAGCATGATCCCCCGGGCCACGAGCTTCTGCAGCTGCGGCGAGCAGCCCAGCCCGGAGAGCACGCTGGCGCAGCGCTCGGTCACGCGGGCGACCTCGTTGCGCTGGTCCTGGGGGATCATCTCGTTCTCCCCGTAGCCGCGCATGGTGGTCCCGCCGCCCAGGTAGAAGCGCTTGGGCGCGATGGTGACCGAGGTCGAGTCGAGCGGGAAGACCTGGCCGGCCTGGGCGGAGAGGGCGAGCACGAGGTCCCAGATCGGGATGTACCCGGTGAGCGTGCCCTGCAGCCGGATGAGGTTGATGTGGGTGTCGCTCCGGAAGATGGTGTCGGCGTTGCCCAGGGAATGGGAGAAGTCGGCGGCGAGCTCGGCGTACATCCCCTGGGTGGGACGGGCGGTGTTGTCCCGGAGGTCGAAGGAGACGCGCGGCTGGAGCGAGAAGAGCCAGGTGAGCCCCTGGGGGAAGACCTGCCGGGCCTCCTGGGGGTTCGTGGCGTCGATGATGGGGTAGGCGGTGCGGCTCTTGACGTCGTCCACCTCGATCTGGCCGGTGAGCGACGCCGAGAACCGCCCCAGCCGGATCAGGTCGGCGCCCAGGATGAAGGCCCCGCGCAGCAGCTCGTAGGCGGCCTGGATCTTGTGCTGCCCGACCAGGTCGACGCGGGTCGACACCTCGCGCAGGTCGAAGGCCCGGGGCTGCCGGAAACCCACCTCGGCCAGCCACTCCAGCCGCTCGCCGGGCGGGATGACGATCAGGTCGGGCCGGAAGATGGCGAGCGGGTAGTTGGCCTTGGCGCGGACGCTGAACTCGATGGCGTTGCCGAAGAGGTTGGGGAGGGCGTACTCGGCCCCGGCGCGCGGACCCTCGGCGAGCGAGATGCCGACCGTCCCCACGATGGTCTGCCAGGGGCGTTCCTCGACCTGCACCACCAGGGTCTTCGATTCCTGGGGCACGTCGGGATCGGCCAGGTGCACGGTGACGGCGCGGAAGACGCCCAGGCGCAGGAGTCCGGCCTGGGCGGAGGTGGCGGCCTCGGGGTCGAAGACCTGCCCGGCGGTGATCCCCACCACCCGCAGGATGAGCGAGGTCCGGGTCCGCTTGTTGCCCTCCACGACCACCGCGGCCACGCGCACCTGCGGCCCCTCGTCGATCTTGAACCGGACCCGGGCGCGGGTCCGGCCCGGCCCGAACTCCTCGCTCGCCTCGACCCGCGCGTAGACGTGGCCGGTCTTGAAGTAGGCGGCCTGGAGCGCCTGGCGCGCCGCCGAGACCCTGGAAAGGGAGAGCGGGTCGCCGGGCGCGATCTTCGTGAGCGGCAGGAGGTTCTCCTGCGCGAGGCCGCCGTTCCCCTCGATCTCGACCGCCTCGACGAGGGTGCGCACGCCCTCCTTGACCTGCACCTCCACGTCCACCTGGCCGGTGACCGCGTCGAGCGTGAGCTTCCGGGCGTCGACCGCGGCGTCGAGGAAGCCGTCCTGCCGGTACTGGTCGGCCACGTGCTGCGTGGCGACCTGCCAGGCCTCGGCGTTGAAGACCCGCTGCGGCTCGGAGGTCAGGTAGGGGACGGGGTCGCGGGGCACCAGGCCGGCCCGGTAGGCGAGCGAGTCCATGTCCGCGCGCCACTGGTCGGCCTCGACCTTGGGCGCCAGCGCGAACCCCTCCTCCAGCCGCTTGCGCAGCCAGGCGTCGTCGTGATCCTTCGCCCCCGCGAA
>JBAXVO010000459.1:0-2330 GCA_037129355.1 Deltaproteobacteria bacterium | reverse complement strand
TGAAGATCTGGGGCGAGGCGAAGGTGGTGGAGGACGATCGGGACCTGGTCGCGCGTCTCGCGCCGGCCGGCTACAAGGCGCGGCCGGAGCGGGCCATCGTCATCCACGTGACCGCCTGGGACGCCAACTGCCCGCAGCACATCCCGCAGCGGCTGGAGGCGGCGGACGTGGAAGCGGCCCTGGCCGCGCGCGACGCACGCATCGCCGAGCTCGAGGCCGAGGTGGCGGCGCTCCGGAAGCGTGGCCCCCCGCCCGGCCGGCGGTAGGTTCCCGCCACGGATCCTCGCCGCTGCCGTGCGACCACGGGCGCGCCCCGGTCGGGGTGGGTCAGATCCCGTCCAACCGGTTGGACGATTGCGGACGCCGAATCCATCTGGAACGTCCGCGCCGCGGACCGTGACGTCCGCCGCCTGCCCGTCACTTCCCCGCGGGCAGCAACGGCAACTCCACCCGGAACGTGGAGCCCTTGCCGACCTCGCTCGTGACGGTCAGCCCGCCACCGTTGGCGAGCGCGATGGCGTGACACACCGACAGTCCGAGCCCCATCCCTCCCCGACATCCTGGGTGGTGAAGAACGGGTCGAGGATGCGCCCGATCAGCTCGGGCGCGATGCCCTGCCCATCGTCGATCACCTCCAGGAACGCCCGGTCGATGCCGTCCGTCCCCAGCCGGATCCGGACCTCCCCCTGACGCTCCTCCGGGATGGACTGGATCGCGTTGGCGACGAGGTTGCCGACCAGGATCTCGAACTGGCTCGACGCTCCCCGGACCACCGGGTCCGCTTCCGCCTCGACCTTGACCTTCGCACGCCGGGCCATCGATCCGGGAAGCGATTTCAGGGCCGCCTGGACCACGTCGCCCAGACGAACCGTCTCGTGGCCCATGTCCGGGCGCCCGAACAGCACCAGCTTCTTCACGATCCGCGCGATGCGTTCCACGCCCTCCTTGGCGTCCGTCAGGCACTCGAGAACGTCCTGGATCGCGGCGGCCGCCTGCCCGGGCTCGAGCGGCTGCCCCCCCTTCGCCTTCCTTGCGATCTCCTGGATGTCGTCCAGCGCCACGTCGACGCTGGCCATCGTCCCGGCGAGCGGGTTGTTGATCTCGTGCGCGATCCCGGCCACGAGCGTCCCCATCGCGGCGAGGCGGGAGGTCACCGCGAGCCTCGCCTGGAGCCGGTTCGACTCGGTCACGTCGCGGAGAAGACCGACGGTGGGATGGTCGCCCCCGTCCATGAGCCGCACGCTGGCCTCGACGTCGATCAGCGCGCCGTCCTTGCGGCGGAAGCGGGTCTCGAACCGGGAGAAGCCGGTCTTCAGGGTGTTCGCGAAGCGTGCCTCGATCTCGGTGGGCGACTCGTCCACCTCGAGATCGCTCACGCGCATGCCCAGGAGCTCTTCCCGGCCGTACCCGGTCATCGCGCACAGGGCCGGGTTGACGTCGCGGGTCTTCCGGTCCGGTCCGATGATCAGCAGTCCGTCCAGCGCCGAGTCGAGGATGGTCTTCAGGTAGCTTCGGCTCTCGCGAAGGGCACCTTCGGCCCGGTCCCTGTCGGTGACGTCCCGGAACGACCAGAGACGCCCGTTGGGCCCGCCGAACGAGAACGGAAAGCTGAACCGCTCGAACACCCTTCCGTCGGCGAGCGGAACCCGGTCGAAGCAGACCTCCGAGGAGGTGTAGAGCCTGCGCACCTCGGCGAGGAAGGCCTCGGGGTCCGCCAGCTGGTCGATCACGTGCGCCAGCAGGGTGTCGTCGTCGCCGCTCGACACCATGTCGTCGGAGATCTTCCACATCGCCTGGAAGCGACGGTTCGCACGGAGGATCTTCCCGGTGCTGCCCACGACCAGGATCCCGTCTGCGGTACCGTCCAGGATGGCCGTGAGGAGGGCCTCCCGCATCCGGAGGCCGGCCTCCGCCTTCCTCTGCTCGGTGACGTCGATGAGGGCGATCCGCATCGAGGTCGCCCCGTCGCCGCCGGCCAGGCGGAGGCATTCCAGGTGGCAGTCGAGGAGCGAACCGTCCTTCCTCTGGAGCGTGAGGTCGCATGCGCTCCGGTTGGCGCTCGACCCGACGGCGGAGACGAGGCGCCCCCAGGAAGCGAGGCTCTCCGGGACGACGAAGCCGGCGAAGCGTCTCCCTCGAAGGCTGGCGCGCTCCACGCCGAGGAGGTCGCAGGCCGCCAGGTTCGCTTCCCGGATCAGACCCGATTCCGCAAGGGCGAGGTATCCGACCGGGGCAAACTCATAGAGGTCGAGGTAGCCGTCGCGCGACTCCTCCAGGGCGACCTGGGTCGTGCGCAGCTCCTCGTTCTGCATCTCCAGCTCGATCTGGTG
>JBAXVO010000458.1:0-2331 GCA_037129355.1 Deltaproteobacteria bacterium | reverse complement strand
CCCGGAAGGTAGTATCGCCGACCCATGGTCGACGCCCCGCGCCTCGCCGACGAATCCCCGCCCGCCGACTCCGAGCCGGCGGGCTGGGAAGCGCTTGCTGCCCTGACCGGCGGGATCCCTCCGGACCAGGTCGACGAGCTTCGCGCGGTACGGGCGCTCGAGCCGATCTACCCGCTCCTGCATGCCCTGGTTGGCCGGTCGCTGCGGGACCTGCTGGTGCGCGCAGCCGTCCTGGAAGCCCTGGTGCAGGCTGGACGTCCCGCCTTCCAGGCGGCAGACCTCGACGAAGTGCTGTCATTCCTGGACGCGGAGGCACGCGGAGTTGCGGTGACCGCACTCCGCCGGAGCGGCTGGCTGGAGCACGTCCCCGCCCTGGGAACGGTCGTCACCGACGCCGGACGGTGGGCCTTCGACATCCTGGCCTTCCTCCACAAGCGGGTCGAGGAGGCTGAACTCCTCCCCACGGTGGCCGGACTCGGCTACGCGCTGCAGATCGGCGTCGATCCGGTTCGCCATCTCCTCTCGATGCGAGCCCGCCTGAACGCCCTGCGCGCCTCCATCGACGCGGCCCGGGCCTCCCACTCCGAGGTGGTTCTCCGGCGGACCGCGCGGCGCATCGACGAGGCACTTCACCTCTCGGCCCAGATCCGGGCCGCGCTGGACCGGGTGCCCTTGGATCACGCCGCGGCCCGCGCGGTGTCGCGGGAGATCCACGGACTGCTGGCGCACCTCCACGGGGCTGGTGCGGAGCTGCACCAGGCCGTCACCGAGGTCGGCCGTCAGTACCTGGCGCTCACCGGTGGGCTCACCACCGAGCAGATCGTGCGCGCGCTCATGGTCCGTTCCCGGGACGAGCTCGCGGCCGTGGCGAGGCAGACGCTCCTGCCGGTGACGTCACCGCCCCCACTCCTCACGACCGATGTGCTGGCCTCTGCTGCGGAGCAACAGGCCCTTCGAGAGCACCCGACGAAGACCCAGCCCGAGTGGAGCGAGCCGAAGCCGGCCCCGGTCTTGACCGGGGAGGAGGGGGCGCCCGAGGACGTGCGGGGTTTGCTCGCCGACCTCTCCGCCATCGTCGCACGCGGCGGACGGGAGCCACTTGCCGACGTCGTCGCGCGAGGGGACCGGGCGGAGACCTTCCTGCGCCTCAGCCTGCTCGCGCTCGTCGGCGATGCCCGGGCCGGCGAAGGGATCGCCGGGCAACTCGGCGCCTTGCCGGTCGACGTGACGGCCGAGGGGGATGGTTGGCCCTCTCCGCTGGATGGACGATCGATCCAGCGGCTGACCCCGGGCGCCGTGGTCACCAGGAGCGGGGACGAGGTGCGAGATGGATGAAGCGATGCTGGCGTGCGCGCGCCTGGTCCGTGAGGGGACCGTGGCGCGGACCGAACTCCCGGGACTCGACCAGCCGGAGTTGCGTGCGGAGATCGAGCGGCGGCTGGCGGGTGTCGGCCTCACGCTCGCGACCAGCGCCTACTCCGAGCACGTCGGAATCCGGCTCGCTCCCGCAGTGGTCGGCGACGGTGCATTCGACGCCGCATCCAACCTCGGTCTCAGGTCCGACGGCTGCGCCCTCATCGTCATCCTCTGGGCCCGTCTGGTCTTGCAGAAGCGGACGGCGCAGGCGACCCGGCAGGCGCCGGGGCAGGGGGAACTGCTGGCGGAGGAACAGTCCGGCGCCGTCCGGGCCTACCGGCCACAGGTGAGGATGGCGACCCTGGTCAACGAGTTCGGTGCCGTCCTCGGCTCCGAGACGAGCGTTCGGCGGCTCGTGTCCCAGCTCAAGAACCTGGGTTTCGCCGCCGGGCGAGGCGACGTCGTCGAGGCGGGGCCGCTTCTTGAGCTCGGCATCGACGGGGAACGGATGGTCGCCTGGATCCGCCGGGAGGTGCTGGCGCGGCTTCTGGAGGAGCGTGCGGGCGGCGTCGAACCGCCGGAGGATCCCGGCGCGCAGGTCCTCGCGGTGCTGGAGCGGCTCGGGGGGACGGCCGCCATCTCGGAGCTGGAGCTCGAGGCCCGCGAGCAGCGCCGTCCGCTGTTGAGGATCCTGCGCCGGCTCATCCAGGAGGGGCGAGTTCGCAAGGTGGGCGAACGCGGCGCGGCCCGCTACGAGAGGGTGCCCTGATGTTCCGGTTCAAGGAGCTCTCCCTCTGGAACTGGGACTACTGGGGCGCGATCCGCATCCCGCTCGACCGCGAGCGCTCACTGGTGGCCCGCGCCGCCCGCGAACGGCGCGGCATCATCGTCAATGACGTGCGCGCCGCGCCCGACTTTTTACCCAACCCGCTGCTGCCCGAGACGCGCGCGGAGGCCGTGATTCCGCTCATCGCC
>JBAXVO010000457.1:0-2331 GCA_037129355.1 Deltaproteobacteria bacterium | reverse complement strand
GGCCTAGCCACGCCGCAGGAACTTCGCGATCACCCGCTTCTCCCCGATCCCCGGGAAGACGACCGTCACCTTGGCCTGAGGGCCGGCACCGTCGCAGGAGCGGACCAGGCCTTCACCCAGCGTCGGGTGCGTCACCATGTCACCCTGGGTGAACGGTGCGCGCCCGGTCTCCGGTCGCTGATCGAAGGAATAGTCGACGGTCGGACCGGTGGAGGGCGCTCTTGCCGGCGCCCGAGGCGCCGGCTGCTCTTCGTACTCGATGACCGGCTCGCCGGGCAGCGCGCCGGGGTGGCGGCGGATCACCGGGGCCGCGGCGGTGGGGCGGGGCGGCGGCCGCGGTGGCAGCCCGAAGAGCTCGGGCGGAAGGTCGCCGAGGAAGCGCGAGGGCTCGCGCTCGCGCCAGCTCGGCCCGGCGTCGCCGTAGGCCATGCGCCGGCGGGCCAGCGAGAGGACGAGGCGGGACCGGGCGCGGGTCATGCCGACGTAGCAGAGGCGCCGCTCCTCGTCGAGCTCGGCCGAGCGCTCCCCCTCGTCGCCGACGTCGCGCCGCCAGGGGCGCTCGTACGGCAGCATCCCCTCCTCCACCCCGGCCAGGAAGACCACCTCGAACTCGAGCCCCTTGGCGGCGTGGAGGGTCATGAGCGCCACCCTCCCCTCCGGCGTCGGTCCGTCGGCATCGCCGATGAGGGCGATCTGCTCGAGGAAGCGGGCCAGCGGTGGCGGCAGCACCTCCTCGGGATCGCGGGAGGGGCGCTCCACCGCCAGCGCCTCGTCGAACTCGCGGGCGTCCGCCACCAGCTCGAGCAGGTTCTCGGCCTTCTCGACGGCCTCGTCGGTCCCCTCGGCGCGCAGCCGCTCCATCAATCCGCTCCGGGTCACGGCCTCCTGCACGGCCACGCCGGCCTCCATGCCCGGGAGGTCGCGGTGGAGGCCAGCCACCGCCTCGTGGAACTCGCCCAGGTTGCGGCGCGCCGCGGTCTTGAGATCGTCGATCTCGTCCCGCCGCGCCACCGCCTCGAAGAGGGTGAGCCCGCTCGCGGCGGCGAAGGCCTGCAGCCGCTCGATGGTCTTCTCGCCGATGCCCCGGGCCGGGCGGTTCACCACCCGCAGGAGGTCCAGGTCGGAGGACGGGTTGAGCGCCAGGCGGAGCCAGGCCGCGGCGTCGCGGACCTCGGCCCGCTCGTAGAAGCTCGTGCCCCGGACGATGACGTAGGGAACCCTGGCCGCGCGCAGCGCGGCCTCCAGGGGGCGCGACTGCGCGTTCACCCGGTACAGGATGGCGATCTCGTCGCCCCGCGTGCCGCGATGGCGCTCGGCCTCCACCGCGGCGGCGATGCGCTGCGCCTCCTCGTGCTCGTCCTGGGCCACGAGCAGCGCGAGCGGCGCCCCGGCCTCCCGCGTGGTCCAGAGCTTCTTCTCCCTGCGCCGGGTGGCCCGGGAGATCACCGCGTGGGCCGCGGCGAGGACGTTGGCCGTCGAGCGGTAGTTCTGCTCCAGCTTGACCACCTCGGTGCCGGGGAAGTCCTTGTCGAAGTCGAGGATGTTGCCCACGTCGGCGCCGCGCCACCGGTAGATGGCCTGGTCGTCGTCCCCCACCACGCAGACGTTCCGGCGCTCCCCGCAGAGCAGGCGGAGCAGCCGGTACTGGGCCGGGTTGGTGTCCTGGAACTCGTCGACGAGCACGTGGCGGAAGCGGGTCGACCAGCGGGCGCGCAGCTCGGGATCGGCGTCGAGCATCTGCGCCGGGCGCAGGAGCAGGTCGCCGAAGTCGACCGCCCCGGCCCGGGCCAGCGCCTTCTCGTAGCGGCGCCAGACCTCCAGGCTCCGCTCGGTCTCGACGTCGTGGTCCTCGAAGCGCACCGACGACGGGGAATGTCCCAGGTTCTTCCAGCGGTCGATGCGGGAGAGCACGTCGCGCGGACCGAAGCGGCCGTCGTCGGAGATGCCCATGTCGCCGAGGATGCGCTTCACCAGCCGCTTCTGGTCGTCGTCGTCGTAGATGGCGAAGGAGGGCGGCAGCCCGGCCCGGGTCGACTCCCGCCGCAGGAAGCGGGCCCCGAAGGCGTGGAAGGTCTGGACCCAGGCGTCGGCCCCCTCGAGGCCGAGCAGGTCGGCGAGCCGCTCCCGCATCTCGCCGGCCGCCTTGTTGGTGAAGGTGACGGCGAGCACGTGCCAGGGCGCGATCCCGCGCGCCCGGATCAGGTGGGCGATGCGGTGGACGATGACGCGGGTCTTGCCGGAACCGGCCCCGGCGAGGACGAGCAACGGCCCGTCCCCGTGCAGGACCGCCGCCCGCTGGGCGTCGTTCAGGGGGTCGAGGATGGGGTCTTC
>JBAXVO010000456.1:0-2339 GCA_037129355.1 Deltaproteobacteria bacterium | reverse complement strand
CTTGAAGACCTTGGTGGCGGAGGGAATGCTGGTCGGATCGCCCGCCGTCGCCACGCTGGTGAAGCAGGCATTCCCGGGGGAGCCCGGCCCGAGGAGGGAGTTCTGAAGCGGGAAGGGGTAGCTCGTCCCGCCGCCGCTCTCGAGCGCCACCACCACCGACGTGGCCGCGGGGGCGGCGGCCACCTCGGCGCCCACCGTCACGTAGGCCCAGGACATCGGCCCCGAGTAGCACATGACCTGCAGGATCTGCCCCCGATGCAGGGGCTGCAGCAGCGGCCCCTGGAGGGTGAGGGACGTGCTGGCGGCGGTGGCGCCAGGGGAGAGGAGCGCGTGTCCGAAGGAGGGGTCGCGGGAGAGGAACACCAGCTCGTCGGGTCCGTCGGTCCGGTCGCGGCAGGAGACCGCGGTTCCGCAGGTGAGGGACGCGGCGGCGAAGGTCCCGCCCGAGGGGCCGCGGTCCATGCGGGCGCTGGCCTGGGCTCCGAGATCGAACACCAGCCCCGGATCCACGCCGAAGCCGGCGCCGCGCAGGTTCCGGGCCACGTGCTCGAGGCCGATGCGCCCGGTCTCGTTCATGGCCCTTTCCGACGACGTGTTGCGGAAGGTGGTCTGCTGCGCGACGAGCAGCGAGGCGGCGCCGAGGACCAGCCCCGCGGTGGCGAGCGCGGCGATGAGCAGCTCGACGAGCGTGAACCCGCGAGGGCTCCGGTGGGAAGCGCGCATCAGTGCACCGCCGCGGGGTTGGATTTCGCCGACATCAGGACCACCCGCCGCCATCCGGGGCCGCTGGGCCAGCGCACGATCACGGCGATGTTGGCGGCGTCGATTCCCACCCCCGCCGCGTCGGGGGGGTAGGAGACGTTCCAGTAGCGTTCGTAGAGGGGGGCGAGCGACGCAGCGGGCGTCCCCGGGAAGTTCGCCGGAAGATCGGCCTCGCCGTGGTCGGCCAGCCCGTCCGAGACGGGATTGGCGGAGGTCTCGAAGCGGAAGGCGGTGTCGCCGATGTCGCCGTCGTTCGAGGTGACGCGGTTGTAGAGGGGCTTCCCGTTGGTGTTGGCGTAGGGCCACTGCTCGATGTTGTTGAGGAGGTCCTGGGCGATGGCCATGCCGCGGGTGGCCCGCAGGGAGTCGGTGTGCATCCGCTGCCCCTGCATGTACACGGCGACCATCCCCGATGCCCCGATGAGGAGGATCAGCATGGCCATCATGACCTCGATGAGCGTGAATCCCGGAAGGTTCCTTCGTCGTGCCATGACGTTCCTCAGCCTCCCGGCAAGAGCTGGACGGCGCCCGCCGCCGAAGTGACGACCAGGGTCCAGGTCCGGTTCACCGCCGACGCGTTCAGGCCCATCGACGCCCCGCCCGTCACCGTCTGGAGCGTGCTTCCCGCGTAGAACGAGGCCGACCCGTTCGACCGGAAGCGCACCGCGCCCCGGCCGTCCCCGGAGGTGGAGCAGAACGAGCAGGCCTTGGTGACGTCGACGCCGGCCAGGGGAGCCCGGAGCGTCGCCGACGAGCCGCGCCCGGTGGCGGGGCCGACCACGATGCCGGTGGGGAGGTCGAAGGTGGTCACCACCTGGCCCGGGGACACGAAGGCGAGCGTGGCGGGGTCGTAGTTGCCCACCGTCAACGTGCCTCCCGCGGCGAAGGTGGAGGCGGCGTCCTCGTAGACGATGATCCGTCCCGTCCCGCTGCTGCTCACGTACTGGGGGAAGACCATGACCCAGACGTCGTGCCCCGTGGCCAGCGCGTGCTGCCGCGCGCCGTGCATCGCCGCCTGGAGCTCCGACGCCGCCGAGTTGAGGTTGGACCGCGGGAGCTGCCGCGAGAAGGACGAGACGGCGATCGCCCCGAGGACGACGACGATGGTCATCACCACGCCCAGTTCGACCAGCGTGAAGCCTCTCGAGGTTCGGTGTCTGTCCATGCGATCTCCCCCTCCGGATTCCATGCAATCCCCGGGCGCGATCCGGCCCGGGACGGAAAAGAAAAAACGCAGTGAATACGGATAGATGCATTCATGAATGCCCTTGTCCGGAAAGGGCCTACATGCATCCGGGTGCGGCCTGGATAAACTTTGCAGTTCTCAGCGAGGCGGTGCCCCCGGTTGCCCCCCCGCCCGCTCCGCTCCGACCCGGGCGCCGGCGATGGCGCGAGCCGCGGAAGCCCCCGCCGGCGGGAGGGCGAGGTAGCGCTGGTAGAGCTCGGCGGCCTCTCCCCGGCGGCCGCTCCGCCAGAGGAGGTCCGCCAGGTTGAAGATCGCCGGCCGGTGGCCGGGCTCGAGGCGGAGGACCAGAAGGTACTCCTCCTCGGCCTCCCGCCCGCGCCTCGCCTTCTGG
>JBAXVO010000455.1:0-2384 GCA_037129355.1 Deltaproteobacteria bacterium | reverse complement strand
GCCGCGGCGGCCGTTCTCGCTCCTGCCGCTCCTGCCGCTCCCCCGGCACCCGCGGCGCCCGTGGCCGTCCGGGCCCCCGCCGCACCGGTCGCCCCGGCGCCGGTGGCTGCGGCGGCCGTGGCCCCGGCGGCCGTTGCGCCGGCCGTGCCCGCGACGCCGTGCCTCACCGGCTGCGGCAAGGACACCGACTGCAAGGGCGCGCGCATCTGCGTGAACGGGGCCTGCCAGGACCCGCCGGCGCGCTGACCACTGGACGCCCCCTCGGCAGAACCCGATGGGAGGGTCCCGCCTCGCTTCGTCAGTAGTTCTCCCGCCGGACGAAGACGTGGCCATCCCCGTCGATCCAGGTGATCGACGCGCCGCCCAGGAAGGTGTCCCACTTCACGTCGAGGCTGGTCACCAGGCCGGCAACACCGTCGTTGACCGGTCCGGGCAGCAAGTCCCAGGTCGTGCCGTTCCAGCGCCGGGCCCAGATCTCGTCGCCGGCGGCACCCTCCTCCACGAAGAAGACGGTGAGCGGGTAACGGCCTCCGTGACCCTGCGTGCCGCGAGGCGAGCGCGCCCTCCGGGCCGGATCCCGGTTGAGGATGGTCGGCGGCCCGAAGTCGCGTCCCCCCAGCATGATGTCCGTCTCGCGCACGAGTACCTGCCCGGCCTCGACCCACGCGACGGCCCTCTCCACCTGGATGACCGCGGTGGGCTCCGAGGCGGCGGCCGTCGGGTCGCGGTTCTCCACGCCTTCCAGCGGAATCCAGCCCGTCCCCGGGAAGGCGTTGGCCGCACGGACCTGGGGAACCCCGCCTGGCGAGGTGACCAGGAAGGCGGTGAGAAGGCTCATGTATCCGCTCATCGCGCTTCCGCCGGAAGCGGTCGCGAGCGAGGGGGAACTCGTGCTGGCTCCAGCCGGAGCCCCCAGATCTCCGCCGACGTCGACCCAGGTGCCGCCAATCAAGCGCCCTGCTGCGACCCGCCGGAAGCCAGCACCATCGGTTTCCGTCCACACGGCCGCGCCGGACGCCTCGCTGATCGTGTCCATGTCGAGAAGCACGCCACTCGCCGACCAGCCCGGGTGCCCGATCCCACCGGTCGGCGCCTTCACCCAGGCGGATCCCGTCCAGGACGCGACCCGAACCACGCCTGCCCCCCCTGGCGCCGCCTCCGTCCAGGCCAGCCACGGCTGCCGTGCGGGCCAGTACGTGACCCACGTGGACGAGTTCTGGATCCACCTCGAAGAGGAGGTCGAGACCGACGTGGTCCTGGCTCCGGGGGTTCCCAGGCTCTGGACGGAAGGGAATGCGCCGTTCTCCGACAGCGCGACCGCGAGCTTCCCGTCCGGCGTGGACCCGCCGATGGGGCTCCACGCCGCGATCATCTGCGGCACGGAGGAATCCTCCTCGGTCCGGAACACCAGGTCGAAGGCGGACGCGCGGACGACCTCTCCGCCCAGGGTGATGGGACCGGCCCCGAGCGGCGCGAGCCACGCGGGGACGTCGAAAGCGCAATCCACCACGGGCTCGTTGCCCGCGAGATCACGCCCCGAGAATCCCACCACCGTCGCGCGGAAGGGCGGCGCCACGGACCAGCCCACCCTCGCCTGATAGCGGGGCGGGTAATCCACCCCACGTGCCTCGCTCGTGACGAGCACTCCACCGAGGGACACGGTCACCGCCGCGTACCGAGCCGACAGGTTCTCGTTCGAGATCAGGGTGAAGAACCCGTTGGACCACCCGGTGGCAGTGCCCAGGACGGGGGGCTCGCAGGTGACGATGGGCCGCGTCCTGTCGACGTGGACGACGAAGGGAGACAAGGACGACCGCCCGTGGAGCTGGAGGCTTCCCGCCGAGTAGTTCGGGATCTCGACCCGGATCGGATAGGTCCCCTCCGGCACGCCGGTCGCATCCCAGGTGACGGGCGCCCACGGGTACGGACCCAGCTCGGCCACGAGGATGTCCCCGGCCCAGAGCCTCGCCGCGCCCGGAGGAGCCGCGTCGGCCATCACGAGCTGCGCCGTGAAGGAGAACGTGTACGAGGCCCCCGGAGTCCAGATGTCCGCGTCGGGGACGTTGGGGCTCGACCACCAGAGGTCGACCTGCCGGTTCACGCGGAAGCTCTCCCCGCCGACCACGTGGAGCTCGTCCGTCCGGCGCCCGTCGGCGGCCCGGATGTTGAAATCCTGTAGCCCCTCCGGATAGTCGACGGTGTTCCAGTAGAAGCCCGGCCAGGGGATCGGACCCATGTGGGCGATCAGCCGATCCCCCGCGTACAGGCTGAGATCGGGCTTGGTCGGGCTCAGCGCGGATACCCATCCGACGCTGGTGATCCAGACGGTGCCCCCGCTCTGCTGCCAACCCGTGTTGATCGCCACCACCGCCCTCGGGCGCACG
>JBAXVO010000454.1:0-2385 GCA_037129355.1 Deltaproteobacteria bacterium | reverse complement strand
CGGTGGTCCTGGCACTGCGCCACGATCCCCGTGGTGAACACCCCGGTCCGCTTGCCCGCGGCCCCGGCCCCCTCCGCCTTGGCGGCAGCCATCAGCTCCAGGATCTTCGCCGTCGTGTCGTCGTTGTGCAGCACCTCGCCCTGCGCGGCCTGCTTGACGAGCTCCGCGTGGGCGGGCTCGATCAGCCCGGCTGCGCGATCCACCAGTTCCCACTGCGTCGCCGCCGGCAGCGGGATCCCGAAGCCCTTCTGCAGCTTCTCGATCCGGTTGAACGGCAGACCCACCCCGTACTTGAACTCCCCGATCATGGCCGGCACCGTCTCGTCGTACTTCTCGCTGCCCACGCCCGCCGGTGCCTCGGCGGTGTAGACCTCGCCGCACAGGTTGCAGCGCAGGCGGTCGAGCTCGTAGAGGGTCGCTCCCAGGGGAGCCATGCCCCGGATGCGCAGGAGCACCGCCGGCCCCAGCGGGTAGATCTTTCCCTTCTGGCATCCGGGGCACCCCCCGCCACCGTGGAGGGTGCCGTGCGGCACCTTGACCTTCTCGGCGCCTGGATAGGCCGCCGCGCCGTTGCGCCCGTGGCCGGGAGGCTTCGCCTTCTTCGGCTCCTCCCCGGCCTCGGCGTCGCCGGGCGTCTCACCGACGACCTGGCTGGTCTTCTCCGTGCTCGCGCCGAACAGCATCCTCCGCAACCGCTCGATCGTCGTCCCCTTCGACGAGAGCTCCTGGGTGAGAAAGCCCAGCGTGTCGACTGCCGTCCGGAGCGTGGTGTGGTCTGCCTCGTTGAGGGGCGCCGTCTTGGCCCGGTCAACGATCCCGATGAGCTCCGCGAGCGACAGGTCGCGGTGGCCAGGTGACGCTCCGTGTCGGTGCTTCCGCTTGCTCATCCATGCCGCACCATGATCCTTCGATCGGGCCGTGCAAGGTCTTTCCGCACGTCCCCGTCGATTCCTTCATGCCGTCGCGGCGGCGACCTGCCTCCACTCCGGCGGGGCCTGCGTCGCCGACGGGTCGCCCGCGCAGATCAAAACCTGAAGCTCGTGCGCCTTCAGCACCGCGCCCACCCGGTCGCCTGGTTCCGGCCACCAGTGAAACTTTCCCCGCGACAATCGCTTGTGGCAGAGCCAGAACCCCTGCCCGTCGTAGACCAGCAGCTTTATCGCCGTCCGCCGCCGGTTCCGGAAGACGAACACCGTCCCCGTGAACGGGTCCGCTCCCAGGCCTGCCCGGCACCGTTGCGCCAGCCCATCGATGCCGCATCGAAAGTCGACCGCCTCGATCGCCACCAGCACCCGCATCTGCGGCGTGATCTGGATCATGCTCCCCGATGCCGGAAGGCCGAGATCAGGCCCGTGAGCTCGACCGACCCTGGGAGCCGTACCGTCAGCCGGGTCCCGGTCCCGTCCGACAGCTCCAGCACCGTGCCCTGCCCCGGCGACGCGGCTCCGAGGATCTCCGCCCCCGTCAGCTCCACGAAACCCCTCGGCGCCTCTACCGAGGCCGCCATCCGTCTCTTGAGCCCCCCGAGGCTGATCCGCAGACCCCGCGCCACCCGGTAGGCCCCTTCCTTCCTCCCAAGCGCCACCGCCCTCGACCAGAGCTCCTCCGGCATCTGCGACCGCCGCCGCGGCGCCCGCTGCCACCGCTCGATTCGCTTCCCCAGCCGAATCTACCCCGGCCGAATCTACCCCGGCCGACAGCCTCCGCGTCCCCATGGCCCGTCCTCCTGTCCCTCGACAGGTCCGGACCCTACCTCGACGCCTCCCCCCGACTCACGCACGCTTGCCGAAGGGACACCCCGTTGCGCGCCACCCACGGCTTGCAGACGACCTGGCCTCCAGTGCCGAGGACCTCGTCCACCAGCGGGCTCGCGATGTAAGGCGGGCGTGGTGGATGAGCTCTGCGAGGCCCTCTCCGAGAGGGCTTCCGTGCTCCTCACCGGCGAGCCGGGCGTCGGCAAGACCTGCGTCCTGCGAGCCTTGCGCAAGCGGCTGCCCGATGCCGGCTACCGGCTCACCTACTGCCACAACGCCACGCTCGGCCGCCGCGACTTCTACCGCCAACTCTGCCTTGCCCTCGGCCTCGACCCCAAGGCCTCCGCCGCCGGCGTCTTCTACGCCGTCTCCACCCACATCCAGGACCTCGGTGGAGAGCGCGTCCACCCCGTCTTCCTCATCGACGAGGCGCACCTCCTCCACCCCGAGATGCTCGGGCACCTCCACATCCTCCTCAACTACGAGTGGGATTCGAAGGCGCTCCTCTCCTTGATCCTCGTCGGCCTGCCCGAACTCTCGGACCAGCTCAAGATGCGCCGCTTCCGCTCGCTGCACTCGCGCCTTCACTGGCGGCTCCACATCGACCCGCTCACCCCGGAGGACACCGCCG
>JBAXVO010000453.1:0-2398 GCA_037129355.1 Deltaproteobacteria bacterium | reverse complement strand
GGCCGGGTAGGACGGGAAGTCGAGGCAGATGCCGTTCCAGTCCCCGAAGGCGGTCCGCGGGGCGGCCCCGGCGTTCACCAGCGTGGGGCAGACCTGCGGCCCGGCCTCCTTCTTCAGGCTGGCCCAGAGCGCCTCGAGCTGCGCCCGATCGGCGGGCGGCAGCCCCTGGATGGCGGTGACGCCGATGTCCCGGTGCTCGCACCACATCCAGGCGCGGGCCGGCGCGGCCCAGAGCAATCCGGCCAGGAGCAGGACTGACGCAGCGCGGCGTATCTCCTTCAAACGAGCCTCCCTCGTGAAGCGTTCTTCTTAAGCGCCCCAGCCGAATTCGCCACCTGCCCGGAGAAACGTTCACTTGTGGGGCGGCCCCTCCCGGAGCACTTGCAGCCACCGATCCAGCGGATTACGTCGCCCCGACCAATCCAGAGGGGAACTCATGAACCGCGTCGCGATGGCCATCGCCATTCTTCTGCTCGCCGTCCCGGGGGTTTCCCAGGCAGCCGGCTTCTATCTGTACGAGATCGGCACGCCGAGCGTGGGGCTCGCCTCGGCCGGCTACACGACGCGCGCCGGCGACGCCGAGACCCTCTTCACGAACCCCGCCGGGATGGCCCTGCTCGAGAAGCACGAGCTCCTCGTCGGCGCCCAGTTGCTCTACGGAAACTTCACCTTCGCCCCCGGACCGGGAACGACCACCTCCGGCGGCAACGGCGGCAACGCGCTCGGCTTCCTCCCGGGAGGCAGCCTCTTCTTCGTGGCCGACGTCGCGCCCAAGGTGCGCGTCGGCCTCGGCATCGCGCAGTACTTCGGCTCGGCGGTCTCCTACGGCGAGGGCTGGGCGGGGCGCTACTTCGGCCAGAAGGGCCTGCTCGTGGGCGTGAGCTTCCTCCCCACCGCCTCGTACAAGATCAACGACTGGATCTCCGTGGGCGGCGGGCTGAACCTCATGTGGGGCATCATGCGTTCCACCATCGCGGTGAACAACATCTCGTCGAACCGCGCCGACGGACAGGTGCAGGCGAACTCGGACGCCTTCGGCATCGGGGGCAACCTCGGGGTCCTCGTCGAGCCGGTGAAGGGCACGCGCGTGGGCTTCACCTGGCTCTCCCAGGTCTACCTGCCCTTCAAGACGACGCCCGCCTGGTCGGGCCTCGGGCCCGTTCTCGAAACCGCCCTGCGCCTGACGGGGCTGCTCGACGCGCCGATCGACCTGGGCGTGACGCTCCCGAACCGGCTCATGCTCGGCGTGCGCCAGGAGATCAATCCCGAGTGGGTGGTGATGGCGGACCTCGGATGGGAGAGCTGGTCCCAGTTCGGCGAGGTGGAGGTGAGCGTCAACACCGCGAACCCGACCAGCCTGACCACGTCCATTCCCTACAAGAACACCTGGCACGTCGCCGCCGGGGCCCAGTGGAAGGCCATTCCCGAGTGGACCTTCTCCGGCGGGTTCGCCTTCGACAGCTCGATGATGGACGACGCCAACCGCACCGTGTTCACCCCCATCGGCGCCGCGTGGCGCTTCTCGCTCGGCGCCCAGTGGAAGGTCTCCCCGGCCGTCGAGCTCGGGATCGCCGACACCTTCATCGTGGGTGGAAACCTCCCGCTGTCCCAGAGCCGCGGTCCGCTCGCCGGCACGCTCGAGGGTCAGTACTCCGGCACCGTGATGAACATCGTCGCCTTCAACGTCCGCTGGCTCATCTGAGTCCCGCTCCGGAGGAATCCCGATGAGCCCGCCCAGCCCGCTCCCTTCCTGGCGCCCGGGAAAGACCCGCGACGCCGTCGTGGCCTTCCTGGCCGCCTCCGAGGCCCTGCCCGTCGAGGCCCGCGTGGCCGCCTTCGACAACGACGGCACGTTGTGGTGCGAGAAGCCCACCTACGTGCAGTTCGACTTCTTCGAGGACGCGCTGCGCCGCCGGGCCGAGGCCGATCCGGCGCTGCGCACGCGCCCCGAGCTCGCCGCGGTGCTCGCCCTCGACATGGCCGCCATCGGGGAGATCGGCCTGGAGCGGGTGGCCCTCGCCCTCGTCGAGCTGTTCGCGGGCATCGAGCCCGAGGTCTTCACGGCCGAGGTGCGCGACTTCATGGCGCGGGTGCGCCACCGCAAGCTCGGCGTCCCGATCCCGGCCACGAGGTACCAGCCCATGCTCGAGCTGCTGGACGAGCTGCGGCGGCGCGACTTCACCATCTACCTGGTGACCGGCGGCGGCACCGAGTTCGTGCGGGCGGTGAGCGAGGAACTGTACGACGTCGCGCCGGAGCTCGTGGTGGGCACCCTGGTTCGCTACGAGTTCACCCGCCGCCCAGACGGACGTCCCGTTCTCTTGAGAACCGGCGGGGTGATCGGCGGCGCCAACGAGGGAGAGGCGAAGGTCGCCGGCATCCAGTCCCAGCTCGGGCG
>JBAXVO010000452.1:0-2420 GCA_037129355.1 Deltaproteobacteria bacterium | reverse complement strand
ACCGTCTCGACGATGCCGCCCGGGCACGCTGGGGGCAGCGGTTCCCGGCCAGCCCGTCCGGCGCCGGGCTGCGCTTCCGGGACCTGGAGAGCCGCCGTGACCTCGTCCGGACGTGGGCCTGGTGGCTCACCCACGCACGTCGCCAGCCCGAGGCGTTCAAGGACCCCGGCCTCGTGGCGATGATGGAAGAGGAGGTCATCGGCACGGTGATGGAGGGCGTCGACCCGGCCCCCGCCGCGCTCGCACGGCCTCGCCGGGACCTCGCCCTCCGGGCCGAGGCGTTCCTGCGCCGGTCACTCGGGGAACCGATCCGGATCGAGGACGTCTGCGCGGCCGTCCACGCGTCCCGGCCGGCCTTGCACCGCAGCTTCCAGGCTGCCCTCGGGACCTCCCCGATGGCGTACTTGAAGTCGCTGCGCCTCTCCGCGGCCCGCAAGGACCTGGCGCGGGCGAGGGGAGGCACGACCGTGGCGGCGGTCGCCATGCAGTGGGGGTTCTTCCGGCTCGGGTGCTTCTCCGCCGACTACCGCGCGATGTTCGGCGAGAAGCCCAGCGAGACGCTCGGCCGCGCGCGTGGGCGCTCCGACGTGGATGCGAGGTCCCGCGTGCCCGGGGCCGTGCACGATCCCTGAAGGGTGTGTGCACGAGCCGCGGAGTCGACGGTCCCCTGCCCGCCACCCACTTCGAGCCGGTCGCGGACCTCGGCACGGGGCGATGCGCCCCTGGAAGCCGTTCGAGAGGTATCGATTGGGCTCAGCCAACCGGGTGCCGACGTTCGCCGGAGCTCGCACCTTGTCGACGACCCCCTGTTGACGGGCGCCGGAGTCCGGGATCGACGACGTTTGGCCATAGTTGGTCTACAGGGCGCGCCCTCGACCCAGTCGGGCAACCTCGCGCAATCCTGGCGCCCCGCCCCGCTGCCCCGTAGTGACGGACCGTGCGTCAGACCGGGGCGCCAGCAGCCCGATCCCACTCTCCCAACCACTACGTGGGATTGTGGGATCGGGTTGCTGTCACTTGATGGATGCAAATTGGTGCGGAGAGGGGCTGCCGCCAGGCCTGGAACCGCTGCTACGGCACGTACAGTTCGGCCGTTGCCAGCACGCTGCTGTTCCGGAGCCCGCCCACGACCAGGACCCTCCCGTTGGTGAGCAGCGTGGCCGTGTGGCCATAGCGAGCCTCCCCAAGGCCGCCGGTGGCCGCCCAGGCGCCGGGAGCGAGAACCCACTCCCCGGCGAGCGGGGAGCTGAAGCCGGTGTCCTGGTCGGCCCCGCCGGCCAGCAGGACGTTCCCACTCTGCAGCAGCGTGGCGGTGACCTGGGCGAGGGGCGCCGGCAGGCCCCATGCTGGCGCGAAGCGCCCCGTCTGCGGGTCATACGTTTCCGCGCTCGACAGGATACCGGAGGTGCCTTCGCCGCCGATCACCAGGACCTTGCCGGTCGTCAGCAGTGTGGCGCTGTGGTACATGCGGGCCGTGTCCAGCGAGCCGGTGGCGAGGAACTTCCCGAGCGCGGGGTCATAGACCTCCGCGCTCGCCAGGGCGCTGTCGGAACTGCCGCCGGCGATCAGCACCCGGCCATCCGGAAGCAAGGTGGCCGAGTGGGCGGCCCGAGCGGTCCGCAGGCTCCCCGTGGCGGAGAACGTGCCGGTCTGCGGGTCGTAGCGCTCGGCGCTCTGGAGAGGGAAGGCTCCGGCGTCGAGGCCGCCCGCAACGAGCACCGTCCCGTCCGGCAGGAGCGTGACGCTGGCCAGCTGGCGTCCGGTGTGGAGGTCGTGGGTGTCGGTGAAGGTCCCGGCTGCCGGGTCGTAGATCTCGGCGCTGCCGATGGGGCCCGTCCGCGTCATGCCGCCCGCAAACAGGACCCGACCGTCCTGCAGCAGGGCTGGATGTGTCCAGCGGGCCGCCCTCATGTCGCCGGTGGCCGCGAAGGTCCCGCTGCCTGGGTCGTAGCGCAGGGCGCTCATGATCTCCCCGGCGAAATCGTAGCCCCCGGCGATCAGGACCGTCCCGTCCTTCAGCCGGACGGCCTGGTGGCCAAACCGCGGGCCCGGGAGATCACCGGTGTCCATGAACGTCCCGTTCAGCGGCGGCAGCACCGGCGGACCAGGCGGCGTGGACGTGCCACCGCACGCGGCGCCGAGGGTCAGCAGGACGGCGAACGATCGGAGGGCGAGGCGGGAGGACATGCCGGCTCCAGGTGGTCGGGATGACGAACCGAAATCCGAGCATATCGCACGGTCAGTCGCAGGCGAGGCCCTTCCGCGAGAGTGACGTTCAGGCTCACCCATCGACGACCTGATCGCCGCATCCCGCTGACCGGGTCTCGGTGGTCCCCCAGCCCCATCTGGAGGCCCTGGCGTGGCGCCGTAGTCCACTTGACTACGCGGCTTCTCGGGAGCATCCTCGATGAATGAGGGTC
>JBAXVO010000451.1:0-2422 GCA_037129355.1 Deltaproteobacteria bacterium | reverse complement strand
GCCCGCCCGCTGCAGGGGAGTGATAAACCTCCGTGGCAGCGTCGCACCCTCCAGCTCAACCCAGTTCGAACATGAAGAACATCCCGGTGGCGGAACCGGACCTGTCCGGAAACGAGGAGCGCTACGTCCTCGAGGCCCTTCGCAGCTCGTGGATCTCCTCGACCGGCCCGTTCGTGGGCCAGTTCGAGGCCGGGTTCGCGCAGCTGGCCGGGACGCGGTCGGCCATCGGCGTGGCGAACGGGACGCTCGCCCTCCACCTTGCGCTCATGACGCTCGACCTCCAGCCGGGGGACGAGGTCCTCGTCCCGTCCCTCACCTTCGTCGCGACCGCCAACGCGGTGCGGTACTGCGGCGCCGAGCCGGTCTTCGTCGACGTCGATCCCGGGACCTGGTGCATCGACCCGGCCAGGCTCGAGGCGGCGATCACCCCGAAGACGAAGGGCATCATCCCGGTCCACCTCTACGGGCACCCCGCCGACATGGACGCGATCGGCGTGATCGCGGCCCGGCACGGGCTCTGGGTGGTGGAGGACGCCGCCGAGGCCCACCTGGCCCGGTACCGGGGGCGCCCCGTCGGAGGCCTGGGGCGGATCGGCGTCTTCTCCTTCTACGGGAACAAGGTCCTCACCTCCGGGGAGGGAGGGGCGGTCACGCTCGACGACCCGGCGCTGGAACGGCGGGCGCGGCTCCTGCGCGGACAAGGGGTGGACCCGGACCGGCGCTACTTCTTCCCCATCACCGGCTACAACTACCGGCTCACCAACCTGGCCTGCGCGATCCTGTGCGCCCAGGTGGAGCGAGCCGACGCGATCGTCGCGCGCCGCAAGACCATCTTCGCCCGCTACCGGGAGGCCCTGCGCGACATCCCTGGGGTCGGCTTCCAGCCCGTGGCGCCCTGGGCGGAGCCGGCGCCTTGGCTCTTCTGCATCACGGTCGACGAGCGGGCCTACGGGCGCTCGCGGGACGGGCTCATGGCCTGGCTCCAGGAGCATGCCATCGACACCCGGCCCTTCTTCCTGCCCGTCCATCGCCTTCCTCCGTACGAGGACCAGGCCAGGCTCCGCGGCGCCGATCTCCCGGAGACCGACCGCCTCGGGGGATCGGGGATCAACCTCCCCACCTTCAACCGGATGGAGGACGCCGACGTGGACCGCGTCGCCTCCGTGGTGAGGAGCGGAGGCCGTTGAGGTGAAGATCCGCATCGTCGACTACGTGGCCAACCTCGGCGGCGGGGTTCGCTTCACGGTGGAGCTGCTCCGGGGCCTGGCCGCGATCCCGGGGCTGTCCTTCGAGGTGGTGAGCAGCGGCGAGGCGCTCGTGCGCTACCGGCGCCTCCTGGAGGGATCGCCCGCGGGATTCGTCGACATTCCGCCGCTCCAGCCCTGGCGAAGCCGGGTGCTGATGGCCGGGATCCCCGGGGCGGGGCCGCTCAACTGGATCCTGCGCACCAACCCGTCCCGGATCCTCGTCCCCCGTCGGGCCCTCGAGGACTGCGACCTGGCCTGGTTCCCGTGGGTGCACCGGCACCGCCTTCCCCGCGGCCCGTCCCGGAAGGTCGTCGGCTCGATGCACGACCTCATCATGATCGAGTTCCCGGACTGGTTTCCCGGTGGCGCGGAGGCGGAACGGGTGACCCTCGCGTCCTGGCTGGGGTCGGACGCCCGGATCGCGGTCAGTTCCCGGAACACCGAGGCCCTGCTCCAGCGCCACCTCGGGATCCGCCCGGGAAGGGTCTCGGTCATCCCGCTGTCGGGGCGGCACGGCGCTTCCGCGGCGCGCCCGGAGCCCCGCGCCTGGCCCTTCACCGGCCGCGAATACCTGCTCTGTCCGGCCAACCACTCGCGTCACAAGAACCACGAGGTGCTGCTCGCCGCCGCGGGAGCGGTGGCGCCGCGCCACCCCCTCGTGCTCACCGGGGACGGGACGGACATCTACCGCAGCCGGTCCGAACGTGCGCGGGAGCTTCGCGACCTGGCGGCGAGGTCCGGCCTGGTGGCGGACGAGACCCTCTTCGCGGCCGGGTACGTGGACGACCCGGACTACGAGGCGATCCTGGATGGTGCATGGGCACTCGTCATGCCGACGCTGGCCGAGGGCGGCGGGAGCTTCCCGGTCTGGGAGGCGCTGGAGCGGGGGATCCCGGCCGTCGTCTCGGACATCCCGGTGATGAGGGAGATGATGGAGCGCGTGGGAGCCGAGGTGCTCTGGTTCGATCCGCACGATCCGGCCTCGCTCGGCCGCGCGCTGGCCGAACTGGAGCAGGACCACGAGCGCATCCGGGCCCGGGCCGTGGCGCAGGTGGGGCGACTGTCCCGACGCACCTGGGAGGACGTCGCCGCCGACTACGCCCGGCTCATGGGGGTTCACGTGCCGTCGGCGAAGGCCGAACCCGCACGGGCCGGAGGGTGGGCGTTCCTCCAGC
>JBAXVO010000450.1:0-2448 GCA_037129355.1 Deltaproteobacteria bacterium | reverse complement strand
CCCTTCACCACGTGGGAGATCCGCATCGGGGATACGCCGATGGCGCGCGCGAACGCTGCCTGGGAGAGACCCAGCTCCCCGAGCGTCTCGGCGAGGAACTCTCCCGGGTGAATGGTGATGAGGCTCTTCCTGGTCATGACTTCGGTTCCTCACGTCACGCCGGACCTCTTCCGCGACCGCGCAGTCCGGCCGTGAGATCGGCCAGGTCCTGGGCGATGTAGCCGCACGTCTCGATGAGTTTACGCGCAGACGGGTCGAGCATCGGGGACACGGCAACCTTTTCGACCGTCCAGCCCCCGAACCTGGGCGAGGCGGCCACGAACCTGGCGACGTGGCCATCGAACGTCGGAAGATCGTTCACCAGCTTCTCCGGCGACCGCTTGCAGGTGACGACACGCAGGATGTCGTCCTCGCCGGCGACCGCCACGAGGTCGATCTCCGTGTCTGCCCGATCCCAGTACCCCTGGACCCGCTCCGTGAGGCCGAAGTCGCCGATCCCCTTGCGGCTCCGTTCCTCGTACAGCGTGGCGACCAGCTTCTCCAGCGACGGCCCCTCGACGTCGGCAAGCCGCTCGTCCGCCTGCCGAACCACCACGTCGAGTGGACGAAACGCCATGGCCGACACCGGCGACGCCAGGGCCGCAAGCCAGGCTCGCAGGAAGTTGTCGGTGAGGTAGTAGCGCCCCTTCTTCTCCTTCTTCTTGGCAAAGATGGGCAGCCGCTTCTCGATGATCCGGTACTTCTCGATGAGCACCTTGAGGTAGCCGCCCACCTGCTCGTTCGTCTCGGGGCTGACCTGCCGAACGTGCTCCACCAGCTCGCCGCTCGAACAGCCCGGGTGCCGTGCCACGTACTTCAGGATGACGTCGTAGCGTCCGTGCAGCTCCTTGAGGAACCAGTTGTCGGCCTCGGTCCGCAGCGGCGACGAGCTTGCGAAGAAGGCCCGCTCCAGCAGCTCGCGGCGCGGCGCGTCCAGCACTCCCTGCTCGAAGCAGTCCCGGTAGAACTTTGGTACGCCCTCGAAGAGGGTCCAGAGAAAGAGGAGCCTGGAGGGCTCGACGGTGGCGTGCTGCGCCAGGATCTCCAGCACCGATTCCACGTCGAGGTGGCCGAGTTCCAACTCGTCGGTGGTCCGGTTGTAGAGCGGGGCGTGCGCGTCCTGGAGCACGGCCGCCATCTCGGTGTGGACCGAACCGAGCACGAGCAGGCCTCCAGGCACGCGCGAAGCTTGGGCCGAGAGGACGTCCACCTCGGCTTGCAGCAGCGAGCAGAAGTCGCGCAGCCGTTCTCGATTGAAATACTGGAACTCATCGAGCGCCACGGCGTAGCCGGCCCGCGCCAGGTTGCCGACCAACTTGGCCAGGTCTGCCAGCGTCGCTGGCCTTGGGAAGGCGGCGGCCGGGATCTCGAAGGTGTCCATGGCGTCGGCGACCGCCGAGAGGACACCTACGGGACCGGAGTCCGGTATCTGGACGTAGAAGACTCGCTGCCCGCCCTGGAGCGCTTGCTGGATGAGAGTCGTCTTTCCGATGCGACGGCGCCCTGTGATCTTGACGAAGAACCAGCGGTTCCTGCCCAGGATGTCCTGGAGGCGGTGCAGTTCGTCTGTCCGGCCGTAGAAGCCCCAGGGCATGATCGGAACGTAAGGTAATCTCCATTACCTTGCAAGCGATGATGACATAACCACCTTCAATGACATGGTCTTTTGCCATTCCTGAGCGTTCCAGGCGGGTGCCGAAAGCACCGTCGCGCTCTACGATGGAGACGGCGGGGAGGAGGTCGTGGGCCAGGGCGACCCGTCGTCACCGACGACTGTCCTGGGAGCGATCCCGATGAACCGCGGGTTCCGGCCGCGCCCGGCGCGGTCGCCACCGGTGCCGTTAATCCCGTAGGCAGGCACCTTCACGCAGCTGCGCAAGGCGGCGCTGGCCGAGGCGGAGTACGATGCGGGGGTCCTGCCCGGCGACGTCCACGATCCGGTCCACAACGTCGGCATGGGCATCCGCTACCTGGCCCTGATGGTGCAGAAGTTCGGCGACGTCGACCTCGGGCTGATGGCCTACAACGCGGGACCCAGCCGGCTTCGCGCCTACCGGGTGGTCGACGAGGTCCCCGACTCGGTCCGGTCGTACGTCCGGAAGGTGCGGCGCGAGGAGCGCCTCCTCCGGGGCGAGCAGTCGAGGGCCCGGGGGATCGAGCGGAGCGTCCTGGCCCGCTGCGTGGCCTCGCACCAGCCGCCCACGGCTGGCCGGGCGCTCGACACCTCCACCGCGATGCCCGTGCCGGCCATGCGGGGGCCGCTCGAGTGGCCGAAGGCGCTGGGGCTGGCGGCGGCTCGCTGGCGGGCGAGGAGTCCGGCGCCGCGTTCACCCCTCGGCAGGCGCCGCAGGCAACTCCATCCTGAACGTGGAGCCCTTGCCGATCTGGCTCGTCGCCATGAGCGTCCCG
>JBAXVO010000045.1:0-17100 GCA_037129355.1 Deltaproteobacteria bacterium | reverse complement strand
GTCCCAGCCGCTTCCGGGCCAGTCCTCCGAAGAAGACCGCCGTGGAGTTGGCGGGCAGGAGCCCGGCCAGTACCGCGGCCAGGGCGATCGGCGCGTCGATGCGACCCTGTGCCACGAGCATCCCCATCGAGACGATGACGATCTCCTCCGGGATGGAGGGAAGGACGCACCCCTGCAGCAGGATCCAGGTCGCCGCGAGGGCGACCTGCCACTGGGGGAGGTCTGCGATCCGAGCGATCAGGTCGGGCACACCCAGTTCCATGCCACGGGACGGTGAGGAACCCGGGTCCGCCCGGGGGCGGCCGGGTGACGATCCGGTGGGCGCGTCCGGACTGCTCGGGTCAGGGAAGGGAGGGCCGAGGACCGCCGTCCGGCGTCAGGTCCCGATGGCGTGCGTCGAAGGCCATCGCGGCCTCACGCTTCCGGAAGGGCTCCGCGTGGGCGAAGTGCGGGCACGCCTCGCAGGTCCAGCTTCTCCATCTGCTGCGGAACGCCACCTCCAGGCAACGCTCGTAGGCCGGACACCAGAGGCTTCGCTTCCGCCCCATCTCCTCGGGGGAGAGGGCCGCCGACAGCTCGGCAGGCCCCGCCAGGCGTGGGGCGGTGGCGAGCCGGAGGTGGTTTCGCAGGTCGATGATCTTCATGGCGACGCCGATCGCTGGACCCGATCCACCTCCGCCACGCCCGCCGACCAGGCGTCGGAGGTCGAGGCGTGCCAGCCCCGGAGGAGCACGCCGTCCACGGCGACCACCCACCTCCGGCCCTCTCCGAACACCTGGAGGACGTGCCGCCCGATCTGGAACATCTTGGTCATGGGGGTCTCGCGGGGCTTTCCGGACGATCTGGACATGCGTGGATCCTGGCGGCGGAGGACGGCGCCGCAGCGACGCTTCGGAGACGATTCGGGAAAGCCGAGGCGTCACGCGAACGTCGGCCCGGCGCCCCGGAACCGAGACGCTGCTCGACTACCGGATCGGGAACGGCCCCGGTCCATCCGGACCGGACCGGAGGAGGAGACCCGCATGAGCAACATCTTCGTGATCGGGAAGCACGTGTTCAACGTCTTCGTCAGCGGCGCCGGGTGGGGGATCTCCGTCGACGGCGTCCTCGTCGACGGCACCTTTCCGACGAGGAGCGATGCATGGGAAGCCGGCCTCACCCTGTTGGAGCGAGCCGACCGGCTCGCGGAGGAATCCCGCCGGCGGGGTGCCTCGAAGGAACCCCGGACCTGACCCGCGTTCCGCCCGGCGCGTGTCAGGATGGGGGGGCGCGGCCCTGATGGTGGGCCGCCCCACGACCGTCACCGATCCGACACCCGAAAGCTGTACTGATCCACCCCCTGATGCCCGCCCGCCTGGCCCCCGTCTTCGGAAGCGCCACCTCCTACCTGACGGGGTCCGCCCGGCGGCTCTGGGTGGACGTGGCGCTCCTGGCCGCGCTGGGGGGGATCCTCTTCGGCCTCACCCGGCTCGCGGCCGAGTGGACCGGAGCGCTCCGGCCGGTGTTCGAGATCGACCTCTCGCCCCGCGCGCTCCCCTACTACGCCTTCCTCTCCCTCTCCCGCGGCCTGGCCGCCTACGTCCTGTCGCTCCTGTTCACGCTGGGTTACGGCTACTGGGCGGCCCGGGACCGCGTGGCCGAGAAGGTGCTCGTCCCGGCGCTCGACATCCTCCAGTCGATCCCGGTGCTGGGCTTCATGCCCGGCCTCGTCCTGGCGCTCGTGGCCACCTTCCCGACGAGCAACGTCGGGCTCGAGCTGGCGTCGGTGATCATGATCTTCACCGGGCAGGCCTGGAACATGACCTTCAGCTTCTACCACTCGCTCCGCACCGTCCCCCGTGACTTCCAGGAGGTGGCGACGCTGGGGAGGTTCGGGTTCTGGAAGCGCTTCCGCTGGGTCGACCTGCCGTCGGCCGCCATCGGCCTGGTCTGGAACAGCATGATGAGCATGGCGGGGGGCTGGTTCTTCCTCATGGTGAGCGAGGCCTTCGTCCTCGGCGACCGGAGCTTCCAGCTGCCCGGCCTCGGCTCCTACATGAGCGTGGCGGTGGCCCGGGGCGACCGGACGGCGATGTTCTCGGCCGTGATCGCCATGGTCCTCATGATCGTGCTGCTCGACCAGGTCCTCTGGCGCCCCGTGGTGGTGTGGGCCCAGAAGTTCCGGGTCGACGAGAGCGGCCAGGCCGACGAGGCCAGCTCCTGGTTCCTGGAACTGCTCCGCGGCTCGCGGCTCGTGACCGCCCTCCGGGAGGCGGTGGCCAGCGGGGGGCGGAGGCTCGCCCGGTCGCTGCCGTCCCGTCCCGCCGGAGCGCCGTCGCGGGGGCGGTCGGCCCGGGCCATCCAGATCGCGTCGGTGGGCGCCTTCGTGGGGCTGCTCCTCCTGCTCGCCGCGGGGTCGATCGGGCTCTTCCGGCTCTTCGGAAAGGTGGACGGCGCGAGCTGGCGCGGGATCGGATGGGCGGCGTTCCTCACCCTCGGGCGGGTCCTCCTCGCCACCGTGGCCGGCACGCTCTGGACCGTCCCGGCCGGGCTCGCCATCGGCCTCTCGCCCCGACTCTCCCGGATCCTCCAGCCGGTGGTGCAGGTGGTGGCGTCCTTTCCCGCCCCCATGCTCTTCCCCGCGGTGGTGGCGCTCCTCGCCGCGGCCGGGGTCGGGATCGGCTGGGGAAGCGTGCTCCTCATGCTGCTCGGGACCCAGTGGTACATCCTCTTCAACGTGGTCGCCGGCGCGATGGCCATCCCGGCCGACCTGCGGGAGGCCGCGCGCATCTACCGGGTCCCGACCTGGAAGCGGTTCCGCGTCCTCTACCTCCCGGCCATCTTCCCCTACCTCGTCACCGGGTGGGTCACCGCGGCGGGCGGGGCCTGGAACGCCAGCATCGTGTCGGAGTACGTGTCGTTCGGAGGGAAGGAACTGGCCGCCGACGGCCTGGGAGCGCGCATCAGCGTGGCAGCGTCGGCCGGCGACTTCCCCACGCTGGCGGCGGCGGTGGCGGTGATGGCCGTGGTGGTGGTCCTGTTCAACCGGCTGGTGTGGCGGAAGCTGCACGGCATCGCCGAGGAGCGCTTCTCCCTCACCCGGTAGCCCGTGGAGACCTCATGACGCAAGAGACGCGAGAGCCCGAGATCCTCTGCGAGGTGCGCCAGGTCGACAAGGACTACGACCAGGGGGGCGGCGCCGTCCTGAGGGTCCTCCAGGGGATCGATCTCGCCGTGAAGGCGAACGAGGTGGTCGCCCTCCTGGGCCCCTCCGGCTGCGGGAAGTCGACCATCCTGCGCATCCTGGCCGGGCTCACGCAGCCGACGCGGGGCGAGGTCCTCGACCACGGGGCGCCGCTGCGGGGCTTGAATCCCGGCATCGGCTTCGTCTTCCAGAGCTTCGCGCTCTTCCCCTGGATGACGGTCTCCCGGAACGTGGAGGCGATGCTGGAGGCCCGTGGACTGCCCCGCGAGGAGGTCGCCGAGCGGGCCGCGCGCGCCATCAAGACGGTGGGGCTGGCCGGCTTCGAGGAGGCCTACCCCCGGGAGCTCTCCGGCGGCATGAAGCAGCGGGTGGGCATGGCCCGCGCCTTCTCGCTCGAGCCGGAGATGCTCTTCATGGACGAGCCCTTCAGCCAGGTGGACGCCCTCACCGCCGAGAGCCTCCGGGCCGAGGTGCTCGACGTCTGGGCGCCGAAGGACCGGAACCCCAAGTCGATCGTCATGGTGAGCCACGACATCAAGGAGGTCGTCTACATGGCCGACCGGATCGTGGTCCTCGACGCGAACCCCGGTCGGGTCCGGACCATCGTCGAGAACACGCTCCCCCGACCCCGCGACTACCGTTCGCCGGGGCTGCTCCAGCTCGTCGACCGGCTGCACGACATCATCACCGGGATGGAGATGCCGGACGTGGTCGAGGTGGAGGGAACCTCCCTGAGCTTCGAGCCGCTGCCGCACGCCGGGGGCGGGGAGATCGAGGGGCTCCTCGAGTACCTGGACGCCCGGGGCGGGCGCGAGGACGTCTTCCGCATCGCCGCGGACACGGACCGGGAGTACGGCCAGGTCATCACCACGACCAACGCCGCCGAGCTGCTCGGCTTCGTCGACACGCCACACCGCACCGTGGTGCTGTCCGCCGAGGGGGCACGCTACGTGAAGGCGAGCCCGGCCGAGCGCAAGGCGGTCTTCCGCGAGAAGATCCTCGAGCTGCTGCTCTTCCAGCGGGTCCGGGAGGCGATCGGGGAAGCCGGCTCGGGCCAGGTGGACCGCGACTACGTGCTCGAGCTCATCGCCATGAACCTGCCGAGTGAGAACTTCGAGGCCACCTTCGACACCTTCGTGAACTGGGCCCGGTTCGGCGACCTCTTCTCGTACGACGAGACCAGCGAGGTCGTCGCGCCGTCGGAGGAGATGCCGGTTGGCGCGTAGTTCCCAGGTCGCTCCTCTCGTCGCGGGGATCCTCCTGCTGGGCGCGCCCGGACCGGCGCCCGGGCAGGAGGCCGGCGGCGCGCTGCCGGAGGTCGCCCGCGTCTCCGAGGATCGCTGGTGGGCGGTGGGCGGACAGGTCACGGTCGACACCTTCTTCGTCCCCCCGTTTCGCAGCCCGTACGCGAACCCGTCCATCAGCTTCGGCCCGGGACCGGACCTGGGATGGTCGCTCGTCGCCTCGGTGCTGGTCGGCGCCCATCTTTGGAAAGGTGCCTCGGTCGTCGCCGTCCCCGAGTTCTCCTACGGGGCCGGTGCGCCCAACGTGAGCGGCGTGTCCGGCTACCCCGACGGGAACATGATCCGCGTCGCGAAGGTCGGTGCCGCCCCGTACCTGGCGCGCGCCTACTTCCACCAGGACGTCGCGTTGGGCGGAGCCCCGGTCCCGGACGAGGACGAGCCACAGCCCGAGGGTGGGTTCATGCCCACCGGGAACGTGGCCCTGGGTCGACCCAGGCCACCGCACCGGCTCGAGATCACGATCGGGAAGTTCGGGAGCAACGACTTCCTCGACGTGGCCGAGGCCTCCAGCGACCCGCGCCACAAGTTCATGAACTGGGCGCTCATGCAGAACGGCGCCTGGGACTACGTCGCCGACACGCGCGGCTACACCTGGGGCTTCGAGGTGGGGCTCGAGACGCCACGCTGGGCGGTCCGGGCCATGGCTGCGCTCATGCCGACCGCGCCGAACGGATCGGTCTTCGACGGGAACCTCTCGACGAGCGGCGCCTACATGGTCGAGGGGCAGTACGGGTGGGGCGAGTTTCCGGCCGAGGGATCGGTGCGCCTGCTCGCCTACGTGAACCGCGGGAACCTGGGGAGCTACTCCGACGCGCTCGACATCGCCGCCTCCGGGCCGCCCGGCGCGCTGCCCGACGTCGACGCCACCGCCACGCCGGGGGCCGTCAAGTACGGCTTCGCCGCCCTCGTGCAACAGGAGTTCGGGCTCCTCAACCTGTTCCTCCGTGCCGGCTGGAACGACGGGCGGACCCAGACCTTCTGCTTCACCTCCATCGACCGGTCGATCTCCGTGGGCGCACAGCTCGACGGCGTGGTCTGGGGGAGGCACGGCGACTTCGCGGGGGCGGGCGTGGCGGTGAGCGGCCTCTCCTCCTCCCACGCGGCCTACCTCGCCGCGGGGGGGACGGAGTTCCAGCTCGGCGACGGGGCGCTCGCGTACGGATGGGAGGTGGCGTCCGAGATCTACTACTCGCTCCAGCCAGTGAAGTACCTGCAGGTCACGGCGGACCTGCAGGCGATCTTCAACCCGGGCATGAACGCGGCCCGGGGGCCGGCATTTCTCGGGGGCATCCGGGTGCACGCCCACTTCTGAATCAGGGCTCGATGCGCGACCCCAGCAGGACGAGGAACTGGCGCATCCACTCCGGGTGCGCTGGCCAGGCCGGAGCGGTGACCAGGTTGCCGTCGGTCACGGCGTTGGAGGCCGTGTCGTTCACCGTGCCGAAGCGCGCCCCCGCCGCGGTGCACTCGGGGCCGCAGGCGGGGTAGGCGATGGCGTGGCGTCCCTTCAGGACGCCGGCCGCCGCCAGGATCTGCGGTCCGTGGCAGATGGCGGCGATGGGCTTCCGGGCCTTGTCGAACTCCTGCACGAGCTCGATCACGTGGGGGTTCAGGCGCAGGTACTCGGGAGCTCGCCCCCCGGGGATGACCAGCGCGTCGTAGCCGACGGCGCGGGCCTCCTCGAAGGACGCGTTGATCCCGAACCGGTGGCCCGGCAGCTCGACGTAGGTCTGGTCGCCGACGAAGTCGTGGACGGCCGTCTTCACGGTCTCCCCGGGCTTCTTGCCCGGGCAGACCGTGTGGACGGTGTGGCCGACCATCGAGAGGATCTGGAACGGCACCATGGCCTCGTAGTCCTCTACAAAGTCTCCGACCAGCATGAGGATCTTCTTGGCGGACATGTCGTGCTCCTTTCCGGGTGGAGCCGGACCATAGCCCCGGGAGGCCCCCGCCGCTACGGAGGCGGGGCGATCGAGACGGTCCGCTGCGCGCCGAAGGCGAGCGGCGCACCGGCGGCCATCGTGCCGTTCCAGAGGACCTCGCGCGCGGTGAGCGTCCGCGCCACGGTGTCGATGGTGACGAGCATGTAGGAGAGCTTGCTCTCGTCGCCGATGCCGTTGGCCGCGTCGATGCCCGAGATCGTGCCCTTCATCGGGGAGTCGACCCGGAAGGTGTGCAGCGTGATGTCGGCGTCGGGACCGGTGAAGTCGTAGAACTCGCTCGAATTGCTGTTCCCGTGGAAGTAGGCGACCACGTTCCTGTGCGCCTTCAGGAATGCCACGAGGGAGCGCTGCTCGACGAGGTTCGCGGTGGCCGTCGTGGCCGGCGAGTCGGCGAAGACGTCGGTGAGCAGGTTCTCGAACTTGAGCGACCAGTCGTAGACCGTCGACGTGGTGGAGGGGCTCGTGAAGTGCTTCGACTCGCTGGGCGGCTCGTCGTGCGTGAAGAGGACGACCGGGGTCGTGGCGCTCACCGAGGCGAGGTCGGTGGCCAGCCAGGTTCGGGCGGCGGCGTCGGGCCACATGTTCACGAATACGAAGTGAACGCCCCGGACGTCGCGCGAGTAGAAGACCTTGTCGGTCTTGTAGTCGTAGGTGGCGGTGGTCCTGACGGTGGCCGGCTTGACCATCCGGTTGTACATCTCGACCAGGACGGTGGCATCGGTGGCGGGTGTCAGCGCCTTGGTATAGCCGATGGCGTTCGAGACGTCGTGGTTCCCGGGCACGAGGAACCACTGGGTGGCGAGACCGTCGTGGTCCCTGAGCGTGGTCCCGTCGATGTAGTCGGCCTTGAACTGGCCCCAGGAGGTGGCGGCGCTCTGGTAGTAGGTCGTCCCCGAGACGAGCTGGGACCGATTGGCGATGTCGCCCGTCTGGACCGCGAAGTCGATCGCGCCCACCGTCTGGCCTGGGCGTGCGCCGTCGGTGGCGGGAAGGCTGGAGGTGGAGATCGCGTTCAGTTGGCCGACGAGCGCCTGGTTCACCGCCTGGGCGGATACACCCGTGGCGCCGCGGAACGACCGGGTGATCCCGTAGTGGGGATCGGAGGTGTAGACGAACTGGACCTCGGTCTGCGGGTTGCTGGAACTGCCGCACGCCGACACGACGGCGAGAGCGATGGCGGCCAGGGCCAAACGAAGATTTCGGTTCAAGGAATCCTCTGGGCTAGGGGAAACGGAGGCCGCACACTAGGTGCGCCACGTAAACGTCCGGTGACGATCTGGAAAAAAACGCCCCTGCCACGCCAGAGGACGCGGCAGGAGCGTCGCACCCCTCCCCGCCGGGAGACGCGGGCGCGCGGGAGCATGAATAGCCGAACGGGTGATCTCCAATGCGACGGTTGGGAGACGATCGTCGTCGAGTCGACTCCGGATCGTCACCCGTTCGCCCCGACCGGAGGGCGCTCGCTACCGGGGCCAGGCCAGCTCGTGCAGCGCGAAGAGGGCGACGGCCGTTCCCGCGCCGACCTCCCACCGTGGCCAGTCGCCGAGGATCACCAGCCCGGCGACCGGGAAGAGCCCCACGAGGAGCAGCATCAGCGTCGTTCCGTCCCAGCTCCAGGTGCGCACGGCGGTTCTCCCACCCCGAAGCTAGCGCGCGCCCGATCAGGACGGTGCCAAGCGTTCGTCCGGAGCCGTCAAGAAGGGGTCAAGGAGGCGTGCGAACCTCCGGGCGGACCCATCTTGATACGCTCTTGATGCCCGCTCCCTGCCTCTTGAACCGACGCTGACCTCGGGACGCCTATGTTCCGCCTCGTCCGACGGCCATCCGGCCGCGGCGGAGGTCCCTCGAGTTGGAAGCTCCAGATCCGGTCACGCCGCGGCGCGAGTCCCTTCGTCGCGTCCTCCTCGGCTCGCCCCGGGACATCCACGACCCGCGGACGTACCACAACGTCTCCCTCATCGCGCTGCTCGCCTGGGTGGGGCTCGGCGCCGACGGGCTCTCGTCGTCCGCCTACGGTCCCGACGAGCTCTGGCGGGCCATCGGCGACCTGCACTTCCTGGCCCCGGCGCTGGCGCTCGCCACGGCCGGGACGGTGCTCCTCATCTCGCTCGCCTACTCGCGGATCATCGAGCACTTCCCCTTCGGGGGCGGTGGGTACGTGGTGGCCACCCGGCTGCTCGGCTCGGGCGCGGGGCTCGTCTCCGGCTCGGCGCTCCTCGTCGACTACGTGCTCACCATCTCGGTGTCGATCGCCGCCGGCGGGGAGGCCATCTGGAGCTTCCTGCCTCCCTCCCTCGCGCCCTGGAAGGTGCCCGTCGAGGGCGCGGCCATCGTGCTCCTCGTGGTGCTCAACCTGAGAGGCGTGAAGGAGTCGGTGATCGTCCTCGCCCCCATCTTCGGCCTCTTCCTCGTCACCCACGCCATCCTCATCTTCGGGGGGGTGGGCAGCCACCTCGGAGAGGCGCCCGCCATCGCCGTCGAGCTCGCGCAGCAGGGGAGGGCGGCCGCCGGGTCGATGGGGTGGATGGCCATCGCCGGGATCTTCATCTACGCCTACTCGATGGGGGCCGGCACCTACACCGGCATCGAGGCCGTGTCGAACGGCCTGCAGATCATGCGGGAGCCGCGCGTGGCCACGGCGAAGCGGACGATGGCCTACATGGCCATCTCCCTCTCCATCACCGCCGGCGGCATCCTGCTCGCGTACCTCCTCTTCCGGGCCGTGCCGGTCGAGGGCAAGACCATGAACGCCGTCCTCCTCGAGAACTTCGCCGGTAGCTGGAGGGCCGGGGGACTTCCCGTCGGACGCTGGTTCGTGACCGGGACGCTCGTCATCGAGGCGGCGCTCCTCTTCGTGGCCGCCCAGGCGGGCTTCCTCGACGGTCCACGCGTCATGTCCAACATGGCGATCGACAGCTGGCTGCCCCACCGGTTCGCCTCGCTCTCCGACCGGCTCGTCACCCAGTCGGGCGTGCTGCTCATGGGGGGCGCCAGCCTGGCCACGCTGCTCCTCACCGGCGGTCACCTGGACCAGCTCGTCACCATGTACTCGATCAACGTCTTCGTGACCTTCTCGCTCTCCCAGGCGGCGATGCTCAAGTTCCAGTGGACCCACCGGGAGCCCCGGCGCACCCGGGACCTCGTCCTCCACGGCCTCACCTTCCTGCTCTGCGCCGGCATCCTGGTGGGGATCGTCTCCCAGAAGTTCCTCGCCGGAGGGTGGGTGACGCTGGTCGTGACCGGGGCGGTGGTGGCGCTCTGCTTCCGCATCCGCCGCCACTACCTCGAGGTGCAGGTCCACCTGCGGCGGCTCAACGCCGTCATGGCGGCCCTGCCCGCGGCGCCGGCCGGCCCGGTTCGCGCCGTCGACAAGAAGGCCCCCACGGCGGTGATGCTGGTGGGGTCCTACGCCGGCCTCGGGGTCCACGCGCTCCTCACCGTGCAGCGCCTCTTCCCCGGACACTTCAAGAACGTGATCTTCCTCTCGGTGGGGGTGATCGACGCCGCCGCCATGAAGGGGGTTGCGGAGGTCGACCGCGTCCGGGAGCGCACCGAGGCCGCCCTGAAGCAGTACGTGGACCTGGCCCACCGGCTGGGCTTGGCGGCCGAGTACCGGCTCTCCGTGGCCACCGAGCCGCTCCCCGAGGCCGAGCGCCTGGCGCTGGAGGTGAGCCACGAGTTCCCGCGCTCGGTCTTCTTCGCCGGCAAGCTCATCTTCAAGGTGGAGCGCTTCTACCAGCGCCTCCTCCACAACGAGACGGCCTACGCGCTCCAGCGGCGCCTGCAGTTCGCCGGGATGAACGCCATGGTGCTCCCGGTGCGGGTGACCATGGACGAGGTCCGCGAGGGAGCCTAGCGTGAAGCGCCGGGAGCGGGTCCCTCGGCCAGCCGGTAGCCCACGCCCGGCTCGGTGAGCAGCAGGCGCGGCCGGGAGGGATCGGCCTCGAGCTTCTTGCGGAGCTCGGCCATGTAGACCCGGACGTAGTGGGCCTGGGTGGCGGCGTTCGGCCCCCAGACCTCGCGCAGGATCTGGGCGTGGGTGAGCACCTTTCCGGCGTGGGTCGCGAGCAGCGCGAGGAGGCGCCACTCGATGGGGGTGAGGCGCACCGGGCGACCGTCGACGGTGGCCTCCCGGCGCTCCAGGTCCATCCGGAGCGGGCCGGCCTCCAGGACGGGCCCCTCGGGCGCGACGGCCGCCCGGGAGTGACGGAGCGCCACCCGAAGCCGGGCGAGCAGCTCCTTCGTCCCGAAGGGCTTGGGCAGATAGTCGTCGGCCCCCGCGTCGAGCGCGGCCACCTTCTCCTCCTCCCGGCCGCGCGCCGACACCACGATCACCGGAACCGAGGACCACTCGCGGACGCGCCGCACGAGCTCGAGCCCGTCGCCGTCGGGGAGCCCCAGGTCGAGGAGGATGGCGTCGGGGTGCTCGGCGGTGACCGCCCGGACGCCGTCGGCGATGGTCCAGGCCTCGAGCACCCGGTAGCCCTCGGCCCCCAGCGAGGCGCGCAGGAAGCGGCGCATCTGCGGCTCGTCCTCCACCACCAGCACGAGCCCCTTCGCCTCGCTCACGGAGCCTCCCTTCCCGGTGCGCCGCCGGGGTCCGCCGTGGCCTCCGCCGGGACCGTCGGCGACGCGCCCGTCCCGGGGAGGAGGAGCCGGAAGGATGCCCCGCCTCCACTGCGGGCGGAGGCGCGGAGGTTCCCGCCGTGGACCTCGGCGATGGCGCGGGCGATGGCGAGGCCGAGCCCGGCCCCCTGGCCGGTGGCCCGCCCTCCGCGGTGGAATCGGTCGAACACCCGCTCTTCCTCGCCGGGCTCGAGCCCCGGCCCCCGGTCGGCGACCTCGAGGTCCAGGCCGTCCGGGCCACCGGCGGCGCGGATCAGGACCTCGGTGCCAGGCGGGGTGTGCACGGCCGCGTTCTCGAGCAGGTTCACGAGGAGTTGCTCGATCAGGACCGGGTCGACCGACACGAGCACCGGGTCCGACGGCACCTCGGTCCGCACGCGGTGGCGGGAGAGCTTGGCCTCGGTGCGGGCCAGGGCGGCCCCCACCAGCTCGTCGACGGGGATCCACTCCCGCCGGACGGCCACGGCCCCCGAGGAGAGGCGGGTCATGTCGAGCAGGTTTCCCACCAGCCGATCCATCCGCTCCGCCTCCTCGCAGATGGTCTCCAGGAGCTCGCTCCGGGTCGACTCGTCCACCGCCTGGTCGCGCAGCGTGGTCGCGGCGCCCGTGATGGCCGCGAGCGGCGTCCGCAGGTCGTGCGAGACGGAGGAGAGGAGCGTGCCGCGGAGCGCCTCCGACTCGGCCCGAACCGCCGCGTCGCGGGCCCGCTCGGCGAGCGAGCTCACGAGCAGGCCGATCCCGAACATCATGGCGAAGGTGAAGAGGTAGCGGCCGTCGGCGACGTTCAGCGTGAAGATCGGCGGGACGAAGAAGTAGTCGTAGGCCAGCACCCCGACCGCGGCCGACGCGATGGCGGGGCCCCGCCCCAGGAAGACCGCCGAGACGAGGACGGCGAGGACGTAGAGCATCTCGACGTCGGGGACGTCGAGGAACGCCCGGGTGGCGGCGCCGACGGCCGTCGTCCCCACCACGAGCGCCACGGCTCCGGCGTAGCCCCACGCCGCCGACCGGCGGCGGCCGGCGGCTGGGATCCTCGGGGTTCGGGGGCGACTCACGCCGCCATGAAACCGCTCCGCGCGATCCAGTCAAGTGCGGAGCTGCCGTCCGGAGCGGCCGGCCAGGAGATCAGCCCGCCCGCAGCTCCGAGACCGACAGGGCGCGGAGCCGAGGGCTCTTCTTCGTCTGGTGGGCCTCCATCTTCCGCAGGATCCCGTCCAGGAGCCCCATCGCGTCGAGGACGTGCGGTCCCTTGTTCAGCATGACGCACTCCGCGCGCTCTCCCATCGCCGCGTCGGTCACCTCGGCGCGCGTCGGGAGCCCCTTGCGGGACAGCCGGTCGAGCACCTGGGTCGCCCAGATGACGGGGACGTGCGCGGCCTCGCAGAACCAGAGCATCTCCTCCTGGATCTCGGCGAGTCGTTCCCAGCCGCACTCGATGGCCATGTCTCCGCGGGCGATCATCACGCCGAGTGGGCGCTTCCCGATCGCCTCCAGGAGGATCCCCGGGAGGTTCTCGAACCCGCGCCGCGTCTCGATCTTGAGGACGAGCCCCTGGGATGGCTCCCCCAGCCGGCGCATCTCCGCATCGATCTCGGCGACGTCGCTGGCGTGCTCGACGAACGAGAGCGCGACGATGTCGGCGAAGCGGAGCACGTGGGCGAGGTCGTGGCGATCCTTCCCGGTCAGGGCCGGCAGGTGGAGTTCGGTGTCCGGCAGGTTGATGCCCCTGTCGGCGCGGAGGTGGGACCCGGCGGGCTTCGCCAGGGTGATTCGCAGGCGGGCCGCGTCCACGTCCACCGCCTCGACGCGCCCCCCGATCTTTCCGTCGTCGAAGAAGACGCGGTCACCCGTCAGGACGTCCTCGAGCGCCTCGGCAAGGGAACAGGCGATCCGGGCGGGTGAGCCTTCGCCGTCGAGCCCGGCGGGGGCGCCCGGCGCCCCGTCACGGGTCAGGAACAGGACGTCCCCTTCGCGGAGCAGGATCTCCCGTTCGCAGGGACCGGTCCGCAGCTTGGGGCCGCCGAGATCGGCCTGGACGAGGCAGCGCCGGCCTGCCGATCGGGCCGCGTCCCGGACGGTCGACGCCATCCGCGCCCAGCGGTCCGGGTCGTCGTGGGCACAGTTGATCCGCGCCACGTCCATGCCCTTCGCCACCAGGGCGAACACCAGGGCCCGGTCGAGGTCGGCCTCGGCCGGCAGGGTCACCATGATGCGGACCCCCCGGCCGCCCGGTCGAGGACCTAGCAGCGCCCCCGTGTGCAGGGCGAGGAGCCCAGGGCCGTCGTCGAACCCGGGAGCGCCCGAAGGCTCCGGCCACGGCACGGGGAGGCCGGTGAGGGCGCCGAGCGCGTGCAGCACGGCGTCGATCGAGTAGAGCGTGTGGGACTCCGCGCGCCCCAGGGAGGAGAGGCCGAGGCGTGCGAGGTGCTCCTGGAGGGGCCGGATGTCGTGGCGGCGGAGGGAGAGGTAGTGGATCAGGTTGCGCAAGCTCGGGGCGGTCAGGCTGGATCGCCGCGCCAGCAGAGGGGCGTGTCGCGCCTCGGCCGCCACGACGTCGGCCCGGATCGCAAGGAGCTGCTCGGTGCAGCGACGGGCCAGGACCATGGGTTCGAGATCGAAGCTCAAGCGGATCCTCCTCCCACGGTGTGGGTGGTTCGGGGTCGGAAGAGATTCGATCCGGCGGGTGACGGCGGCGTGGCGCCCCGACGACGCTTGTCTCGCTCGAGGGCTCCTCGCCGGATCCAGCCGTTCCCCAATCGTCGCCCGATCGTCCCGGCGGCGACCTGCGGATCCTGGTACTCCCCCCGCGCGTTCCATGGAACGAGGGGAGGCTGGGATGGGAAACATCGTCGCGATCGGTCCACACGTCTTCTGCGTCTACGAGAGCGCCGGCCAGTGGCGGGTCGTCATGGACGGGACGCTGCTCGAGGGCAGGTGGCTGTCGAGGAGCGAGGCCACCTGGGCGGCCTCCGGGCTCGCGCGAACGGGCGCGGCCGCGCCCGCCAAGGCCGCCGCGTAGCCGACCCGCCCCGTCCGGGACCCGTCACGACCCGGCTTGCCCGTGCGTCGGCACCCGGACGTGTTAGCCCTGGGGCATGGATCCCCTTTCGACCGCGCTGGAGGGCGCGCGGACCTACCTCGAACGGACGTGCGCGCTGCAGGCCCGGTACCGCGCCGGTGACGTTCACGTCCGCCTTCCCCCCGGGTTCCTGGAGGACGAGGAGGATCTCGCGCAGGTGGTCGCCCGCCGCTTCCCGGCCTCGCACGCGCTCCTCGAGGGCGCGTCGAACGGCCTCTTCCTCTCCCTCCCGATCGCCTTCGATCCAGGGGAAGCGGTGGGGCCCTACCTCGCCACGGCCGATCGGGACGGGAGCGGGGAGCCCTACCGCTTCATGGACCTCGGCGCCGGGATCGCGTCGCAGCCCTTCGGGGAGAACGACCCGGAGATCGCGGCAGGCGTGCTCCGCGACCTCCCGTACGCGGTGTCACGCTACGCCCACTCCGAGTACCAGACCATCCTCTCCCTGCGCTTCAAGGCGGCCCTCGACGGCATCGCCCCCGCTGGGACCCCGCGCCACTTCGTGGTCAACACGGGCGCGGAGGCCGTCGAGAACGCGATCAAGGCGGTGCTGCTCAACCGGGTGAAGACGCAGGTGGCCGACCCTGGCGACACCGGCGCCCAGGCGCAACCCGAGCGGATCGGCCTCTTCGTCGTCTCCTTCGAGGGGGCGTACCACGGCCGGACGCTGGGAAGCCTGGCCGTGACCCACCGCAAGCGCGCGCGGCTCGGCTTTCCCACCTTCGACTGGCCTCACGTGCCCTTCCCGGCCGAGGACCCCCGGTCGGCGGCGCGGACGGCACGCCGCGACGAGAAGAGCCTGGAGCAGCTGTGGGTCCTGCTCGTGACGGGGCGGACTCCCGGAGCGCCGCGGCCGAGGGAGGAGTTCCGGCGGCAGCTCCAGGCCTGCGACGACTTCCTGGCCGGGATCCCCGCGGATCGATCGGCCTGGCCCGGGCTCGTCCAGGACTTCGTCGGCGAGGAGAGGCGGAGGGTCGATCCCGCGGCGCTGGAGCGGGCGCGGCGCGTCGCGGGCGTCCTCGTCGAGCCCATCCAGGGGGAGGGCGGCCTGCGATTCGCATCCTCGGCCTTCTTCCGTCGCCTCCGGCTCCTCACCCGGATCCACGACGTCCCGCTCATGTTCGACGAGGTGCAGACCGGCTGGGGCGCCACGGGGCGCCTCTGGGCCCACGAGCACTTCGACCTTCCGTGCCCCCCCGACATCGTGGTCTGGGCCAAGAAGGCGCAGAACGGGGTCCTCTTCGTGAGCGAGGAGCTGGCGGCGTTCTTCCAGGAGGAGAAGAAGTTCAACACCACCTGGGAAGGGGACTCGGTCGGGATGGTCCGCGTGCTGGCCGGGCTCGGGAAGCTCGACCTCGAGCAGGTGCGCCGGACTGGCGCGCTGGCCCGGGAAGGGCTCGACGGGCTCGTCCGCGACTTCCGGGGCCTCCTCCAGAACGTGCGCGGGCGGGGCTGCATGCTGGCCTTCGACGTCGTCCGGCCCGACTGGCGGGAATGGCTGCGCGACAGGGCCTTCCGCCACGGGCTCCTGCTCCTGCCGGCCGGCGAGCGGACCCTGCGCTTCTACCCGCGCTACGACATGGAGCCCCGAGCCCTCGAGGAGGCGCTCACCCTGCTCCGGCGCGCCGTCGAGGACCTGGCCGGGGGGAAGCGGACCGGGTCGATCCCGAGGGGACCGGAGCTGCGCGTCGGCACACTGGAGGTGAAGCCCGGGGCGATCCAGGTCGTCGAGTTGACGGAGCAGGGCGCCGGGGCGCTGCTCCCCCAGATCATGGCCGTCGAGGCCGAGCGCTACGGAAACGCCGGGCGCTACCCCCCCGGCGTCCTCAAGGCGGGGCCGCGGCCGCTCCTCCAGTATCCGGAGGAGACCCTGGCCGCCACGCTGTCCGGGCCACGCGCCTGCGGGGTCGCCCTGCGGGACCGCTCATCGGGGAGGCTCGTGGCCTACGCGCTGGGCAGCGCGCTCGAGAACCACGACGAGGTCGGGGTCCGGGACGATCCGGGCTACGGCGAGCACGACACCTTCTACCTGCAGGCCATGGCGGTCTCGCCGCAGCTCCGGAACGGGACGGAGATCGAGGCGATGGTCCTGGAGGCCTTGCGACTGAGGGTGAAAGCGGCCGGGTACGCGGCGATCTCGTCCCTGATCGAGGCACGGCTGGTGGAGGAGGGGCCCCCCTGGGTCCGGGGGGCGACCGTGCTCGAGACCGTCGACGACTACCTCCAGAGCGGGATCCGGTTCATCTACCTGCGGGCCCGGCTGGGGTGAGCGTCGGGGGCGATCCGGGATCCACCCGCACCCGGGCCAGCTCGGCCTTGTCGATGCGGACCCTGGCGCTTTCCCGCAGCTGCGTCCTCCACTGACGGTATGCCTCCGCCATGCGGGCCTGGTAGAGGATGATCTGGATCTCGCCGCGCGCCTGCTCGAGCGTCTTCCGGAGCGCCGGCTGCCCCCCGTAGTTCTGGAGCAGGTGGAAGCCTCGGGGGGAGGAGAGGACCGGCGAGGGTGCCTCCGGCCCGAGATCCCAGGCCGCCTTCACGATCACCGCGGGCAGGAAGTCACCGAGATCCTGCTGCGACACCAGCCCCAGGAAGATCGCCTGGGTCTCGGGATCACCGGCACGCGTAATGGCCTCCATGGCGGACCGGAACGGGTCGGGGTCCGACGCTCGGTCGCCAACGATCCGCTCGCGGAGCCGGGCGGCCTCCCTGGCACGCGCCGGGCGCCGAGGAGACCCCTCGGGACACTCGAGCACGATGTGCGCGAGGCGCGTCTTCACCGGCTGGTCGTAGCGGTCGCGGTGCTCCTCGTAGTAGGCGCGGACGTCCGCATCGGGGATCGTCTTTGGCCCCTCCGGATCGTGGAACCTGCGCACCACGAGCCCCTGCACCATCCGCTTCCTCCCGGCCTCCCCGGAATCGGCGTCGGTCCGCATCCCGGCGCGCACCGCCTCGCGCCTGCTG